>JBJMGU010000104.1:0-14537 GCA_045807765.1 Blastocatellia bacterium
AGCGACGGGAAGCCCGCCGGCACAAACAACGGCTGGCCTGGGGCAAAGCTGTAGCTGTGGCTCGATAAGAGAATCGCGTAAACGGCGCTCTGACCGCCGGTGGGCGGCTCGATGTAGCCGATGTCGGACTTGCCGTCGCCGTCGAAGTCGCCAATGATCGGCGCTTTGCCGGCGCCACCCCAACTGAAGAAGAGCGGGCTGTTGGTGCTGTAGCTCTGTCCCGACTGCAAGAGACCCCAGGTGCCATCGCGGTAGTAACCGATCTCGCTGCGGAGGTCGTTGTCAAAATCCCCCTTGTGGCGGAAGTAGCCGAACGCCGAGAGCGAAATCTCCCAGATGCCGCGCCCATGCGTGGCGATGCGCAGGACACGATTGCTGTTCTGAATCGCCATGTCAAAGACCGCAACGCGCGGCAGCCCATTGCTGAACGGCGTCCAATTGGCGCCACCGTCGGTCGAGCGATAGACACCGATGTCGGTGCCGGCGAAGAGGTTGCTGGAGTTGTTCTTGTCGACGACAAAGGCGCTCACCGGAACATCGGGGATACCGTTGCCGGCAGCCGTCCAGGTCGGCGTGGCGTTGCTCAGGTTGGTCGTCTTCCAGATGTGCTGACCGGTGGCCACGCCGAAAGCGGCAATCGTTACATAGGCCGTATCGGCGTTATTCGGGTCAACAACGGCGCGGGCGATGTACTTGGCCGTGACCGGGCCGGTGACATCCGTGAGCGACGAGGAGCCGGTTGTCGTTCGAAAAACTTTGCCGTTCGTCAGGCCGACGATACGCACGTTGTCGTTCTGCGGCGAGATGCCGATTGCCGACACGCGCTGACTGGCGACGAACGGCCCCTGGCTCACCAGCGTCATGGTCGTGCCCTGGTTGGACGAGCGATAGAGCCGGTCGGTGCCGAAATAAACGGTGTTCGGATTGCCCGGCCCCAGCGCCATCGGCGCATAGAACAGCACGTTGTCCGAGCAGACGATGCCGTTGTTGCTGTTGCAGGTGACGCCGTTGCTCTGCGCGCCCAAGAAGCTCCAGGAGCCGCCCGCCGTCGTGGCGCGGGCAAAGCCGATCAGCGAGTTGGTCGAGTTGAAGTAGGTATGGTACATCGTCACGTTGGAGGTGTTGGCAGCGTTCTGATCGATCAGCGTGTAGCCGCCATCGCCACCGTCTGTGCGAGTCCATGTGGCATTCGGTTGTCTGAACTCTGTGCCGTTGTCCTGCGTGCCACCGATCATGAACTCGCGATCCGACGGATGCAGCGCCAGGCTCTGGAACTGCGTCGCGTTGAACCCTGTATTATTGAGGCTCGTCCAGGTCGATGTGCTGTCGGTCGAGCGAAAGATGCCGCCGTCGTTGCCGGCGTAGACAATCGAAGAGTTCGACGGCGCGACCGCGACCACATGGCTATCGGCGTGCAGTCCCGACGAGTGCTCGGCGAAGGTCACGCCGCCGTCGGTGGTCTGCTTCAAGTTGGTCGAGCAGGTGCCCGATACATTACCGGCGAGGTAGAAGATGTTGGCGTTGGCCGGGTCTATAGCGACGCCGATATTGTAGAAGCACTGGCCGCCGCAATAACCTTCGGCGGCGGTGATCGATGACGACCAGCTCGCGCCGCCATCGGTCGAGCGGCGCACCACGCCGTCCTGACCAAGGTTGTTGCAGACGGCGCCGGCGTCTTCTTCGGTGGCCGCAAGCACAGTGACCGTGGATGCGACTTTGTTGATGGCCAAGCTGACACGGATGCCGAAATTGCTGCCGCCGAGGGTCAGCGTGCGCGTGAATGTCGGCGTCGCCCCCAGCGCATCGGTCGAGCGCCAGATGCCGCCATCGCCCGCGACGTTGGTGCCGAAGACGGCGACGATCAGGTTATTGGCGTTGCCCGGCTCAAAGGCCATATCGGTCACCGCACGGTTAGGCGAGGCCGTCGGCACAGTGAGCTGGGTGAAGGTCGGCGCGCCCGACAGCGCATTGGTCGAGCGGTAGACGCCGCGGTTGGGCGCAGCACTTGGAAGCTGCGCGCCGGTGCCGCCGATGCCGGAGGTCGTCGAAACGAAGACGTTGTTGGCATTGCTCGGATCGACGAGAACCTTGCTGATGCTGTTGTTGGCCAACTGGGCGGCGCCGAGCGGCCCGACCAGCGTCGCCGTGGTCTCGGCGTTGTCGATGCGGTAGAGGCCGACGCCGAAGTAGCTGTCGCCGGAGAAGTTCGCTTCGCCGGTGCCGACAAAAACCGTCGTCGGACTGGACGGCGCGATGGTTACCGAGCCGATGGCCAGCGACAGAGCGCTGTCCATCAATTGCGTCCAGGTGGTGCCGCCGTTGAGCGTGCGGTAAAGGCCACCCTGCGCCGTGCCGACGTAGACGACGTTCGGGTCCGCCGGCTTAATGGCGACAGCCGTCACACGGCCACTGACAGGGAACGAGCCGTTGGGAATCGGCGCCGGGCCAATCGATGTCCAGGTCTGGCTGTTGATCAGCGGCGTGAACTCGCCGTTCTCCTGGCGCATGGTCTGCTCTTGCTGCTCCATCTTCTGGAGGGCACGGACACGCGGATCGAACGGCAACTCATGCGGCAGGCCGCGCAAGCGGGCAACGTACTCGTCGCGCAGGCGCATATACTCGCGCTTGTCCATGCTCTTGGCAATGTCCGGCAAGTCAGCATCGTCGCCTGAATCCATGTCCTTGAGGCCGTCGCTCGCGCTCTGGATGCCGGGCTGCGGCGCGGTCACAGACGCGCTGGCGCGCCGCCCGCTCCTGGTGGGTTGTTGGGCCTGGCCTTTGCGGCTCTCGCGCGAGGCGCTGACGCTCTGCGAAAGGTTGGGCAGCAGGATGAAGCCTGCCAGCGTCAGCAGACCACCAAGGATCAGCACACGGCGGAAAGCTGGTGATTGCGAACGAAGGGACCGAAGTCGCATGATGGCGAGCTTCGAGGGTTTGAGTTCTTTCATGAACGATGCCTCCTTGCTACATCTTCTTCCCGAGGAAAGCTTTGTTTTTTAGATAAACGCTGGCTCGCTGTTAGATTGGAAATGCGGGCGCAAAACCTTGAAGAGAGCCAAATGTGATTTGCCATTCTATTTAAAGGTCTAGTTCATTGCAAGCAGTATCTTTATGGCCGGACTAGCGAAAGTTGATGCGGCTGGCCATTTGACCCTGTTCGCAATCAAAATACAAGAATTTCTGAAGCCGCCGGGCAACCCCCGGCGCGGTGGCAGGCTGTTCGAATTGAATACCGCTATAGGAAGTCAGGCGCAACCTGAAGCGCCCATCGCAACATCCGATTTGCAGGCGATGAAGGAGGCCGTCGATGAAACGGTTGCTAATGATTTGTATGGTCTGTTTGCTTGTCGCGAGCGCGGCGCTGGCCGCTCAATCCGGGTTTGAGCATTGCCTGCCGCCGGGGATCAAAGCCGGCACCGTGGTTTCCGCTCAAGGCGTGCAGACAGACGCCGGCAATAACCTCGTCAAGAAAGTCATGGTGCGTGATCATCTGACGGCGCTCAAGGCGCATTGTCGCAGAGGCAAGCTGGTGGACGGCAAGGGCAGGGAGATTGCGTTCTACAGGCTGAAGGGCTGCTGGGGTAATCCCCCGGCCAACTATCAGGAGATTCTCACGCGGCAGAACGAAGAGATAGAGAAACTAAAGAAGCGTTATACGGTCATCACCCTCACTTGCAACCCGGACGGCATGATGATTCAGTGAGGTTGATGGCTTACCCGCATGGCCGGCGCGAGCTTCAATCGCCGGCGGCGATGGCCATCTCGGCTTCGGGGCGAACCCTGTGGCTTTCTTCGCGCGGCAACAGGTAAGCAAGGACGGCGCTCAACAAGGTCAGCGCCGAAGCGAAGATCATCGCCGTGCGGAAGCCATAGGCGATAACCAGCGGGTGCAAAGCCTGCGGCGCAAGCGCGCCGATGCCCCACGCCGCGCCCATCATCAAGGCCGAAACCGTGCTGGTCTGTCCCGGCGCCAGTTCCTGCGCCATCGCCACGTTGACAGGAATCGTCGCCAGCAGGAAGAAGCCGCCGAGGCCGAGCAAGATCAAGCTCAGCGCGCCGCTCGTCATCAGCGCGCCGATCATCAACGGGCCGGCCAGCAACCCCGAATACAATGTCACCGTGCGCCCCGAAGTCCGCTCGGCCAGCACTCCGCCCGCCAGCCCGCCAATGCCTCCCATCAACAGAAAGACCGTCAGCACATTGCCGGTTGCGGTCAGATTGTAGCCTTGCTCATTGAGCAGAAAGGGCAGGTAATTGTTCGTCGTGATCTGCAAGCCCGAACGGATGACCGTAATGGCGTAAAGCAGGGCAAGCGGTTTCCATGCGGCGTGCAGTGCGGCCAACAGCGGTGAGCGGATGCCGGTCGTCGCCGGCTCGACCTTTGCCGGCGCGGCCAGCGGCGGGCAGATGCGATAGAGAATTGCGCTCATCAACAGGCCGAAGCCGATGACGTAGTAGGTGTGATCGAGGCCGGCGACGGCGACGATGCGGGTTATGGCGAACGGCCCGAAGGCGAAGCCGAGCGTGCCGAGCGCCGAAAACATTGCCATGCCGACGCGCTTGCGATCTCCCGATGCGTGCGACGCCATAGCCGCCGCCTGCGGGTGAAACGAGCCGATGCCGATGCCGCCCGCGACTAACAGGGTGATCAATATTGCGTAGGACGAGGCCAGCCCGATCATCGAGACAAAGACGGCGGTGAGCGCCGGGCCACAGACGGCAAAGAAGCGGCGGGCGTAGCGGTCGCTGATGAAGCCATAGAGCGGCTGCATCAATGATGACGACAGCGAGTAGAGCGGCGCCAGCCAGAAGATCTGCGCCTCGCTCAACCCGAGCTTGACTTTCAACAGCGGCAGCAGCGGATAGATCAGGCTGGAGTACGCATCATTGACAAAGTGCGCGGCGCACAGGGTCGCTAGTGTCAGCTTGTCGCGTTTGTGCATCGTAGGGCGACCGCCAATCGCCGTCCGTCAGTGGACGGCGATTGGCTGGTTATTGTTCGACGTGGGCGGTGGCATCGCGGCGCTCGCTGGCGTGGCGGCGGGTCACCGCGATGAAGTGCTTGAAGATGGCTTGCGACAGCAGATCGTCCTGCCAGCCGACTTCCGGGTGCCACTGAACGCCGAGGATAAATTGATCGGGGCGCGTGTTGATAACCGCTTCGATGACGCCGTCGGCGGCCCAGGCAATGGGTTCGAGGTCGCGCCCGACAATGTCAATCGCCTGATGGTGATGGCTGTTGACCGCCGTGTGGGTCGAGCCGGCGAGCCGCGCGATCAGCGAATCTTCGGTGACGTTGATCGAATGCGAGCGCCGCCAGAAGATGTCGCCCTGCATATGCTTGAGTGGCGCTTTGACTTCCGAGGGGATGTCTTGAATGAGAGTGCCGCCGCGATAGACGTTGAGCGATTGAATGCCGAAGCAGATGGCCAGCACAGGCATGCGCCGCGCCTCGGCAGCCGCCAGCAACATCATGTCCATCTCGTCGCGGCGCGGCACGACCGGGCCGAGGCCGGGCTGCGGCTCGCGCCCATAACGCAGCGGGTCAACGTCATTGACCGCGCCCGGCAGACAGATGGCGTCAACCGTTTCAATGATGGCTTCAACGTATTTCGCTTCGGGGATGAGCGGCAGCATAAGCGGCGTGCCGCCCTGCGCGTAGATGACTTCCGGGTAGGTCTCGCGCAGCTCGTAATAATTGGTGGTCCAATTGTAGCGGCATGGGATGCCGATGATCGGCCTTGATTTCTCGCTCGTCACAGTAACCTCAGTGATTAGAAAAGCGACCTGCTGATAATAAAGATAGCCGCGGTTTTCTTGCTGCGGCAGCGCCCGGCGTGGATCAAAACGATAGATTAGCGGCTGGCCGCGCCGCTGTCAACGAAGCCTCAGCCGCGCCGCTTGATTCATCTGGAATTCCGTTGTCACACAGCGTAAAATGCTGACGTGGACCTTGATTTTTGAAGGCTTTTTTTCGCTGTTTTGCCGTCTCGACCCGCCACCTTTATTTGATCCGTCATCGGTCATTATCCTTATCTGGCGCGGTCGACACGCTACAGCTATCTATCGTCGTTCTTTCGATGCTCTGCTTAGAGCCGCAATGCAATTGAACCGGCCTTGCGCAGACGACTCATGACTAAGGACGGAGGCTCACTTGTTCAACAGGGATAATTCTGACGGGTCGGTAGCGGGCCACCCGCAGGTCTGCTCCACCGCGCGCCAACTGGCGCCGACAACGGATTGGGGCGAAATGAGCGACTCGGACCACTTCGTCCAGTTCTATGAATCCGATGACTTCCTGTTGAACTCCTTGAGCAGTTATGTCGGCATGGGGCTCAGCATGGATGACGCCTGCATCGTTGTCGCTACCCGTCCGCATCGTGAGAGTCTCGACAAGCGGCTACAGGATTATGGGCTGGATGTCTTTGCCGCCCGCGCCTCGGCGCAATACATCCAGTTGGACGCGGCGGAGACGCTGTCGCAATTCATGGACGGCCGTGTGCTTGAGGCCGGGCGCTTCGCCGAGGTGGTCGGCAGCCTGGTCATGCGGGCCGCCGGGACTCGTCGCCGCGTGCGAATCTTCGGCGAGATGGTGGCGTTGCTCTGGGGGCAGGACAACATCGAGGCGGCGCTGCGCCTGGAAGCGCTTTGGAACGACCTGCGTAAGACGCATCCCTTCGTGCTGTTTTGCGCATATCCAATGAGCGCGTGCGGGGGCGAGGCGCTGGCCGATCCGCTCAAAGGGATTTGCGCCAGCCATTCGCGGGTGATCCCCGCCGAAAGCTACGCGGCGCTGGCCGATCCCGACGAGCGATTGCGGGCGATCATCGAGTTGCAGCAGAAGGCCGCGACGCTCGAAGCCGAAATCGCCGAGCGCCGTCAGGCCGAAGCGGCCTTGCGCGCTGTCAAAGACGAGTTGGTGATACAGGTCGCCGAGGCCAGAACAGCCAATCGCATGAAGGATGAATTTTTGGCGACTGTGTCGCATGAATTGCGCACGCCGCTCAACGCCATCATCGGCTGGAGCCATCTGCTGCGCCGCGGCGGACTGGACGAAGCGATGGCCGGGCGCGCTGTCGAAACCATCGAGCGCAATGCCCGCGTCCAGGCGCAGTTGATTGAAGACATCCTCGACGTGTCGCGGATCATCACCGGCAAGCTTCGGCTGAAGATCAGCAACGTTGATCTGGCCGCGGTCATCAACGCCGCCATTGACGCGGTGCAGTTGGCGGCGACCTCGAAAGGCATTCGCCTTGAGGTAACGCTCGACCCATCGGCCCGCCACCTCGCGGGCGACGCCAGCCGCTTGCAGCAGATCATCTGGAATCTGCTGTCGAACGCCATCAAGTTCACGCCCGCCGGCGGGCGCGTTGAAGTGCGCCTGGAGCGCGCAACGGGAAGCGCCCGGATTCGCGTCACCGACTGCGGCGAAGGCATCAGCAAGGATTTATTGCCCTTCATCTTTGACCGCTTCCGTCAGGGCGACGGCACGAGCACACGGCGGCATGGCGGATTGGGCCTGGGGCTGGCCATCGTCCGCCACCTGACCGAATTGCATGGCGGCGCGGTTTACGCAGACAGTCCCGGCCCGGGCGGCGGCGCCAGTTTCACCATCGAGTTGCCCCGGCCCCTGTAGATAGCGAGCTGCTCACGGTGATCGTCAGCCTGTGCGAAACCGACGCCGGCAAATCTGGCTGGTCGCAATGAGCGCGCATCAGGCAACCGCCTGTGCGGTGTTATAAAATCCTTCACACATGGGCGCGGCGCACATCGCGTACGGCTCGCGACGTTTGTATCGAAGATCACTGGCGCGACCGTGAATGGCGAGAAGCTGATTGTCGCGGGCGAGAACTTCGATTCAGGCGCGACCATTCTAATCAATGGGCAGGAGCAGGGAACCAAGAATGATGGCGGCGACCCGAAAGGCGCATTGATCTCGAAGAAGGGCGGCAAGAAGATCGCCGTCGGGCAGACCGTCACCTGAGGGTGCGCAACAGCGACGGTTCGCTGACGCCGGATTTCGTTTTCACCCATCAATGATGCATAACCGGCGCGGGCTGCGGCAAAACATGGCATGAATGGGGAATGCGCGGCCAAAGATAGGCTTGAGGCGTGACGGCGCTCGTGGTATATTGCGTGTCGCCTCCTCGTCAATGCCTCTAGGTTTGTTACTTCCACTTCATGATCATGGCGACGCACGATATGCGAAAAAAGCTGCAATGGTTGCTGGTATCGCGCTTTGCGATTGCCGGCGCGTTGCTGCTGACCGTCGGATTGATTGAGAAGGAGCCGTCGCCGCGCTCGTTCCTGCCGGTGCTTGTGACTGTTGGCGGCGTGATCGCGTTGCTGTCGGTCGTCTACTTCCTGGTGCTGCGCACCAGAATCCCGCACGACGTTCACGCTTATGCCCAGCTAACGCTCGACATCCTGATTGTGACCTGGCTTGTGGCGCGCACAGGCGATGTCGAATCGCCCTTTCTGGCCTTATATCTCGTTATCCTGTTCGCCGCCTGCGCGTTGTTCGGCAGCCGCGTCGTTCTAACGCTCGGCGCGCTGTGCGAGGCGTTCTACATCCTCGTCTGTGTGGCGATGATGAGCGGGCTGATCGGGCGCGGCGCCGGCTGGCCCGACTACTTGTCGGCGCAGATGGCGTGGACGAAGTTTCTTTTCTCGCTCAACCTGATTGCCATCTTCGCGGTCGCCTTGCTGTCGAGCCAACTGGCCGAGCGCCTGCGCCGCAACGAGAGCGAGATTCAGACAGCGCGCACGGAGCTGGCGAGCGCGACGCGCGACCTCGCGGATTATCGCATTTTCAATGATCGCATCATCGAAAGCATCCGCAGCGGTCTGGTGACCACAGACCTCGCCGGCCACATCACGACCTTCAACCGCGCCGCTGAAGAGATCACGCGCTACAAAGCCTCGGACGTTCGCGGCTCGCACATCTTTCGCATCTTCGGCGACATCGAGCAGCAGATCGAAGTCGGCCTGGAAAGCATACGAGCGCGCACCCGCCCGCCGCGCTTCGAGCTGGGTTGCCGCACGGCGGATGGCCGCGAGCTTCATCTCGGCTTTTCGGTCGCGCCGCTGGTTGACGAAGCCGACGATGCGCGCGGCTATGTGCTGACCTTTCAGGACCTTACGGACGTTATGGAGCTTGAGCGCGAAGTCCGTCGACAGGAGCGATTGGCGGCGCTCGGCAAGATGGCCGCCGGCCTGGCGCACGAGATTCGCAACCCGCTGGCTTCGATGCGCGGCTCGGTGCAGGTGCTTGCCAGCGAGCTCAACCTGGCCGCCGACCAGGGGCAGTTGATGGAGATCGTGCTGCGTGAGAGCGACCGGCTGAACCGCATCGTCTCCGACTTTCTGACCTACGCCCGCCCGCCGCGCATGGAGAAGACCGTCGTTGATCTCGGCAGCTTGCTTGCGGAAACCGCGGCGCTGCTGCGCAATAGCCCGGAGCTTAAGCCGGATCATTATCTTGTCGAAGATTATCCGGCAGAGCCGCTTTTCTACTCCGGCGACCCGAATCAGATTCGTCAGATTTGCTGGAACCTGGCACGCAACGCCATCCAGGCTATGCCAATGGGCGGCGAATTGAAGATCGCGCTCAGCGTCGAAGAAAGCGGCGAGACCAGCATTACCTTTGCCGACACCGGGCAGGGCATGAGCCGCGAGCAGAAAGAGCGTTTGTTCGAGCCCTTCAGCTCGTCGAGCGGCGGCACAGGTCTGGGGATGGCCATCGTCTATCAACTGGTCAACGACCACAACGGCAGGATTCAGGTGGAGAGCGAGGCTGGCAAAGGGACAAGCATTTCGATTAAGCTGCCAGCGCACGGGCGGGTTATGGGACAGCGCACCGAGCGCCGCGCCGCCTTGATTCAGTAAGATGATGGCCTGTAGCGCAATCTGATAGATTGCGCGAGTCTCTGCGCAATCTATCAGATTGCGCGACATCCGATTGAAAATCGCGCTTATCGCCAGTGGGGTATGATGATGGAGAAGATACTGATCGTCGATGACGAGCGCAGCATGCGCGAACTTTTAGATCTCGTGCTGAAGCGTGAAGGCTATGCCGTGCACACGGCGGAAAATGGCACGCGCGCGCTCGACCTGATCAGGCAGAACGTCTATGACCTGATTATCTCCGACGTCAAGATGCCGGACATCAACGGCATTGACCTGCTGGCCCGCGTCCGCGAAATCTCGCCCGAAACCATGGTGATTATGATCACCGCGTTTGCGACCGTCGAAACGGCGCGGCGCGCCTTCAAGCTCGGCGCCGAAGACCTGGTTATCAAAGACGCCGGCTTTGACGTCGAAGAGTTAAAGGTATCGGTCGGCAAGGTTCTCGAAAAGAAACACCTGCGGCAAGAGAACGTCCTGCTCAAGCGCGAGCTGCGTCAGCGCAACTCGCTCGACAACATCATCGGCAAATCGCCGCAGATGCAGGCCGTCTATCAGATGATCGAGACGGTTGCCGCGACCAATTCGACCATCTTGATCACCGGCGAATCGGGCACCGGCAAAGAGCTGGTGGCGCGGGCGATTCACAACCTCTCGAATCGCGCCGCCGCGCCGTTTGTTTCGATCAACTGCGGCGCGTTCACCGAAACGCTGCTCGAAAGCGAGCTGTTCGGCTACATGAAAGGCGCTTTTACGGGCGCGGTGTCGAACCGCAAAGGCTTGTTTGAAGCTGCCGAAGGCGGGACGATCTTTCTCGACGAGATTGGCGAAACGACGCCGGCCATGCAGGTGAAGCTGCTGCGCGTTCTGCAAGAGCGCTGCATTCGTCGGGTCGGCGGCGTCGAAGAGATTCCGGTTGACGTGCGCGTCGTCGCCGCGACCAACCGCGACCTGGCGCAGATGGTCGAAGACGGCACGTTTCGCAACGACCTTTTCTACCGCATCAGCGTTATCCCCATCGAGCTGCCGCCGTTGCGTGCGCGGCGCACAGACATACGCGAGCTGGTGCAGCACTTCCTTGAAAAGTACAGCGCCCAGGCAGGTCGCCCTGTGCTGAACATTTCGGAAGAAGCCGTGCGCTACCTCGAAGCCTACGACTGGCCGGGCAACGTCCGCGAGCTGGAGAACACCATTGAGCGCGCTGTTGCTTTAGAGCAAGGGCACACCGCCGGGCTTGACCGCCGTCGCGAAGACCAGGGGCCGCCGCCGGGCACCGCCGACCGCCGCATGCGCCCAGAGTGGCTGCCCGAGCGCATCCTGAAATTCAAGCCGCGTAACATGGCCGAGCTGGAATTGCCCGACGACGGCATCGATCTTGAAGCCTACCTGATGCAGTTAGAGAAGGATTACATTCTCAAGGCGCTGCAACGCACCAGCGGCAACCAGACGCGCGCCGCCGAAGTCTTGAAGATGAGCGTGCGCTCGTTGCGCCACCTGCTTGACAAGCACAAGATTCGCCACACTGCGAGCATGATCCGCGAATCAGGGCCGCTCGGCGACAGCGCCGCGCATAAGGGATAGCGTCGCTTTTACCTTCACCCCGCCCCGCAGGAAAAGGACTCCATGAGTGCATCGCCAACCGCCGCGCCGGTCGCGGCGCGCCCGCCGTTCTGGCTATCGAGTGCCTTTGTGCCGGTGGCGGCAACCCTGATCGCGCTGGTCACGGTTGCCTGTTACAGCAACAGCTTCGGTGGGGCCTTCGTCTTCGACGACCATCCGTTCATCGAGACCAATCCATATATCCGCAGCCTCTGGCCGCCCGGTCAGGCGCTCTTCGGCGTCAATAACATCTCGCGCCCGCTCATCGGTTATTCGCTGGCGGTGAACTACTCAGTGAGCAGCCTGTCGCCGTGGTCATATCACGCGCTAAATCTGCTGATTCACATCGTTGCGGCGCTGGCGCTGTTCGGGCTGGTGCGCCGCGTCTTACAATCGCCGCAACTGGCGCCACGCTACGCGCAACTGGCCGGGCCGCTGGCGCTGGTTGTCGCGCTCGTCTGGGCTGTGCATCCGCTCCAGACGCAGGCGGTGACTTATGTGATCCAGCGGTGCGAATCACTGATGGGCATGTGTTATCTGCTGACGCTCTACTTTGCAGTGCGCAGCTTTAGTGACAGCAAACCGAGGCGCTGGGTGATTGCCGCGACGCTCGCCTGCATCTGTGGCATGTTGAGCAAGCAGGTGATGGTGACCGCGCCGCTGATGGCGCTGCTAATCGATTATCTTTTCTTTTCCGGCTCAGTCATCGAGGCGCTGCGCCGCCGCTGGCCTTTGTATAGCGGGCTGGCGTTGGGCTGGCTAGCGCTTGCCGGCACGATCATCGCCGCGCCGGTTAACGACACCGCCGGGTTTGGCGTCAAGTCAATCACGCCACTGCAATACCTGATCTCGGAATTCTCTGTTATCTGTCACTATGTCTGGCTGGCGCTGGTGCCAACCTCGCTGGCATTCGATTACGACTGGCCAAAAGCGGCGTCGGTGGTGGCGGCCTTGCCTTACGTGATTCCGGTCTGCCTGTGCGTCGGGTTGACGGCGTTCGGTCTATATCGTCGCACGCCGGCAGCCATCTTCGGCGCGTGGTTTTTCTTGGTCCTCTCGGTGACCTCGACCATCATGCCGTTTGATGATCTCGCGTTTGAATATCGGATGTACTTGCCGCTGGCGGCAATCATCGCGGGCGTCGTCATCAGCGCCGTCGAGCTGTGGCGGCGCGTCCTCTCCACACGGCTAAAGGGTAGCCAGATGCCGACGCTCAACGGCGGCTTGCTGGCCTTCGCGCTGACCGCCGCGCTGATTCTCGTCTATGGCGGACAAACGCTCGCGAGGAATCAAGATTACAAAAGTGAGATGGCGCTCTGGGCCGATACCGTTGTCAAGCGGCCAGAGAATGCGCGGGCCCGAAACAACTTCGGCTACCAGTTGCAGCGGCAGGGAAGGCTGCCCGACGCGGTCTCCCAGTACACCGAGGCCATTCTGCTCAACCCGTCCTACGCCCAGGCGTTTTACAATCGCGGGACAGCATACAAAGACCTCGGCGATCTTCAGCAGGCTGAACAAGACCTCACTGAAGCGGTGCGGCTAAGCCCGTCGTCAGCCGATGGGCACAACAATCTCGGCAGTGTGCTGGCAAGCCGCGGCGACATGGTGTCGGGCGAAGCCCACTTTCGCCGGGCGCTGGAGCTGAAGTCGGGGTTTGTGGATGCGCGGCTCAACCTCGCCGCCGCTTTAGCTGCACAGGGACGTTTCATCGAAGCCAGAAGCGAAGCCGAGCAAGTTCTCCAACGCGCTTCGGATCTGGCCGAAGCGCATTTCATTCTGGCGGTCGCCGACGAATCGCTCACCGATTACGCAGGGGCAGAGCAACAGCTCAGGCAGGCAGTTCGCCTCGATAGTGGGTACGCCGCCGCCCGGCTGCGGCTGTGCCGGCTGCTGCGGCGTCTGGGTCGCGATGACGAGGCGGCGGCGCAATACAAGGAGCTTTTGAAGATGGCTCCCACAGAAGCCACTGCCTGGATGGAGCTTGGGACGTTGCTGGAATCGCGAGGTCTGATAGCGGAAGCCGCCGACACTTACCGGCAAGCGCTCAAGTACGTTCCCGAATTGAAGGCCGCGTCAGAAGCCCTGGCGCGAATCAACGCGCGGCCCAGGCCGGTCTCATAAGCACGCGGCAAGCCTACCGGCAAGCTGCACCATAAGGACTGGCACAAGCATTGCTCTGAGTGGAATCGCATTTACCAGAATTAGAGAGGTGAATTTGCATACGGAGAGATGCAAGATGAAAAACGAACGCGGCTTTTCGATACTAGAACTGCTGGTCGTCGTCGCTGTGGTTACTTTGATTGCGGCTATAGCCATACCGAATCTCAAGAAGGCGCGGCAATCCGCAAGCTCAGCATCTGCGGTGCAGTCGATGCGCACGCTGACAACGGCAGAGCAGATGTATCGGCAGAAATTTCAGATATATGGAACCTTATCGCAGCTTGCCCCGGAGGGCACACTCGATTCATCGCTCGGCACCGGCACCAAAAGCTCTTATCTGTTCATGGTCACACTGAATGCCGACCCGCTGCATTACACCTGCACCGCAGAGCCTATCGAAGACATAGACACGATGATCTATTACTTCACCGATGAGTCCACCGTGATCCGTTACAACTACGGCGGGTCGGCGGATGTCAACAGCTCACCGATCCCTCGATAGTTCCGCCATTCTGACAAAAAGCGGGAGAAAATAGCTACCGCTTTTTGTCAGAATGATGGGCTTCTTTCCACCCGCGGCTCTGTATTCTAGGGTAAAGCCCTTTACGAAAAAGAAATTTTCTTCCTCAATCCCGCTTGAAATGTATTGGTACATGCATTGCGGTGTGCCAGTAGACCGTACTGTTCTTAGGGTGCGGCAACGAGGGAAAACGACTGAAATAAAGGAGCTGTGAGCTATGAAGAATGAGAAGGGTTTTTCACTGATCGAGTTGCTGATTGTGGTGGCCATCATCGGCATCATCGCCGCTATCGCCATCCCGAACCTGCTCAAATCGCGCCAGGCGGCCAACGAAGCGGCAGCCATTAGCGCT
>JBJMGU010000105.1:0-23378 GCA_045807765.1 Blastocatellia bacterium
GGGCCTCGCGCAGCTTCACGCGAGCGCCGGCTTCGTCAATGATGTCAATCGCCTTGTCGGGCAGGAAGCGGTCGGGAATGTAGCGCTGCGACTGAACCACGGCGGTCTCGACCGCCTCTGTCGTGTAGCGAATCTGATGGAAAGACTCGTAGCGCTCCTTGACGCCTTCCAAAATCTTGATGGTCTCTTCTTCGGTCGGTGGCGGCACCTTGACCGCCTGGAAGCGGCGTTCGAGCGAGCGATCTTTCTCGATGGTCTTGCGGAACTCTGCCGGCGTGGTCGCGCCGATGCACTGGATTTCGCCGCGCGACAGCGACGGCTTCAAGATGTTTGCCGCGTCAAGCGAGCCTTCCGCCGAGCCCGCGCCAACCAGCGTGTGCAGCTCGTCAATAAAGATGATGTAGTGCGGGTTCTCGATCAGCTCGCGCATGATCGTCTTCAGGCGCTCTTCGAACTGGCCGCGGTACTTGGTGCCGGCGACGACCAGCGACAGGTCGAGCGCGACGATGCGCTTGTCGCGCAAGAAAGGCGGCACATCACCGGCGACGATGCGCTGCGCCAAGCCTTCGACGATGGCGGTCTTGCCGACGCCCGGCTCGCCGATCAGCACAGGGTTGTTCTTGGTGCGCCGGCAGAGGATTTGAATCAGGCGCTCGGTCTCGTCTTCGCGCCCGATGAGCGGGTCGAGTTGATCGGTCATGGCCGCTTCCGTGAGGTCGCGGCTGAACTCGGCCAGATGCGGCGCGTCTTTCTTGGCGGCCATGGCGCGCTCGTTCTGATGCGCCCGCATCAAATCTTCGCGGATTTGATTAAGCCTGAGGCCGCGCTCATAGAGAATCTCGGCGGCAATCGATTTGTCTTCGCGCAGGATGCCTAACAGCAGATGCTCTGTGCCGATGTGGCGGTGTTGCAGGCGCTCGCTTTCGTCGGCGGCAAAGCTCAGGACGCGCTTGGCGCTCACGGAGAGCGGCAGGTCAACCGACGCCGACACTTTATCGCGCAATGGCGTGCGCCCTTCGATCTCCTTGCGGATGGACTCAACGGTTGAGTGCGGACTGCGGAAAAATTTCTGCGTCAGCTGTTTGTCTTCGCGCAGCAGGCCGAGCAGGATATGCTCTGCATCAATGGCCTGCGCCCCAAACTGGCTGGCTTCATACCTGGCGAAAAAAATGACGCGGCGCGCTTTTTCGGTATAACGTTCGAACATATTCGCTTCCGCTTGCGAGACGTGACAAGTAAACAGTAACAGGTGACAAGAAAGCTAGCCGCCGGTCTTGTCACTTGTCACTCATCACTCGTCATTGTTTTAACCGCCCGTCTTCAAGGTGTAGCACGCGGTCGCAGATCGCCGCCAGCCGTTCATTGTGGGTGACGATGACCGAGGTGAGGCGCTGCGAACGGTGAACCTCCTTGAGCAGGCTATGAATGCTTTCGCTGGTTTTGCTGTCGAGGTCGCCGGTTGGTTCGTCGGCCAGAAGTAAGCGCGGGCCTGCGACCAGCGCTCTGGCCAAAGCGACACGCGCCTGCTCGCCTCCGGATAGCTCGCCGGGACGGTGCGTTGCGCGAGTGCCGAGGCCGACCGCCTCAAGCAGAGAATGGGCACGCTCGCGCGCCGCTCTCGACGAGCTGCGGCTGATGAGCAGCGGCATCATGACATTTTCAACGGCTGAGAACTCGGGCAGCAGGTGATGAAATTGGAAGATGAACCCAATCTCCCTGTTGCGAAACCGTGCCAAGTCTACATCACTGAGTTTCGCGATGTCAAATTCGGCCACCTTTACGACTCCGCTCGTTGGTCTATCCAATCCTCCTAAAAGATGCAATAGCGTTGATTTTCCAGCCCCCGACGGGCCAACGATGGCCACCATCTCGCCCGCCCCTACCTCTATCCGTAAGCCTTCGAAGACGACGACGCGGCTGCCGCCCGAGTCATAAATTCTTGTCAGGCCCTCGGCCCTGATGATTGCGGATTGCGGGAATGACGATGCGGCGGGCTGCGTATCGACGGTTGCGCCTTCAACGAGAGTCTTTGAATCATCAATCATTCAGACGACATTCTAAATTCCGCAATCCGCAATCCGCAATCCGCATTCGGATCACTCATAACGCAGCCCCTCGACCGGCGTGATGCGCGCCGCATTCCATGAAGGATAGAGTGTCGATAGGAAGCTGATGGCCAGGGCAACCCCAACCACCACCACCGCGTCGATCACGCTCAAGTGAAACGGCAAGTAGTCGAGCGCGTAGGCGCCCGCCGGCAGCTTGATCCAGTGATAGAGGTTGGCGAAGTGGCAAAAGCCCGCGCCGACGATCACCCCGATCACCGTGCCGACCGCGCCGATCATCAAGCCTTGAGCCATAAAGAGCCACATCATGCTGCGGCTGGTTGCGCCCATCGATTTCAGAATAGCGATGTCGCGCTGCTTCTCCAGCACGATCATAATCAGCACGGTGATGATGTTGAGCGCGGCGATGCCGATAACGATCAGCAGGGCGATGCCGGAAACATATTTCTCATAACTGAGAGCGCTGTAAATCGGCGCGTTCAGTTCTTGCCAGGTCTGCACTTGATAATCGTTACCGACGGCGGCAAGCACCTCTTCGCTGATCGACTGGACGTTGTCGACGTCGTCGACTTTCATCTGGATCATCTCGGCGACGTCCGGGCTGCCGGTCAGGCGTTGCGCCGCGTCGAGCGAGATATAGGCCCAGGCTTCGTCATAATCGCTCAAGCCGGTCGAGAAGATGCCGGCGACGCGAAAGTCGCGGATGCGCGGCGCCATGCCCATCGGCGTCAGATGGCCCTGCGGCGAAGTGATCGTGGCGATGTCGCCGACCTTTAAGCCGACAGTTGCCGCGAGCCCGCGACCGACGAAGACGCGGTCAATCTTTACATCTGAATCCGGCTCGCTCTCCGGCTCGGCAAGCAGTCGAGGATCGCCTTCGGTGACAAACTGGAAAACCTCATTCGTCGCCGGCGGCTCGCTCATGTCTACGCCCTTGAGGATCGCGCCTTCCGTCTGATTGCTGCCGGTAATCAGCACGCGGTCATAAAGCGTCGCCGAGGCCGAGCGGATATGTGGAAGCTTGCTGAGCCGTTCGACCATCTGGCGATAATCGGTGAGCGGCTCGCGCGTCTTGTGGCCGAGGTTGAGGTGCGCGGTGCCGGAAAGAATCTTGGTCTGAAACTCCTGCCGGAAGCCAGTCATCATCGCCAGCACTGTAATCAGCGCCGCCACACCGGCAGCCACCGCTGCAATGGCGATCACCGTGATGACTGAAATCATCACTTGCTTTCGCTTCGCCCTTAGATAGCGCAACGCGATGAACAGTTCATACGGCATAGGCACAGGAAGCAGGAAGCAGGAAGCAGGAAGCAGGAGGCGTCGGGCAACCGAGCGTCCGACTGCCTCCTGCCTACTGCATACTGCCTCCCGGTTTTTCCGGTCGCATATGTGGGAAGAGAATGACGTCGCGGATTGAGCGCGAGTTGGTCAGCAACATCACCAGGCGGTCAATGCCGATGCCTTCACCGGCAGTCGGCGGCATGCCATAGCTCAAGGCGCGAATGTAGTCCTCGTCAATCACCATCGCTTCTTCATCGCCGGTGGCGCGCCGCTTCATCTGATCTTCGAAGCGCTGTCGCTGGTCGCGCGGGTCGTTGATCTCGCAAAAGGCGTTGGCAATCTCCATGCCGGCAATGAACAGCTCGAAGCGGTCAACGAAGCGCGAGTCGCTCTGGCTTTGCTTTGACAGCGGCGATAGCTCGGTTGGGAATTCGGTGATGAAGGTCGGGTTGACGAGATGCTTTTCCGCCACGGCCTCGAACAACTCGCCGAGCAGGTAACCGTCGCCGAGCTTCTTGACGTCCGATATCTCTGCCCGCAGATCGCGGGGAAGTCTTTCAATCCATGCAAGCAAGCCTTCGCGGGTCGAAAGATCGTCAACCGTCGGCTTCTCATTTTCGTCGGGCCAGTAATGGCTGACGGCTTCACGCATGGTCAGGCGTGAAAACGGGCGCGTGAAATCAATCTCCATTTCGCCGTAAGGCAGCCGCGCGCTGCCGCCGACGCGCTCAGCAAGTGTGGCGATCAGCTCCTCAGTCATGCGCAGCAGGTCTTCATATTCCGAATAGGCTTCGTAGAATTCGAGCATCGTAAATTCGGGATTGTGGCTGCGGTCGAGTCCTTCGTTGCGGAAGTTGCGGTTGATCTCGTAGACCTTCTCGAAGCCGCCGACGATCAGCCGCTTCAAGTAAAGCTCCGGCGCGATGCGCGCATAAAGATCGATGTCGAGCGCGTTGTGATGGGTGACGAAAGGCCGCGCCGCCGCGCCCGTCGCCAGCGGCGTCAGCATCGGCGTTTCGACTTCGATGTAGCCGCGCTCGTCAAAAAAATGGCGAATCAGACGAATCGTTTCGGCGCGCTTCTCGAAGACGCGGCGCACGTCACGGTTGGCGATCAGGTCGGCGTAGCGCTGCCGGTAGCGCACCTCGACATCGTGCAGGCCATAGTATTTATCGGGCGGCGGCAGCAGCGCTTTCGACAGGAAGGCGAGCGCCTCGCCGTGGATCGAAAGCTCGCCCGTGCGGGTGCGAAACAATCGCCCTTCGGTGCCGACGAAATCGCCGAGATGCAGCAGCTTGAAGAGCGCCCAGGTCTGCTCGTCCACCTCGTTCGAGCGCAGGTAGATTTGCATTAACTCGCCGCCACCGGTAAAGCGGATGAAGGCGGCTTTGCCCATCTTGTTTATGGCGTGAACCCGCCCGGCGACGCGCACACGCACGGGCGCGGCCTCCAACTCTTCGCCGCTCTTGCCGCTATAGTCGCGGACGATCTCGGTGATCGTGTGGGTGCGCGCGAATTTGTGCGGGTAGGTTTCAACGCCGAGGCCGGCGATCTCTTCGAGCGCCCGCTGGCGCTCCAGTTGCTGGTCGTTGATGTCAGGTTCTTGCCCTTGCGACTGCTCGTCGGCCATCGGTTTCTCCCATGCTCTGACGGTTGCGTTTCTGCCGGTTGCTACAAGCAATTGATTATATGAACTGACTTTCAGCAGTGTCAAACATACGCGCCGAAAGCGCCTCATGGGGCAATTGTTGAGTCTGTTTTTTATTGTGCTATACTTGAAAAGGATGATTCATCAAACCGTAGGAACCTGATTCGCAAGTGAGCGCTGACGCCGGGTTCGCCAGCCCCGTAGGAAGTAGAACAGCCATGATTGATTTAGAAATCTATACCGACAAAATTGCTGACAGTGGCCGCAAGATCATTCGCAAGGCTTACGATGAAGCACGCTCGCGCGACCATAATCAACTTGCGCCGGAACATGTCCTGCTTTCGATTGCCGAGACCGAGCGCCAGTTCTTCAACGAAGTCATGCAGAGCTTGAACCTCGACCCGCAGGTCTTGCTGCAATCGCTCGATACCAAGCTCAGCCAGCGCGACTATCTCGGGCGCGGCATGAAGATCAGCGAGGCGATGCGCACGTTGCTGCAAAACGCCTTGAAGCAGGCGCACGAGCGCGGGCGTCGCTTGATCGAATCGCACGATCTGTTCGTCGCGCTCTTCAAAGACGTGCACAGCTACCCGGTCGAATTGCTCCGCCGCCTCGGCTCTGACCGCGAGCTGGTCATGCAGAAGATTCAAACCCGCGTCCGCAGCCACGAAGAGAAGGAAGAGAAGTACCGCCGGCGTTATGAGCTGCCGCCTTACTTGAAACACTTCGGCGTCAGTCTCAACAAGCTGGCGCGCCAGGACAAGCTGCCGCCGGTCATCGGGCGCAATGAAGAGATTCGCCAGATGATCGAAATTCTCTGCCACCGCGAGCGCGCCAACTCGCCGATGCTTGTCGGCGAAGCCGGCGTCGGCAAGACCGCCGTCGTCGAGGGCTTGGCGCGGAAGATCGAGATGGAGCCGGAAAGCCTGCCGCAGCGATTGCGCAATGCGCATGTCGTGCAACTGCAAATGTCGGGCATCGTCGCCGGCACCATGCTGCGCGGCATGTTCGAAGAGCGCATTCAAGGGATCATCAACGAGGTCAAGGAGCGCGACAACCTCATCCTCTTCATTGACGAGGCGCACACCATTATCGGCGCCGGATCGGCTCTGGGAGCCAGTTCGGATGCCGCGAATATGTTCAAGGCGTCGCTGGCGCGCGGCGAGATTCGCATCGTCGGCGCGACGACCATGACCGAGTACAAAGAATATATCTCTGAAGACGAAGCCCTGGCGCGCCGCTTCCGCCTGGTTCGCGTAGACGAGCCGTCGGTTGAAGACACGCGCAAGATCGTCGTCGGTGTGCGTCCCCGGTTAGAGCGCAACTATTCGGTGACGATCTCGGACGAAGCCATCGAGACGGCGCTAGAGATGGCGCCGCGCTACATCCGCAACCTGCACCTGCCGGACAAAGTCATCGGCTGGCTCGACACGGCCTCGGTCAAAGTCGAGATCAACAATCCCGAAACTGCCGAAGTCAAGAGCGAGCACATCATTGACGTCATCAGCCAGGAATCGCGCATCCCGCGCGACATGATCTTCCGCGACACTAATGACCGCTTCGCTTACATGGACGATGCGTTGTCGGCACGGGTCATCGGCCAGAAGGATGCCATCAGGGCGGTCGGTCAACGGCTGCGCCTGAACAAAGGGCCGCTCAAAGAGAACTTCTACAAGCCCGATGGCGTGCTGTTGTTTTTGGGGCCGACGGGCGTTGGCAAGACCGAGCTGGCGAAGGCGGTCGCGGAATTCATGTTCGGCGACGACGACAAGATGATCCGCATCGATATGTCCGAGTATCAGGACGGCACCATCGCCGTCGAGAAGCTGATCGGCATGCCGCGCGGCATCGTCGGCAGCGAGCGCGGCGGCATCCTGACCGAGCGCCTGCGCGACAACCCGTACACGGTGCTGTTGCTCGACGAGATCGAAAAGGCGTCGCCTTACCTGCTCAATCTCTTCCTGCAAGCCTTTGACGAAGGCTGGATCACCGACGGGCGCGGCAAGAAGGTTTATCTCTCCGACGCCATCATCATCATGACGTCG
This sequence comes from Blastocatellia bacterium, assembly GCA_045807765.1. Taxonomy (GTDB): domain Bacteria; phylum Acidobacteriota; class Blastocatellia; order UBA7656; family UBA7656; genus DATENM01. The sequence goes on from JBJMGU010000105.1 coordinate 7,041, forward strand.
AACCTCGGCTCGGATAATTTCAAAAAGTATATGAAGCCGCTCGGCTTTGGCACCAAGACGCTGGCGGACATCAAGCAGATCAACCGCGATGTCATTAAGGCGGCGGAAGAGCGTTTCTCGCCTGAGTTTCGCAATCGCATTGATGAGATCGTCGTCTTCACGCCGCTAACACAGGATGAAGTGAAGCAGATCGCCGAGCTTTACTTGAACACGCTGCGCAAGCAGATGCGGCGGCAAGGCAAAGAGCTCGAAGTCAGCGACTCGGCGCTCGTGCATCTGGTCGAGAAAGGTTTCAGCCCGGCTTATGGCGCGCGCTTTCTCAAGCGCACGATTGACGAACTGGTCAAGCTGCCGGTGACGACGCGCTGGAAAGAGGCGGACTATTTCCTGGCCGACTTTGAAGACGGCGAGATGAAGATCAAGGCCGGCAAGCCGTAGCCCGCATTAGACGGTATAAATGAGAGCGGCGCGAGTAGGGATTCGCGCCGCTCTCTTTTTCGATACGCGCCGCCGCCGCAGGCCGCGTGATATAATTCTCGAAAGATTTGATTCAGGAGGCAAAGCGGTGCAGGGAAGACGCAGGCTTATTTATTGGCTGCTGGCATTTGTAATAATCGCTACCCACGTGACTGCGGCGCAGGAGCAGGACGAGAACGACCCGGCGAAGGCGCTCGCACTGGTGCAAGCTGCCATCAAGGCGCGCGGCGGCGAGGCTTACATGAAGATGCGGACGACGGCGACGCGCGGCCAATACACCGCTTATGATAAGGGCGTATCGGGCGACCCTTTGTCGTTCGTTGATTATGTCGGCCCGATGCGCGAGCGCACAGAGTTTGGCAAGGGTGACACCAAATATGTGCAGGCGAATTCAGAGAGCGCCAACTGGATTTATGACGCCAAGGCGAAACAGATCAAAGACCAGACTGATGAACAGGTGAAGCAGTTTCAGCAAGGCGCGCGCTACGATCTGGACAACCTCTTGCGCGTGGCCAACGCGCAGCAGGGTGCCAAGCTGGTTTATCTGGGCCGCCGCGAGCCGTGGCGCAGCACGTTTTCCGAAGCCGTACGCGTCGAGTTTACTGATGGCGGTCAGGCGACGATTCACTTCAACCCGCGCGACCACCTGCCCTTGAGCATTGAATACAAGTCGCTCACCGCCGAGGGTGAGGTCTTAAGCGAAACGCGTTATTTTCGCTGGGTGGATTTCGGCGGGGTGCTGTTTCCGACGATTCAGGACTTCTACCGCAATGGCAAGCAAAGCGCCCGCGTCAACTTCGACGACGTCAATCTCAACGCCAGCCTCGCGGACAAACTCTTTGCCAAGCCGGCGAACATTAAAGAGGTCAAATGAGGGAATGCTGCGCCATGATTCCGCTTGACGCTGGGAACCGTCCGCAACATAATCGCGTTAAGAAAGGTAAGGACACTTTAGAAAGGAGGCCGTATGAGCGATGACTTGAAAATGATTCTTGAGCGGCTGACCGGGATGGAGGCCCGCCAGGTGAGCATCGAAACGGGGATCATCAATCTCGGCACGCGCGTTGAATCGCTTGAGACGAAAGTTGACAACCTTCAGCAGGAGTTCACTGCCCGCTGGACATCAATGGAAGAGCGCCTTTTAGAGATGCACAGCGACATTCGCAAGATAGATAGGAAATTCGACCTGCTGAATGAAGACGTGATGGAAGTCCGATCAGATCAGCGCGATATGAATCGCCGCCTGGATAAGATGGAACGTAAGGTGTCTTAAGAACACCGGCCCAAAACACACGGCTCGCCGTGGCGAGTTGTTTCCCGCTTCTTGCTTCCCCACTTTTTTACATCACACGCTCTGGCGCTTCCTGCAAAGCTCGCAAAAACTCCTGACGCATCTCAGTGAAATCCTGGCCGATGCTGCGCAGCTCGTTAATCATGTAAGTCAATTCGTCTTCCTGCCAGGAGGGTTCGGGTGCGATGCCCGACAGTCGCGCTTCGAGCGAGATGAAGCGCTCTTCAAAGGTCACGAAGCGATCCTTGATGCGCTGCCAGTCCTGTTCCGAGCTGAAGTAAATATCGATGTGCTGCTGGAACTCGACGGCGCTCGTGCGCAACTGCGAGAGCAGGTCGAGAACGTCGCGGATCGTCACGTTGGAGGCATGTGGTTCGTCCATGATGTCAACCTGTGTTGAGTGAAAAACGATGAAGGCGCGGCCCCTGTTGCCGCGCCTCCCGTATAGCCTCTAAGCCTAAGCGACGGTGACCTGCGCGGCGAGATAAACGTCCTGGATGGCATTGAGGATTTCGATGCCATCGCGCATCGGCTTCTGAAACGCCTTGCGCCCGCTGATCAAGCCCATGCCGCCGGCGCGCTTGTTAATGACCGCCGTGCGCACGGCCTGTTGCAGATCGTTCTGCCCCGACTCGCCGCCGCTGTTGATCAAGCCGGCGCGCCCCATATAACAGTTCGCCACCTGATAGCGCGTCAGGTCAATCGGGTGATCGGTCGTAAGCTCAGTGTAGACCAGCTCGGAAATCTTACCGTAAGGGTTCTCTTTCGAGGCCAGCGCCTTGTAGCCACCATTGTTGGTCGGCATCTTCTGCTTGATGATGTCGGCTTCGATAGTGACGCCCAGATGATTGGCCTGGCCTGTCAGGTCAGCCGATGTGTGATAGTCGGCCTCTTTGGTCTTGAACGCAGGATTACGCAGATAGCACCACAAGACGGTGAACATGCCAAGCTCGTGGGCGCGCTCGAAGGCTTCCGAGACTTGCTGGAGCTGGCGCGTTGATTCGTCCGAGCCGAAGTAGATGGTCGCGCCCAGGCCGACGCAGCCCATCTCGAAGGCCGCATCTACGGACGCGAAGGGAATCTGGTCGAACTTGTTCGGATAGGTTAGGAACTCGTTGTGATTGAATTTGAGGATGAACGGGATGCGGTGCGCGTACTTGCGCGCCACCATGCCGAGCACGCCGAAGGTGGTGGCGACAGCGTTGCAGCCGCCTTCAATTGCCAGCTCGCAGATGTTCGCCGGGTCGAAGTACATCGGGTTGGGCGCAAACGACGCGCCCGCCGAATGCTCTATCCCCTGGTCTACTGGCAGGATCGACAGGTAGCCGGTCTTAGACAACCGGCCCGTGTTATACATCGTTTGCAGGTTGCGCATGACGACCGGCGAGCGGTCGGTATAAGCAACCACGCGGTCTATGTAATCCGGCCCCGGCAGATGGAGATGCTCTTTGGGGATGGATTTGCTCTGGTACGACAGCAGGCTCTCGGCTTCAGCGCCGAGGATTTCTTCAATTTGTCCGCTCATCTCAGCCTCCTGGCAAGTCTCGAATAGCGTTGGTCAAAATGGGTCTTACTGGTCGAAGGAACCATTTTATGCCGCGCAACCGGCGCGGTCAACGCGCAAAAAAAGGGACGCGCTTATGACGCGTCCCACAAGGACCTGAGATGTTTACCCGTTCAAGCAGAGCCGCCGCGCCAGCCGAAAATACCGCGCCGCAAAAAAAAATCGAGAGCCCTGTTATGACCAGAGCTCATCCCACGCCGTCTGATCTGCGAACGTATCAGCGGGCAGCGGCTTTGCTCGCGAACAGGCTCGACATCGCCGCATGGTTGTAACTTCTCGCCAGGTCGGCAGCCGTCTGTCCTTGCTTGTTCTTGACCTTCAAATCGGCGCCGGCGGCGAGAAGCGTTGCGAGCACTTCTGTGTCACCAAAGTCAATCGAAGCGGCATAGAGCAGCGGCGTCATGCCGAAGCGATCCACATGATTGACATCCGCGCCGTGGGCGATCAGCGCCCTGGCCATGTCCGGGCGGTTCGAGATGGCTGCCCATCCAAGAACCGAAATGCCGTCATCGTCGGCTTCGTTCGGGTTCGCGCCTCTGCTGATCAGGTACTCAACCATCGTCGGATCGTTGCCGGACACGACGTAGATCAGCGGTGAGACAGGGAATCTGCCGATCAATTTCATGCGGTCGTTGATGTTCGCGCCGGCATCGAGCAGCGCTCCGACCATCTGTGCGTCGAAGGCCAGCACGGCATAGAAGACAGCCGAGGCGTTGTTGCGCACCTCGACGCCTTTATCGTTGTTTGGCCGGGCGCCTTTCTTCAACAGCAAGCGGACGACTTCGACGTTGCCGGGGTACTGTGCGGCAGCAATCAGCGGCGTGATGCCGGTCGCGGCGCGGGCATTCACATCAGCACCGCGCTCGACCAGCAGCTTCACCTTCTCAGGGTCGCGCGCCGCCAGCATCAAGGCAGTCGTGCCCTCGGCGGTTTTGCTATCCGGCTTCATGCCGGCGTCGAGCAGTCTTTTCAGATCCGCCGCGCTGCCATTCAAAGCGACGGCCATCCACTCGGCTTCAGCGGGCGCGAACTCCGAGAGCATGCGTGGCGCGGCTTTCGCAGGAATCGCCTGCATCAAGGCCACCGCCGCCCAACTGCTGCCCATCAGCGAAACAAACTGGTCATGCTGGAACGGGAAGCCTGTCTCAAAGTAAGGTGGGCTGACGGGCGCTGGCGGGTGCAAGCGTGACCTGACATGCCACGAGCCGTCGGCTTCCTGAGTCTTGAGCAAGAATCGCAATCCGCGCTGGTAAACCGGGTCATTGATCGGCAACCCCGCGCCTTCGTGCAGCGCCGCCAGCGCCTCGCCGGTCGAATACGCGTCGCTCGGCATGCCGGCCAGCTCGCACCAGCCGCCGTCCTCGCGCTGTTCGGCCAGCAGTTGCCGGGCGGCATTCTTGCACGCCTTTACCTCGGCGCCTGTCCAGTGCAGGCCAAGCAACTGCATGGCGCGATCTTCGGTGCTTCGCGGCGTTGCTTTCAGCAGCCACGTTCTCGCCTTGAGAGTGCGCGATTGATTCTCGCCTTTCATTTGTTCAGGCAGATACAGCCTCACGGCCTGAGCGCAAATCGCCGTCGCGGTGAAGCGGCTGTAAGATTGCGGCGGGCGAACGTCAATCATGAACCAGCCGCCGTCGGCGAGCTGGCGCGAAGCGATCATCTGGGCGTAAGCGCTGGTCGCCAGGTTGGGCTTGATGCCGGCAGCGTGCGCCGCTACCAATGTCCAGCCGTTGGAGACGGCATCAATGAAATCGTATCCCTGAACCGCGGCGTCCAAATCTTTGAGCAGGCCGAAGACCGCCGCGGTCTCTTCGCGCGCTGCCGTGTCATCTATCGGGATGCCGCGTTCGCGCGCCAGCTTGAAGGGAATTTCGGGGAGCAACTGGTTATGACACGAAGCGCAAGTCTCTCTCTTGTACCAGCCGGCCTGCGCCTGCTGGATGAGCTTGAGAGCTTTGGTCGAAGCGGCGCGCAGCTCAGCTTCAGCGACAGGTTTCCCCTGTGCATCTCGGCGCGTCGGGGTGAACGCTGCCGGCTTGAATGTGACGGGCGGGCTGTCTGTGATAGCGCCGACCGCTTGCGGCTGCGTCGCCGTTTCAGACTTTTGTTGAAAGCCGATGAAGATGACGGCGACTGAGAAACCGAGCAGCAGCAGTTTTTTCACGAGGGACCTCCAGGTTGAGAGAACCGACCGCAATGCCCGAAAGGCGCGGGCGTGTGGGCGAAAGCATTCAAGCGAATGAGCAGTACGGCGCGGGCGACAGGCCCGGTTTCATTCGATTGTGAGCAAGTAAGGCGGTGAAGCGAGGCCGCCCGGATTGACGACGCGGACTTCGTGCGTGCCGCTGCTGAGCGACACTGGTTTCGCAATCAGCCCGCCGGCGTCGAAGCGCGCGGCGACCTGCGCTCCATCTATCTTCAGGGTCGCACTGGCATCGATGCGCTCGCCGTTGACGATCAGCTTCCGGCTGCCGGGCTTAAACTTCACCTTGCTGATGGCCGGCAGCGGTTGAGCCTCTGTAACTTTGATCGCAAGCGGGCCGCTGGCGCTTTCATTGCGCTGATCGCGGACCGCGAGCGTGACACTGAAATCGCCGCTCGCCGCAGGCGTCCCGGTCACTGCGCCGGTGGCGGCATTGAGCGTCAGGCCCGCCGGCAGCGCGCCCGCCGTGATCGTCCAGGCGTAAGGCGGCGTGCCGCCCGTAGCCGTCGGTTGATAAGTGAGCGCCTCGCCTTTGACGCCCTGTAGACTTGTCGCTAGAGAGAGCGCCAATGGGGCGGGCGGCGTGGGCGCGACGGTGATCGAAAGCGTTCGCTGTGCCGTGCGCGATGCGGCATCCATGACCTGCGCGGTGACAGTTGCTGAGCCCGCCGTTGCCGGTGTGCCGCTGATTAGTCCGCTCTGCGCATTCAAGCTCAAGCCCGCGGGCAGCGCACCGCTTACGAGCGACCATGTGAAAGGCGCGGTGCCGCCAACAACGGCGAGCTGATAGCTGAAAGGCGTACCGGCAGTGGCTTGCAGAGGGTTGATGTTGTCTATACTGGGCGGGCCGGCGGTGACGACGACTTGTACGCTCGGCGACGGCTGTCCGAAAAAGCCTTTGCCTTCCTGATACAACTGCCATTGAAAATTATAAGTGCCGGCGGTGCGCGGCGCGGTCACGGTGAACTGGATGGTTAGTTGATCGCTCTTGAGCGTGAAGCCCGGAACGGCGACGGCGGCAACGCCCCATACAGCATTGCCCGGCGGGCTCTGCGCCGCAAGCTCGACAGTTGAAGCGTCCCACATCTGGCTGCCGACGTTGAACCATTTCAAGGTAGCGCTGAAGCGCTGGCCGGCCTGCACGGTCGAAACGACGCTTTGAGAAATGTAGCGCGAATCATAAGGCAGCGCCGGGCGCACGGTGATCGTTAACAACTTCTGCTGAACGTTGCCGGCACCATCGTCAACCTGTGCCTTGAAGCTGAACGTACCGGTTTCAAGCGGCACGCCGTTGAGGATGCCGCCGGTGTTGAGCGCCAGACCGCTCGGCGGCCTCCCGTAACCGGGGGCGATGCTCCAGGTGTGCGGCATGATGCCGCCCGAAGAGACAATCGGCTGAACATAACGAATCTGATCAACCGCGTCCGGCAGCAACCCGGTGCTGTCAATGGCCAGTGGGCGTGGGCCGGGATCGTTGATCGGGTAGACGAAGGCGAGGCCGTTGGCGTCGTCGTCGGTGATCGAAGCGCAGCGCCCATCAAAGTGCGCCGTGCCATTCATCGTCGCGTCGGGGTATTGCGAATGGCCGAGCCCGAGCGCGTGACCAAATTCATGCGTCGCCACTTCGCGCAGGCTGCAATGATCGTTGTAGCTGTCGGTGGCGTAAGGGTTGAGCGACACGAACCCATAGACTGCTTTGACAAAGGTCTGACCATTGACCTGCTTGGTTTCGTCGCTCGTCCACTTCAGGCCGCCGAGCGCGATGATCCGGCCCTGCGCCGGTGACGGCGAGAAGCGCATATCGCAGTTATTAAAAGTGAAAGCGTTGACCGTACGTTGCGCCGGGCAGACGTTGCGCGCCCCGCCGTTGACCAGCCGCAGGCTACACCCGGCGATGTTCGCCCATGCGATCATGGCCGCGCCGACATCATCGATCACCTGCGGGTTGGGCGCGAGATCGGGATTGATGTAGAAGACCACCGGCTGATTGCTGTCGGGCTCGAACCAGCGCACGGACTTCACCGAATAGATCAAGGTGAATTGCGGGCGCATCTCGCCACGACGGATGGCGCCGGCGTATTCGCGCGGCTCAGCCAGGCAAGGCACGCCGGCATAGGTCGCCGCTTCAAATGCCTCGGCGCGCTCGCGGTTGACTGCGAGCCGCGTTTGGATGATGCGCCGGTAATCATTCAGCCGCAGTTGATCGGCGGCAGGCGCAGAAGCGTGACGCCGAGTCGCCGCTTGTGCGCGCATCGCTTCGCAGCCGGGATCGGCGCGAATGAGCCAGGGTTCGCCGCCCGCGGAGTCTTCGGCAATCGTCAGCTTGCCGAATGACATTTGATGAACACGCAGGCTGCCGTCGCCCCAGGTGTCGAGATAGAGCAAGACGCGCTCGCCGCGCGCAAACTGCGGCGTGCCGTAAATGATGCTGCCTTGACCATCGACCTCGCCGCCCTCTTCTTTGAGGACGATGCGGCGTGCATTGATCTCGCCCTTGAGCGTCTCTTCGACGTCAACACTGATGTAGGTGAAGATGCGATCTTGCTCGGCGTCCAGCCGGCAGGCGAGCGAGCGCACTTTTCCGATGACGATAGCGCGCGCCCCGGTGATCAGGTCGTCATCGCCCGTGAAGTCGTTGGCAGCGCGGCGCTCCGTCCTCGCATTGCCCGCCAGCGCGATCAACAGCGCCAGACACGTCAGGCTGAGTTTATGGATCATGCTTCTCACACGGTTTCTCGACGGGGACGAGGGAGCTTAAACGTTTCCGTCTGACTTGCCGCCATTGATATAGCGGAAGGTGACCGAGATGGCAAGGGGCATCTGCGGAAACGATGAATGAGAAATGATGAATGATGAACTGCCGGAGCTAGCGCCCATTGCGATGGGACTTATCTCCCTCATTCATCATTCATACTTCATCATTTCTGGTTAGGCTTGTCGGCAGCCTTCTTGATCTGTTTACGGGTGGCAGGCGGCGCGTCGTCGGGCGGCAATTCGTCGTCCTTCGGCGGCTTGGTGTCTTTGTCGGGCTTGCCTTCAGGATACTCGAAGCCGGGCACTACAAGCGGCTCGGCAGGCTTGTCGCCCGTGTGAGCATTGCAGGCTTCGGTCGGCTGTGTGCCTTCGATGAAATACTCTGTGCGTTTGGTAGGGCACTGCTCGGTGGCAAGCATACCCGTCGTCGGATCGATCTCTTCGCTGACGATATCGTCGGGCTTCGGGAAACTGTCGCCGCCAAGCTCTGGCCTGAGCGCCAGCGCTTGCTTCATGAACGCCGTCCAGATGGGCAGGGCAGACTTCGCGCCCTCAAGCCCAAGCTCCGAGTTATCATCGAAGCCGACCCAGACGGCGCAGACCAGATTCGGCGTGTAGCCGGCGAACCAGCCATCGCGCGACGTGCCGGTCTTTCCCGCCGCCAGCCCTTTGAATCCCATCGCGCGGGCGCGCGCCGCCGTGCCGCGATTCAACACGTCCTGCAAAATTGAAGTCGTCAGCCATGCGACTTCGGGCCGCAGCGCCTGCCGTGTCGAAGGCTTCGATTCGACAATCGCGACGCCGTTGCTGTTGGTGACGCGCTTGATGGGGCTGGCTTCCGTCAGCACACCGCCGTTGGCAAACGCCGTGTAGGCTTGCGCCACTTGCAATGGCGTCGCTTCCGTCGTGCCAAGCGCCAGCGCCGGGTAAGGCTGTGGCTTCGGCAGCCCAAGCTTTTCGGCCATGCGGGCAATCTTGCCGTAGCCGACTTTTTCGGCAACGCGCACGGTGACGACGTTGAGCGAATGGGTCAGCGCGTCGCGCAGCGAGACATTCTGATTGGCGTAAGTCTTGCCGAAGTTTTCCGGCGAGTAGGTCTGCCCGCGCCCGTAGAGAAACGTCTCCGGCGCGTCCATGAACTCTGAGGCCGCGGTGATCTTCTCGTCGGCCTGATCGTCATAGGCCGAGTTCAGCGCCGTCGCATAAACAATCGGCTTGAAGACCGAGCCGGGCTGACGGTTGGCATCCGTGGCGCGATTGAGCTGGCTTTGACCATAATCGCGCCCGCCGACCATAGCGATGATTTCGCCGGTCTTCGGATTCATGGCAACCAGCGCCGCTTGCAGCGTGCCCGCCGGGATGGGGTTCTTCTTGCGCTTGGCAAAGATGGGGTCAAGCTGGGTCAGTGTGTCGCTGACCGCTTTGTCGGCGGCGCGCTGCAATTCCAGGTCAACCGACGAATAGACGCGGAAGGATTGCCGCGCCAGGTCGCGCGACATGCCTTCGCTGAGCAACTGCTGTTGCAGGTAGTCAACGAAGTAGGGCGCGTCGCTATTGACCGCGGTGTTGCGCGGCTGGATTTCCAGCTTGGTGGCTTTTGCCGCCTCGGCCTTATCTTTGGGGATGAAGCCGGCCTCGACCATCGCGTCGAGCACCTGATTGCGCCGGGCGCGGGCGCGCTCAGGGTCACGGTAAGGCGAATAGAGACTCGGCCCGCGAATGATGCCGGCGAGGAAGGCCGCTTCGGGCAGCGTCAGGTTGACGACATCTTTGTTGAAATAGGCCGAGGACGCCTCACCAACGCCGTTGATCGAATAGCTGCCCGACTGGCCCATGTAAATTTCGTTGGCGTAGAGCTGAAAGATTTCTTCCTTCTTGAGCTTGGTTTCGAGCGTCACGGCGATCATCATCTCTTGCAGCGTGCGCTTGAGCGTGCGCTCCGGCGTCAGGAAGAAATTCTTGACGAGCTGCTGAGTGATCGAAGAGCCGCCTTCCTGCATCTGGCCTTCGCTGACGTCGCGGAACAGGGCGCGGGCGATGCCGCGCATGTTGATGCCCGAATGCTCGAAGAACTGCCGGTCTTCGATGGCGACGACGGCGTTGATGTAATCCTTCGGCAGGTCTTTGTAAGAGACCAGCTTCTGTTTCTGCCGTGCCTTGTCGTTCGAGATGGCGGTCATCATCTCCGGCTCAAGCTGCGCCTGATCGAGATTGCGCTTGGAATCGAGGTCGGTGATCTGGCGGACGCCTTTGCCGCCGGCCCCGAAGACGATCAAGACGTTAGGGAACTGCCGCGCGTTGTTGATGACGGCATCGCTCGACGAATGAATTTCCAGGGCGTTGCCTTTGTCAATGTAGCGCCCGCGCTTCGAGTCGGCCTCTTTGGTGGCGTCAACGTAGCCGATGTTGTCGAGGTAAGCTTTGAGCGATAGCAGGGTCGCGCCCGAGCCCTGGCGGATGGTGCGCGGCGCGGCATAGATTCCGGTTGTGCGCACAACGACATCGCCGCGCAAGCGCGCGTCAATCAGCGCCGAGTATTTGATGTAGAAGAAAGCGAATATCGAACCGAAGATGAGCGCCAGAACCGCCAGCACAATGGCGAGCTTGCGCGTGAAGATGCGCCGCCACAGCGGCGGGCGGCGTTGTTCAACGACCCGGATGACGCGCGTATTGGCTTTGCGGGTTATTGTCGCCAAGTCTTGATGAACTCAACTTCCTTTGACCGATTCGCGGACTTAGATTCCACTTTCTGCGAATGGGTTCGTTGGTCTGTCAAATAAAATCTGCGGGGGCTAAAGGGAACTTTAGCACTGATGCGTAGCAAAAGGCAAAAGAGGGCAGGCGGCTCAAGCGGAGCGGATTACGCAGGGAATGTAAGAAAGAAAACCACAGAGACATAGAGACACGGAGACACGGAGAAAAACTCTCTGCTTCCTCCGTATCTCTGTGTCTCTGTGATCAAATGGCGGTTGCGCCCTAGTCGGCGGTCGGCACGGGCACCACGACCGGCGCACTCAACTGCAACTTGCCCCAACTGACGCGCAGGGTCACATCTTTTGGGTTGCCGCGTTTGAAGACCAGGTCAATCGTCAGCTTCTCTTTCGTCTCGGCTGCCGTTTCAACCGTCATCGGCGCTTTAAAGGCGACCGGCGCGCGACCGATCTCGGAAGCGTCAATGTGCGCGGCGCGCGCTTTCGCCGGATCGATGAGGACCAGGCTCCAGGTCGCGCCGTCTGCCGAGCGGTGCAGGCCGAGATACCACAGGCCCGCCGGAATCTGCGTGCCGGCAACCGTCAGCGGCATGTCTGTGTCGAGCGTCGTCCAGAAATTGCTCCCCAGGCGATAGACCTTGCCTTTGGTGAAGGCGTCGAACTTCGCCGCGTCCTCGTAATCTGCCTTCCAGAGCGGGCGACCGTAATCAATCGCAAACTGGCCGGCGCCCATGTCCTTTTTCGTGTTCCAGAAGCCGACGCGGGTGGTGCCGCGCTCCGGCGAATCGCTGCCGAAGGCGACGATGGGCGGCGGCGCCGGCTTGTTATCCTGCGCCCCGGCCAGGCTGCCGAAGCAAAGCATCAAGGTGGCTCCCAGAACCGCCAGTGTCATAGCTCTACGCATAAGAAACGTCCTCCACAGTTATTCGTATCTGAGCGCGACCATCGGATCGACTCGCGTCGCCCGTCGCGCCGGCACAAAGCAAGCTCCCAGAGCCACTCCTGTCAGAACCAGAGAGATGGCAACGAAGGTCAGCGGGTCGCTCGGGCTGACGCCAAACAGCAGGCTCGCCATCAAACGCGTCAAGGCGAAAGCCGCGCCAAGCCCGATGATCAACCCCGTCGCCGCGAGCGTCATTCCCTGGCGGACAACCATCCTGAGCACGTCCGCCGCGCTGGCCCCCAGCGCCATGCGCACGCCGATCTCGTGCGTGCGCTGCGTGACAGTATAACTCATCACACCGTAAATGCCGACGCCGGCGAGCACCAGCGCCGCCGCCGCAAACAAGCTGAGCAAGACCAGGTTGAATCGCTGGCCGCTCACGGACGAGGCGACCACATCGCTCATCAGTTGAATGCGAGTCACCGGCAGTTGCCGGTCAATCGTCCAGACCTGCTCCTGCACCAAGCGGGCGAGCCGCGCCGGCTCGTCCTGGCTGCGGATGACGAGGAACATCCAGCGCTTCCACGGCTGATCCTGTTGCTCGTAGAGGGTGAAGACGGTCGGCTCGGCGGCTTCGGCCAACGATTCCTGGCGAACGTCGCCGCAGACGCCGATGATCGTCATCCAGTAATTGCGCGGCCCTCTGGCCCATTGGATGCGCGCGCCGATGGGGCTGGCGTCGGGGAAGTATTCGCGCACGAAGCTCTCATTGACGACGGCGACCATTGGCGACTTGTCGTTGTCCTGCGCGGCAAAGTCGCGACCGCCACGCACGGGAATCTTCATCGTCTGAAAGTAGGTGCGGCTGATGCTGCGCGTTTCGACTTCGGGCTCATCGCCGGGAGCGACCGGCGGGCGGCCCTCGATGACGAAGTTGTGCGACAGGCGATAATCCGTGAGCGGCAATTCGCTGATCATCGCCGCCTGCATGCCGGGCTGTGCGTTCAATGCCTCAAGCAGACGGAGACGGCATTGCGTCTGCTGCGGAATCTCTTTGTAGCGCGCCTCAGGTAGCTCGATGCGCATGGTCAGCACGCCTTCGGACTGGAACCCCGGAGCGACGCCGCGCAGGCGGGCGAAGCTCTTGATCAAGAGTCCCGCGCCGACCAGCAGCACCAGCGCCAGAGCGATCTCGGCGACGACCAGACTGCTGCGCAAGCGCTGTCGAGTGATGCTGGCTGTTGCGGCGCGGCCGCCTTCTTTCAAGGCTTCGCTGACGTTGGCGCGCGACGCGCTCCACGCCGGCAGCAGCCCGAAGATGACGCCCGTAAGCAGCGACAGCAGCAGGGTGAAGCTCAGCACGCCGCCGTCTATGCCGATGGTCACAGGGCGCGGCAGATTGGCGGGCTTGAGCGCGAGCAGCAGGTCAATGCCCCACATTGCCAGGACGACGCCGAGCGCCCCGCCCAGCACCGCGAGCAGCACGCTTTCGACTACCAATTGACGCATGAGCCGCCCGCGCCGCGCGCCGAGCGCCGCGCGAATCACCATCTCGCGCTGCCGCGACGCCGCCCGCGCCAGCAGCAGGTTGGCGAAGTTCGTGCAGGCGATTAACAGCACAAAGCTGACCGCCCCGAACAGGATCAGCAGCGGCAAACGGATGTCGCCCACCAGTAATTCATGAAGCCCGATCAAGACGCGGTGGCGATCTTTATTCTCGTCCGGGTAGGCTTCGGCGAGCCGCTGATCTATAGCGGCCATCTCGGACTGCGCTTCGCTGATCGTCACGCCGGGTTTCAGGCGCAGGTAGGTGCGCAGGAAATGAACTCCGCGAAACTGCGCCGCTACCGGGTTAGCAACGCGCACCGCTGCCCAGATGTCCGGCTCCTCGCGCGGCATGCGAAAATCCGCGGGCATCACGCCGACAATGGTGTAGCTGTTGCCGCTGAGCGGGATGCTGCGGCCAATAACGCCGGTATCGCCGCCGAAGCGCCGCTGCCAGAACGCGTGAGAGAGGACGACGACGCGCTCGCCGCCCGCCACGTCTTCGGCGGGCGAGATCACCCGTCCCAGCAGCGGGCGCGCGCCGAGAACAGCAAAGAGGTCTGCATTACAGAGCGCCGCTTGTACCTGAACCGGTTCGGCTTCGCCTGTGTAATCGAGCGCCTGGACGACCGCGCCGCCGAAGTAATCAACCGCCTGGCTCTGCGCCTTGATGTCGTCGAGGTCAAGAACCGATTGATTGCCGCGGATCGCCACCAGTCGGCTGGGCTCCGGGTAAGGCAGCGGCTTGAGCAGCACGGCGTTGACGACTGAGAAGATGGCCGTGTTGGCGCCGATACCGAGCGCCAATGTAATCACCGCGACAAACGTGAAGCCGGGCCGCTTCAACAGCAGCCGCAATCCATAGCGCAGGTCTTGAATGATCGTTTGCATAAGTCCCTCCAGTAACAAGGAAGCCGTCGCGTAGGGACGCGATGTTTATCGTTACACAGTAGGTCGGTGTGACAAGCCGCGCCCTTTTCTTCTCAGTCCCGTAGGGACGTGATGTTTATAGATACAGAGGTCGAATAGGACGAAGCCCCGTAGGGGCGCAATGTCGACATTCCGCTCCTACGGAGCTTGCGCCTTTGAGGTTATCCATGACTATAAACATCGCGCTCCTAACGGAGCTTGAGGATGAACTGCCTACCGCCTCCTGCCTCCTGCCTACTCGTACCTAAGTGCCACCATCGGGTCTACGCGTGTTGCGCGGCGAGCCGGCACGAAACAGGCTCCCAGAGCGACTCCGGCCAGAACAGTGGCGACAGTTGCGAACGTTAGCGGGTCGGTCGGGCTGACGCCAAACAGCAGGCTTGCCATCAGCCGCGTCAGCGCAAAGGTCGCTACCAAACCGATACCGATGCCGCCCAGCGTCATCACCATCCCCTGGCCGACAACCAAGCGGATGATGTCGCGGCGGCTCGCGCCCAGCGCCATGCGTACGCCGATCTCATGCGTGCGCTGCGTCACCGTGTAAGAGATGACGCCGTAGATGCCTACGCCTGCGAGCAGCAAGGCGACGCCGGCGAAGATCATCAGCAGCACCATCGAGAAGCGCCGCAGCGAGATCGAATCGCCGACCAGTTGCTCCATCGTCGAGATGTTATAAACCGCTTGGTCTTTATCCATCTCGTGAACTTCGCTGCGCACGGCGGCAATCATGGCTTTCGGGTCAGCCGAAGTATGCACCACCAGCGACATGAACTGTGTCGGGTACTGGGTTTCGGGCAGGTAGATTTGCATCGGGTCTTTTCTGTCCAGCCCATACTGTTTGACATCGGCGATGACGCCGACGATGGTACGCCAGGGCTGCGGATTTCGCTCGGAGCCGGGAAACTTGATGCGCTTGCCGATGGGGTTCTGCCCCGCCCACAGCGTATCGGCCATGGTCTGATTGATGAGCGCGACCAGCGGTGACGTGTCGGTGTCCTGCTCGGCAAGCGCCCGGCCTTGCCTTAACGGAACCGCCATCGCTTCAAGATAAGCAGGGGTGACGATGTAGAGGTCAACGCTCTCTTCTTCGCCGCGCGCTTTGGGATAGTCTTCGATTGCTAGGGCGCGGCCATCGAAATTGCCGCTGAACGGCAGGACGCTCGTAAAGCCCGCCGCTTTGACTCCCGGCAGCGCCTTGAGCCGTTCGCCCAGTTGATTGTAAAAGGCGATCCACTGCGGCGCTTTCGGGTACTTCGCGCCCGGCAGCGTGACGTTCATGGTCAGGCGGTTCTCGGCGTCAAAGCCGGGGTTGACGTCGCGCAATCGCATCACGCTCTTGATCAACAGCCCCGCCGAGATCAACAGCACGAGCGCCATCGCGACTTCGCCCATCACTAGCACGCCGCGCAGGCGGTTGCGGCTGGCGCCGGCGCCCGAACTGCGGCCCCCGTCTTTGAGCGTCTCGTTGAGGTCGGGGTTCGTCGCCTGCAAGGCCGGCACGAGTCCGAAGACAACGCCGGTGAGAACCGAAATCGCCAGGGTAAAACCCAGCACGCGGCCATCCATCTTGATGCCGGCAAGCAGCGGCATAACTTTTGAGCCGAGCGTTTCGACCAGGCTTGTCCCCCACAGCGCCAGCAGCAGACCGGCGCCGCCGCCCAGCAAGGCCAACAGCACGCTTTCGGTTAGGAATTGCCGCGCCAGTCGAAGGCGTGCCGCCCCTAAGGCGCGGCGAATGGCAATCTCTTTCTGCCGCGCCGCCGAGCGCACCAGCAGCAGGTTGCCGACGTTGGCGCAGGCGATCAACAGCACGAAGGCGACCGCGCCGAACAGGGTCAGCAGCGTCGCGC
This sequence comes from Blastocatellia bacterium, assembly GCA_045807765.1. Lineage (GTDB taxonomy): Bacteria > Acidobacteriota > Blastocatellia > UBA7656 > UBA7656 > DATENM01. The sequence continues at coordinate 23,249 of JBJMGU010000105.1, forward strand.
GCAGGCCGCCGACGGTGTCTTCGGGCAAGCTGATGAGCCGCACCCCATAGTCTGTGTTATCGCGTGGGTGAAGTTGTTCGAGGCGACCGGTGATGACGTTCATCTCGGCCTGCGCTTGTTCGAGCGTGAC
>JBJMGU010000106.1:0-63213 GCA_045807765.1 Blastocatellia bacterium
CATGGAGAAAAACGATGGTTGCGCGAGCGATCAGCCGCGCGGACGATGCGAGACGCCGCCGCTGAACTGCGCGCCGCTAAAGAAACCCGATGGCGCCTGGCTACCGCCGCCGCTAATCCTGGAACACTTCAAGCTGCGCCGCTGGCTCTTTCTTGGTGCGGGCCGCGTTGGTGATCAAGCCGAGTTGTGGGGTAAGCGGATAGTGAACCGAAGTCAGTTGGATGATGGCGCGCAAATCGGACACACGCAGTTGATCACGAGTCAGGATCCGTTGCGCGATCCGTTTCACGTTTACGCGCACAGGTTCACGGTCTTCGTGCCGGCCTGCTACGGAGCGACGGAGTTGCAGCGGCGGTCGCTCGAGAACCTGTTGAAGAACGGCAGGCCGGCGGCAACACAGTCTTACATCGAGTACGTCGAGCCGCGATTCCGCATCGGTTTTCAGTCGGCGATTGGGCTCGACAGCGTGATCGCGCGATATCCCCAGGGGGTGACGTTGAATCACACGCCGCTCAACCGGGGTTCGGTCCTGACCGCACACGATCACGAGCAAGGCGGGCCATCGCTTGAAATCGGCAGTCAATCGCGAATCGGCTCGACAACTAAACTGGAGTGATCAAACCGCCCTCTGGGCACTGTTATTGGCAGGGTGAAAGCTATGTCTCACTCATACGACAAATCGACTGCGCATTTATGTCCGGCGTGCAGCTACGGCCCGTTCACGCGCAACAACTACTTCACCGGGAAGCTTCTGGTCGAGCGCGACTTCACCGACGAGACGCGCTTTCATATGGAGAAGCTGCGGCATCACGAGCAGGCGCTGCACGGCTGGGGCGTGGTCTGCGGACTTAAAGTGAAGCCGCACCCCAACGAGGCCTGCCGCGACCGCTTCATTTGCATCGAGCCGGGATCGGCCATCGACTGCTGCGGCCACGACATCATCGTTCTGGAAGAAGAGTGCATCGATATTACCAAGCTTTCATCGGTCGCCGATTTGATCAAGAACAAAGATCTCGATTCTCACAAGCTACAAGTCTGCATACGGTTCCGGGAATGTCCTAACGAAGAGATTCCGGTCCTCTATGACGACTGTGGCTGCGACGATACGAAGTGCGCCCCGAATCGCATCCTCGAATCCTTCGAAATCGATGTCATGATCGATCCTCCCGCCGAACCGCCGCCGCTGCACACGCCGAAGGTGGAATGGAATAATTCGCTCGGCATCGCGCATGCTTTACAAGCTTCACTTCACGACGCCAGCCATCGGCTTTACATCGCAACTGCGGATTCACCGGGAGCGGTCTATCAGATAAGTACCGACAACCACTCCACGATCACTTCGCGAACCTTGCCGGCTGCCGTCATGGTAATGGCGGTCGCCAACGACGGGAAGCATTTGTACGTCGTTACCGATCCCACGGGCGGAGCCGCCGTGCAACAACTGCACGTCCTCGACACCACCCAGGCCGGCATGCCTGACTTCAATGTCAACCCCATCGATATCCCGAATAGCAAGGGCAGCGAAGTCATACTGGCTGTCGCGCCCGACGGGCGATTGCTGGCGCTGGTTTTGTCGACGGGCGACCTGTTTCGGTGGGGCGCTGATCTTGATACGAACACCAACCCTGCCGCGCCGGTTGTTGTGAAGAATCTTGGTGCGAACCTCAGCGGCCTTACGCTTTCGAGTGACGGCAAGACCGCCTTTTCGCTCGGGCCGAATAACGAGATTCAGTCGCTCGATATCGCCGCCGCCGCGGTCACAGTGATCAAAGTACTGCCGGCGGGAGCCAGGCCTTCGTCGCTTGCGGTCGTGGCGAGCACGGCGCCGGATATTCTGGCGGTTTGCGATAAGACGAACTCAAACCTCCATCTCGTGGCGCTCACTCCTTCGGCTTCTCTGCTTGGCACAGTCAAGCTGGATCATCCGCCAATCGCTCTGGTGGTTTCGCCGGGAGGGCACTGGGGCTACGCGCTCGAGAATGACGGCTCTGGCAGCTACATTCAGTCAGTCGACATAGACCGCCTGCATCTGAGCCTGCCGACGATGCCGGGCGCGCCCTTCAAGGTGGGCACAGACAGCCGGCAGGTAGCGATCAGCAACTCAGGCGCGCGGCTCTACATTCCTTACCTCGACAATCTCGCCAATCCGGCGGTCGGCGGAGTGGCAATTGTCGAAGTATCGGAACAGGCGTGCGAAGAGATATTATGGCGGCATCTGGATGGTTGTCCGCACTGCGACCTTCCCAACTGTGTGGTGCTGGCGACCATCGAGAACTATCAAGTCGGCGACCGTATCGAAGCGCAAACCGACCCGCTGACCGATCCTGCCGACGACCTGACGAACAAGATCGCCCGGATCAATAACCGTCTGGGCCGGCGGCTGCTGCCAAGCACCGAAGTGCTTCTCGAACTGATTGAGTGTTTGTCCGAACACGGCGGCGGCGCAGGACAACAAGGCCCGCCGGGCTCGCCGGGCAAGGATGGCACGAACGGAAAAGACGGCAAGGATGGCAAGGACGGGAAAGATGGGACGAACGGAAAAGACGGAACCAACGGCAAGGACGGTAAGGATGGCGCTCCCGGTCCCGGCATGGAGTTGGGTCTGACGCGAATCGAGGCGTTGAGCTGGACTCACAACCAGAGCCATACCTCAGGGGTACCGCGTGATCCGAATTCGTTCTTCGCGGACATCGATATGGGCGGACCCGGCGGTCAAATAATTGAACCCGGCCTGGTCATCGGCTTCACTGACAAAGTGAGATTCAAAGACAGCGACGAGGACCGTGCAAGATTCCAACACCTATTCGAGGTGCTGGCCGAAGACGGCGTACCGTCTGACCCCAATCACGCCCGCGGCTTCGTCTGCCGCTGCCCAATTCGGGGCCTTGTCGTTCCTGTGGATCTCTCGCTCGACGCCAACGGAAGAATCAAAACGAATGCATCGGGCCGCATCGACAAAGCGAAGCGGAGCACGTCCGGCAAGGTACGCGGAGCGGCCTTCATCTTTAATCGGAACATACCCATCGAGCGCGAGATACTGGCAGGGGGCGTGCTTGAGATATGGGTGACGCTGCGCGGCGACTTCGTCATCGATCTCAAGGAGCGGGCCATAGATGCCGAGTTCGTTCGGGCCGAGCTGCCGACCGGCGACCGCCCGCGCCCGCCCGCAGGCCAGGACTTGAAAGATCAATTAGGCATTCAAGGCGGCACGTTCGAAAGCTGGTTCATGATCAAACGGCAAGGATAGCCTCAAAGAAAGCGGAGAAACACGATGATCACCACAACCCGTCAACCAACGACCACGCGGCGTAGCGAAAGTCATTGTCCGGTCTGCGGCGGCTTGGAATGCCTGTGCCGCCCTCGCTTCTTCGCCGGGCAGTTGCTGACCGAAGAAGATCTCAATCGCCTCGAAAACTACGTCATCGGAAAGAACAAGCTGCACAACCGATACCTGCATGGTTGGGGGGTAGCGTGCGGTCTTGAGGTTCTTTGTAATCCTTGCGATGGGTTCGTCACGGTCAAGTCCGGCTATGCGCTCAGCCCTTGCGGCGATGACATCGTCGTTTGCCAGGACACCTCGGTCAACGTATGTGACCTGATCAGCCGCTGTCGCACGCAAAAGGAATGGGATTGTGATCCCGCCTGGCCGAATCCGAATCCGATTTGCGGCGATCAAGATCAACAGTGGGTGCTCTACATTTGCTACGACGAGAAGCCGGCGCGCGGAATCACGCCGCTTCGCGGCTCGACGAGCGCGCCTTGCTGCTCGCGGTGCAGTGGCGGCGGATCGTCGAGCTGCGGCTGCGGCTGTCACGAGCCGTCGGCGTCGGCAAAGAGCGGCTGCCGCTCTCCACAGCCCAAGACCCCGGCGCAGTGCGAGCCGACCGTCACCTGCGAGGGATACACGTTTCAACTGCGCAAGCTGGGGATTCAAGAAACCGGCAACCCCGGAGTGCTGGTCGCAACTATCCAAGAGTGTCTTGCCGCCCTGTCCAAGATTCAGGTGCTCCTGAACGAGCTTCCGTCCTCTCAACATCCGCTTCAGGACGTTCTCGCGATAAGGGACGAGTTAATCCGGCTGCTCGAAGAACATGCCTTATATGACTGCAAGCTGTATGACCGCATCATTCATTCGCCGCTGCCCGATGCCGCAACGCCAATCGATGTCGTGCAGCAACACTTCAGGGCGATCGTGCGGGAAATGTTCCAGGCGTGTCTATGCTCGGCGCTCTTGCCTGCCTGCCCCCCTCCCGCCGAAGACAACTGTGTCCCAGTCGCCACGCTGACGATCAACTGCAAAGGCGGAGGCTGCCATATTGTGAAGGTGTGCAACTGGGAGCATCGGCGGCTGGTGATCGGGTTCCCGACTCTCGAATACTGGTTCGGCGCGTTGCTGACGCAATCCGGTTTGCCGCAAGCCCTGGAGAGGCTGTGTTGCGAACCGCTTCGCGGCGAGTCGGATTTTACAGGGGATCAGGCTCCGTTCAATCTGACCGCCTCTAACCAGAACCAGAAGCTGAATTCGAATGCGAGCGCCGGCCTTGGCAACGGCACGGTTGACGATCTGGTGAGCAACCTCTTCGATGATGCCGTGTCCAATCAGGGGAGCGTCAAGCGGTCGAAAGTCTACGGCTATCTCGGTGGCATTCTGAGAACACTGGCAGAGAAGCTGTTCAGCGACAAGTAGCGGAGGTGAACAATGGCGGCGAACCAGACCCAAAGACCCAAGTTTTATGAAGAGCAATATCTCGGCGCAGCCGACCTGACCGCGGCTGTCGATTATGGCCGCATTCAGAACGCACGGCACGCGCTTGGCGGGCATACCTGGGGCATCGCGATGGGTTTGACGTTGAAGGAGATGCCGCAGCCCGGCGGCGCCGTCAGCGTGCACCTGTTGCCGGGTTATGCCTGGGATGGGTATGGCCGTCCAATCGTTGTGTTGTCTCCCTATCGTATCCCCGAAGAGAAATTCAGCGGCATAAAATTCGATCCGGCTATCGACAGCAGCGGCGAAGGACGCTTGATTGCCGTCTGGCTCCGCTACGATGAAACATCGTTCCGCAATCCGCCGCTGGGATTCGCAAGCTGCAACACCGCCGACCAGTATTCTCGGGTGGTCGAGACCTTCCGCATCGAGATCGGCGACCGTCCAAGTGTGCTCGACCGTTACTCGGCAATTAATGTGGCTTCGAAATCGCTAGCCGACGCCAGGAACGCGCTGCAAACCTTCGACTCATCTGCTCCACTCGTCCATGACGAGTCGGTCCCGCATCAGACTTTTCCCGAGCCGAAGGATAAAGCGAGGTGGCTCATTCCGATTGGCTACGTCCGCTGGCTGCCGGTGCTGAATCAGCCGGGCCACTTCGTCGCCCGCAATGACACAGCCGATCCCAAGGACTCGGATCAAATTCGCAACCTTCGCCATTACATCGGAGTGGTCGCTGAAGGAATTGAAGCCGCCGATGGCCGAATTCGCATGAAGGATCGGGCCAAGCCGTTTTCGACAACCAGGACTTCGAACGATCTGGTGTGGGTAGAAGGCAATCTTCGCATCGAAGGAGACGTACGCCTGTTCGATCATAAACTGGATTTCAGGGACAGCCAGGGCCTCGACAATAAGGGCATCCCGCTGTCGATCCAGAGATTCGACGTCCCGAGCAAGCGCAGCAGCCTGCAAGTCATCATCGGCCAAGCGAATAAGGGCGACAACACCCTGGCCATTGGACCTCTGGACAACAGCGGCAAATTCGCCGAGAAGGTGACGCTGCGAGACGACGGCAAGGTCGGGATAGGCACGCTCTCTCCCGACCGGCTTTTGACGATTCAAGACGACGCCGGCGCTTACCTGAATCTCAAGGACAAGAACGGAATTCACGAGGTGTTGCTTGGAGCGGACGGCGGCGGCGGAATCGTCTCGACGATGACCGACCACGATTTACAACTCAGAGCAGGAAAAAACACCATCCAAATGGTCGTGAAAGCCGATGGCAACGTCGGCATCGGAACATCCTCTCCCGACCGCAAGCTGACGATTGCGGGCGCTAGCGGTACGTATCTCAATGTGCGAAGCGGCGGCGGCGTCCACGAAGTACTGGTGGGCGCCGACGGAAACGGCGGCATCGTTTCGACAATGACGAATCACGATCTCCAGCTTCGCGCCGGAGTCAACAGCACGAAGGTGATCATCAAGGCCGATGGCAACGTTGGAGTCGGCACCACTTCGCCGGGATTCAAGCTGGATGTCGCCGATCGCATGCGCATCCGACAAGGAAACTCCGGCACGGCGGGGATGTGGCTGTTTCAGGCGAATCCGAATCATGACCGCGCCTTCATCGGCATGGCAACCGACGATGAGGTCGGATTGTGGGGCAACACGGGAGCCCAGTGGGGCCTTGTCATGAACACCTCGAATGGCAAGGTCGGGATCGCGACACTGGCGCCCGCTTGCAAGCTGCACGTCAGCGATAGCATTTCCGGATCCGCCGGCGATGTCAGCTCTCACGTTGCCGTGATTGACAACACTGACATCACCGGGGAGGCCGATGTTCTGGCGCTGAAAATTGGCACGGGCTTCCCAACCACCGGCAATAACTTCATCACATTTTTTGCGGGGAACACAGCAATCGCGGCAATCGAAGGCAATGGCGTCGGCGGCGTTTCTTTCCGCTCGATGGGGGGCGCGGATTTTGCCGAATGCCTGCCGCTGCTCAATGCGGATGAGGTCATGATGGAAGGAGATATCGTCGGCATCTTCGGCGGCAAGATATCGAAGGCTACCACGAGCGCGAGTCACGTCTCGGTTGTGACCAGACGGCCAATCGTGGTCGGTAATGCGCCCGATCCGAAGTCCAGCCGTCTCTGCGATCAAGTCAGCTTTCTCGGGCAGGTGCCGGTTCGAACCCGAGGGCCGGTGCAAGAGGGCGATTACATCGTGCCTTCAGGTCTTGGCGATGGGATCGGCCTGGCCGTGAACCCCAACCGCATGGAATTTGACCAGTATCGGCAGGTTGTCGGACAAGCCTGGGATTCGAGTTCCGAAGAAGGCGTCAAGATGGTAACCGTTGCGATCGGATTCTCATCTGCCGCGCCCGCCGCGGCATTGGCGGCGTTGGTAAGTAACCAGCAAGCCGAGCTTGAACGGCTCAAGGAGGAGATACGTGCCGTGCAGGAAGGCTTGCGTTGAGCACGAGGAGGAAGGCAATGAAAGAGCAAATAGAGCAGCGGCTCGAAGAACTGCGATCTGAGTTTGAGGCCGGGCAGACATGGTTAGCCGATTCGGAGACCAGACAAGCCCAAGTCAGGAACTCGCTGCTGCGCATCAGCGGCGCCATTCAAGTTCTCGAAGAGCTGCTCAACCAGGAATCAATGCTCGAACAATCCGTCGAAACAGCGGCGGCAATCTGAGCCCGCCGTCAGCGCAAATCAGCAGTTCATCTTATTTGGATTTGATGGCTGCTTCATGCCATAGCGCGGGTTCTCCATGTCGACTGCTATCAATCGGCTTCAAATTCGGCGATTCCGCGCCGACTATCTTGTCGCGGCGGACCACCCCAGCCCTGAAACCCTCAAGGCTCGCCTCGACGAGACAATCGAACGGCGCCTCGCGTCGGCCCTCTCCGTCGCCTTCGCGCCGTGGTTTTCAGAAAGCGACACCAGCCTCTGGTTCATTCGATGCCTGCAAGTCGACGTGGCGTTGAATGCGGCACTCGAGCGCGATCAGATCGCCGAGGCGTTTACGGCGCAGATTGGAAAATCGCTCGGCGACGCGCTTCAAGAAAGGGCAGACGACGGCAATGTCCTCAGGTTTCCAAATCGGGCGGCTTATCTCGCCGCGTTCCTCTCCGATCTTGCGAACGGCGCCGCCTGGAGCAAGTGGTACTACGAGTCCTTCGCGGGACTGAAACCGCTGCCGATCTCTAGCGCCTTGCGCACGGCGATCTGTGATGATGCATCAACCGGGGGCGAAGCGCTCCAAGCCTTGTCGCCCCTCGAGCTCCGTCGGGTCATTAGAAGTCTTACCTCCGCAGATGCCCGGCGGATTCTCGACAGCCTCGCCGAAAGCGATGCCGGCGCCGACGAGTTTCGCTCTTTTGAGGCCGTTTGGGCCGCGTGGTCAGCGGCGGAATCGATATCTACGATGCCTGAGGCGTGGCAACAGGCGCTTCACGCTTATGTCAGCGCAAGCCATGATTTTATAGATGCCGGCGGATCGAATTTAAGGAAAGCGGCCGTCGCGCTCTCGCGGCTCTACACCAGGCTGGCCCTTGGATCAGAAGACGATAATGACCGACTGGTCATGGCGTTGCTCGAAGGTGACCAGGCGGCTCTCTACGATGTCGCGGGCGCCGCAGACTTCGAAGCGCTTCTGGCGCTCTTGACCTGTCCAGCCGATTGGCGGCGTGAGGTTGGTCTTGCGCTCTTAGGCAAGCGCGGGCCGCGCCAGGCGGTCGAGCAAGCCAGCGCCCGGCGCGGCACGCCGTTCGGCGGCGCATTCCTCCTTTTGCCGTTCCTTGACGATCTACCGCTAGCCGAGTGTGTGCGCGGCTGGCCCAACACGGATCAAGCCGCGGCGGTCTCGTTGGTCCGGTTTCTGATTTTGATCAAGTGCGCGGGGCAGGAGCGCGGCGGCGAAGCGTTCCGCGATCCGCTGCTGCGTGACCTCTTACTGATTCCCCCAGATGTGTCACGAGCCGTGCTGCGCGAGTGGCAAGAAGGCATCACCGAGGCTCAACTGGCGGAATTCCTCGAAGCCTTAATCGAATGGCAAACTTTCCGCGGAGCGATGACGAGCGAAACGCAGGTGCTCGCCACAGGGTGCGAGGGCGACAACGCGGTCGCCGTGCTCGTCGATGGCCGGAGGGGTCTTTGGCTTGCGGTTCGCCAATACGAGCCGCGCAAGCCCGAAGACCTGTCGGATTTCATGCGCAGCCACTTGACGCGCTTGAGCGGCAACGCGGGTTTGTTGCTTTGCGACCCTTCCTTACAGCCTTCCATTCAGCGAGAGTTCGAAGGGCTGCGGATCGCAAGCATTGATGGGAGTCAGGACATGGTGCGGCAACTGGATGCTGATGACGCGACCAAAGATATGGTAGCGCGTCTGGATAAGATTGCTGGGGATGTCAATCATCTGGCTCTCCCGGCGGCCTGCGGCATTGACCGCGCCCTGGACGCCACATTGACTATCGCGGCGCAACATGTGATGCGATCCTTTGCTTATCGGCTGTCAGGGTTTGCCGCGTCGAATCTGCCGTACATCTGGCACAACTTTCTTGATTCTCGCGCCACCTTTGAAGAGGACGCCGAACGCCGGATCATTCGCCTTGGCCGCCCCCCATTGCACTTAATATTCAGCATGACCGCCATGATGCGTCAGACGTTTCGGGTTGGATGGTTGGACGGTCGGCCGTTCGATCTCTTTCAGGAGGAATGAATGTCAGCTCCGGTTGAGTCCGGCAGTCAGCTTTCGGTTCAGTTGCAGCGGCTCGACATCCTGCTTCACAGAGAAATCCTGCGCCTGCGCGCCCGATACCAGTTGTCTCTCGACGAGTTTCGTGGGTTGTACATTAGCGACGAGCAAGTCGCGGCACTGATAGATCAGGCGTTGGGAAACCAGAGCTCGACGCCGGCGGTCGATGAGTTAACGACGCGTGCCGAACAGATGCGAGGCGCAGAAGCGGCTCATTCGGAGGCCGCTCTGCGGTGGGCGCGGCTGGCCACCGAGTTTGCACTATCGCCCATCGAGCAGGACATCCTGTTGCTGGCGGTTGCTCCTGAAATCGATCAGAAGTATGAGACGCTCTACGCCTACTTGAACAATGACATCACCCGCAAGTGGCCAACCTGCGACCTGGCGCAGCGGCTCTTATCAGCTACGCCGAGCGAAAGTCCGATTGTGCGAAGCCGTCTGCTCGAAGACGCAACCTTGTTCAGCAGCGGCTTGCTCCAACGAATTCAGCCGGGGCCGCAGCGGACTTCATGGCTCGCCGGAGGTTTTTGCGCGTCGCCCGTGGTGACGAATTACCTGCTGGGCTGTTCCTTGACCGACGCGCGCCTGATGGGATTTGTCGAATATCGAAGTCCCGCAATCGAATGGGAACAGCTGCCGTTCTCCGCCAAACAGCGCGAGGCGTTGAGGCACAGGCTCAGGACACTTGCATCGCGGATGCGCACGCCGCTGGTGGTATTGACCGGCCGCGAAGGCACCGGCCGCGGTCAGGCTGCCGAAGCGATGTGCGTTGAGCTTGAAGTCGATCTCTTGCGCGTTGACATGGAGGCGGCGCGCGGCTCGGGTGAGCCGTGGTCCAGTCTGATCGGCGGCTTGCTGCTCCAGCAGCGGTTGCGGCCAGCGGGCGTTTACCTTGCGCGCTGCGAAGCGTTGTTTGACAAAGAAGGGAGACCGCTCCCGGAGGCTCACTTTGCGTTGAGGTTTCTCGCCGGCGCGCGCGCCCCCATCTTTCTCGCATTCCGACCGGGAGTCGCGTGGAAAGAGCTGCTCTCGGACGCGAAAGTGATCGCTCTTGATTTTGCTGACCCTGATTTTGCCACACGTCTGCGGCTATGGAACGACGCGCTCGCGCCAACGGATTTGAGTCTGACGAGGCCGGAACTCGAAGCCCTGGCGGACCGGTTTGTTCTTACCCCGCGTCAGATCACGGCGGCGGTTGAGGCGGCGGTCGATAGACAGTTGTGCGAAGCAGCTCAGGTTGCCGCGGCGCCGGGCAGGTCAGCCGGCTCGCTGTTTGAGGCGGCGCGCGCGCAATCGGATCAGAGCCTTGGGAGCCTCGCGGTGAGGGTGAAGAAGGTCCATTCCTGGGACGATTTAATCTTGCCCTTCGACACGCTTCAGCGCGTCAAAGAAGTCACCGCCGCCATCAAGCTTCGTCACATCGTCTACAGCGGCTGGGGCTTCGAGGACAAGATGGCGTCGGGCAAAGGGATCAAGGTGTTGTTCTCGGGCACGTCAGGCACCGGCAAGACGATGACCGCCGGCGTTATGGCGCGCGACCTCGAACTCGACCTTTACAAAATCGATCTGTCGAGTGTGGTAAGCAAGTACATCGGCGAGACCGAGAAGAATTTGGATCGCATTTTTCGCGCCGCAGACTCAAGCAACGCGATCCTGTTCTTCGACGAAGCGGATGCGCTCTTTGGAAAGCGCAGCGAGGTCAAAGACGCCCACGACCGCTACGCCAACATCGAGGTCGCTTATCTGCTTCAGAAGATCGAAGAGTACGAAGGCGCGGTCATCCTCGCGAGCAATCTCAGCCGGAACATCGATGACGCGTTTTCGCGGCGCATGCATTACGTGGTTGAGTTCCCGCTGCCTGACGAGCCCAGCCGAGAACGGTTGTGGCGAGGAATGTTCCCGGCGCGCGCACCGCTGAGCGATGATATCGATTTCGGATTTATCGCCAAGCAGTTCACCATCAGCGGCGGCGATATAAGAAACGTGGTTCTGGACGCGGCGTTTCTGGCGGCGCAGGGCGGAGAGTTGATCACCATGAAGGAACTGATAAAGGCGCTCGCGCGACAGATGATAAAACAGGGGCGGGTTCCTTCGGCAACGGACTTCAAGCAATATCAGGATTTGATTGCTTAGAGCATATTTTGAAAATATCCCTTCGGGGATGGCGTCAATAGCCGTGGGCAACGCCCACGGAAGCCATGCCGAGCGGTCAATGACCTAGAAGGGTCGCGGGAAGCCAGACGGCGACCCTTCAGGGTCGGGGCGTCACTTGTCGTTAACCGGTGGCGCGGCCACCGGCGATTGATTCCCGGTGGCCGCGCCACCGGCGATTGACCGAAGTCCTTGCAGGGCTTACCGCATAGGGCAATGGTTGCAAAAGTCAAATCCTTCGAGAGGACGAACCAAAAACCTGATGCGCCCGCGCAGGTAAGGCAATCCCTGCCAGCGCCTCAACCTTCAGGCGCGTTAGCAGGGTGGGCGTCCGCACCGGTTCAACAGAGCGCGGGGAATCTCGCAGTTCAGAGATTATTGAATCAGAAGTTCATCAAGGCTGGGCCTTCAATTGGCCAGCCAGGCGACTTGCAGGAGACGGGCAGCGGACGAGTTTTGGATCAAGGTCCATTATCATCCGGTGCCGCTTCCATACAGGACAAATGCGATGCGGGCTCCGCTCAGACAGCCGGCGCGACATGCCAGGGGGAAGCGACAATTCAGCCAAAGGCATTGCCTGGTAATCTGCCTCTAGTCACGACGAGAATGCAGGCATCGCTAATCGCTCTCAAGAGCGGCGGTCAGCCGCTGTCTAAATCCACGTTGAACTTCTTCGAGCCGCGCTTCGGACGAATCTTAAGCCAAGTCCGGGTGCATACGGAGCCTTCGGCGGCAGACGCCGCAAGATCGCTAAATGCCCGGGCGTTCACCCTCGGGTCGGAGATCGCGTTTGCCCCAGGTCAGTATGCGCCTGAATCGGCTGACGGACGGCGCTTGCTGGCGCACGAGCTTGCGCATGTGGCCCAGCAGGGTGGAGAGCAGATTCGCCGTCAGCCCGCCGCCACGCCCGCCCCCAGCGGCGGCAATCGTAAAAAGCGAATTGAGGACGCGATCGCAGAAGGCAGCCCGCAGTTAATTGCGGAGCTCAGTCCGGCAGACCTGGCCGCAGCAAGCAGCGACGAGCGGATGAAGATGATCGACATCCTACTCGCCGGAGGAAGCTTCGCACAGAAGTTTCGCGTCGCCCAGTTATGGGACACTTTCGGCAAGGACATTGTCGCAACGGCGAACTCGAATCCTGACCGTTGGCAGCGATCCTGGGCTGTAGCGGCTGGCCAAATGCGCCAAAGTTCCGAGGTGAGAGGCCAGGAAACTTACTTTATGACCGACGTCGAGTCGGTGGCTCGCGGTTACCTGAACGAGAACGAGCAGTTCTGCAAAGACGAACTCGCCCGGCTTGGACTAAACGAAAACGGGGAGGCCATCACCGGACCGCCAACGCAGGAACAAACCAAGGCCCTGGCATCGATGCAAGACCTCGCGCCAAAAATTGCCGCTGCGCAAGAGGCGATGCACGACCTCCGCAAGGTGAAGGTCGGATATGAGGTAGTCGCACTCCCTCCGGGCGGCACCGAGCCCTTGGAACTCGGCACTCCGACGATGTTCGATCCCGACAAACCGCCGAACTTCCCTCCGCCCGAGAGCGAGCCAAACCGGCAGACCTGGGATGAGGTCAAGAAGGTCTATGATGACATCGACAGGCTGATGAACGCTTACCTTGAGGTGGAACCGGGGCTGTATCCTCTAGTGCGCCTAGCGAAGGAGGACCCCACCAAGACAAGGAAGGTGGCCGGAGGCACTCGGGAGCAGGCCTTATCGACGATCGGAGCCGGCTTAATCGAGACGCAAGAGAACATCGCGAAGACGCGCCCGTTGCTCAAGACCATAGCGCCGGACCTGGAACCCATCCACGGGCAACTGCTGTCGGGGAAAGTAGCCGCAGGTGGGCGCAACTGGAAGGCTATACCTTTTTACGAGGCCATCGGCCGCGATCTGGTTGAGCGGCGCAAGCCGGGGCCCTGGTGGGCCGAGCTCGGACTGATGGCTGCCCAGATGGGAGTGTATGTGATTGCCGGCCTGGCAACCGGGGGAACAGCTCTGGCGATTGGACTGGGCGTGAAGGGTGCGGTCGATGTAGCTATGGCTACAGCCCGGGCCGACGCCATCGAAGCGGCGGCGAAGACAAACATCAGCGCCGAGACGGCTCTGGTGACCGAAGGCAAGGTAGATGATACCAAGGGCGAGCTGATAATGACCGCGGCATTCGCAATCATTGACATCGCGTTTGCAGCAAGCGCGATCCGAGGCGCATTGCGCACCGTACGTCAATTCGAGCAGGAAGCGGCGAAGGCCGCCGCGCGGGCGTCTAAGGCTGCCGAGAAGGCCATTGCGAAACATACAGCGGACGCGGCGGCTGTGGAAGAAGCCAAACAGGCGGCGACCGAGGCGCGGGACGCTGCGGCCAAGGCGAGCACGGCTGCCGGGACGGCAACAGAAGAAGAAGCGGCCAGAGTCGCCGACTCTTCACGCCGGGCCGCAAACTCCGCCGAGGCTGCTGAACGAACGGCAAACGACCTCGCCGCGTTTGCCTCGGAGGCTGGCGAGGCCGGAGCCGCGTCCGCAAAACACCCTCCCCCGGTGGTCGCGGGCGGACACACGTTCAGGGTTCGCGGCAATTGGATTACGCGATGCAGCCCTCCACCTTGCAGTGAGTTCGCGGCCAACATTGCCGAACGAGCCACGAGGTCGGCCAATGAGTTAGCCATCTCGGGCGTGCCCGCTGCCCGGGTCGGCGAACTTCGTCCCAGGCTAAACGCCAGCGCAACTCGAGCCAGGGGCCTGGCCGCGAGAGCCGAGGCTGAATTGCAAGGACTCGCCGAAGGCGATGCGAAGCGGATCGCGGTCGAGAAGCGGCTCCAGGAGGAAGCCGCTCTTATTGAACTCGACGTCCAGGCCGTCGAGAAGCAATTCATAATCGAGGGCGTGCAGACTGGTGAACTGCCCAAGGGCTGGGGGCAGATGGTGTATGACAACGCCCTGACACGTATAAACACCACCTGGCGTCGGGCTTCCGAAGCAGGGGCGCGCAGAACGCCTCATCAACTTGAGGAGGCCCTGACAGGTTGGAGACAAAGGGCAGCCGTGCTAAGAGACGATGCCCGCCGGATCGAGGCTATGGCTCCGGGGTCCGCCAAAAACACGGCAGAAAATGGCCTGATCTTACGGACCAGGGAGATGGACAAAGCGATTGAAGGAATCGAGCGCGAAGAACGAGTACGCCGCGACTTCCTTAAAGTTGGCGAGGGCGGCGCCTCGCTTGGAGAAAGCGACAAGGAGATCATGGGGAATTTGGGCACAGTTGGCGGCCCGGACTTCGGTCGCATCAAAGGCGATACGTTGTTTCTCGCCGAAAGCAAGGGAAAGGAGATCGCCTCCGCAATCGACCAATTCCAAGTGGCGATGGACGCGCCGAAGTTGCCGCCTGGAATCATTCACTATGACCTTCGGATTTATCTGAAGTCGGACGTTTGGGAAGAGTTGCTGAGAACCGGCAGCGCCGGCGGGTTCTCGGCAAAGCGCGTCGGTGAAAGCTGGTACATCATGGGATTACCCAAGGTCCGGGGTAACCGTGTGTTGCTCCTCCCTGGTTAATCATTTCAACCTCTAATTATTCGGTAGCGAGTCTGCCAGGACGATATAGCCATAAACACATTGATGATATAATGCGCTATGCCGTGTGTTGGACTTCGGGAATGTGCTAACCCCGCAACGGGCCTCTTGCGTGCATCGGGCGCGCCGCGCGGTAGAACAGGGTTTCACTTGTGATCGCAAACAAAGCAAACTTCAACGAAAAAGCCGAAACGAATAGGCCTCCGGCCGCTCACAGACCGGCTCGCGTTCCGGCGCCGGGGCCGGTTGACTGGCGGCTGGCGGCTGGAAACTTCGCACTTCAACGCGTGTTTCGAGGCGCAGTGCAGGCGAAGCTGCGGGTCGGCTCACCGGGAGATACCTACGAACAAGAAGCCGACCGGGTGGCAGACCTTGTAATGAGCATACCGGATGGCAATTTCGCAACGGTGGGATCCTCGGTTACGACCGGCTGGATCGGATCCGCGAGTCTTCTTCAGCGAAAGTGCTCGTGTGCCCACAAGCCCGGCGCGACAGGCGAATGCGAAGAGTGCCGCGATGAACAAGTAAACCTACAGCGTCGTCCGGCGAACGGCCATGCTCCAGGAGCGCCTGCCGTACACGCGGCGTTGCGGTCGGGCGGTCATCCCCTCGATTCGGGCAACCGCGCTTTCTTCGAATCGAGGTTCGGACGGGATTTCAGCCAGGTTCGCATACACTCTGACGCTGAAGCGGCGGCGTCAGCAAGAGCGGTGAACGCGTTGGCCTACACGGTCGGCCGCGACATCGTTTTCGCGCCGGGCCAGTACGACGCGGGCTCGAATGCGGGAAGGCATCTGCTGGCGCATGAACTCACGCATGTGGCGCAACAGGAAGCGGGCGGCAACGCCTCTCTCCAGCGTCAAGAAGATTCGGAGCCGGTCGGTCTGCCGCCGGAGCATCCGGGCAACCTCGCGGTCATCGAAGAGGCCGAAGAGTCATTGAGACCGCAGCGCGAGGAACGCGCCAACAAGCAACGAGAGCTCGCCGAGACCCAGATGTCGAGCCCCGACCCGAAGCAAGAGGAGGAGTTGCGGGCGCGGGAAAAGGAGGTAAGCGATCGGCTCTCTCAGATTGAGAAGGGCCTCGCCGACGGCTTACAGAAGAAGATCGGGCTCATTGACAGGGCAATTTTGCAGATCGAGCAGGTGCTTCCCGGTCAGAGTGGCGGCGGCGCGCCGGAGGTGAAACAGGAAGTGTGGGATGCGCTCGACCGGCTCCGGACCATGAAAAAAGCCGCGGAGAAAGAGCTACTACCGTTTTTGCGCGCCCAGAAACGCGAGCTGATCAAGCAGCTCAACGAGGCGATCAAGAAGTTGCCGGAAGGAAGCCCGGAGCGAGTGGCAATGGAGAAGGACAGGAAGGAAGCCGCCGAATTCCTGAGCGGGACGGCGGAAAACCGCGCCGCCCCTGGAACCAGAGGCCCGAGGGCGGGAGAATCCGGGCCTCCTTACGTTGTCTACAGCGGCTATGTCAAGGTTGGGGGCAACACGCCCTGGAGAAACAATAACCCCGGCAACGTGCAACGCTCGCCGAGCGGTGCCGATCCGCCGGGAGTGCTCGGCGTGGACAAATGGCAACACTACATTTTTGAGAGCTATGCTGTCGGCCAAATGGCGATCTACTTCGATCTTGTGAACCGTCGCGGTGGGGCCGGGGCCAACTTGCGTGCTGTGCTGAGAAGCTATATCGCGGGAGGCAAAAAGGACGCAGATCTGCCCGAGAAGTGCGGACCCGGAGATGACCTTGCTATCTGCGTGACCCGAGAGAGCGCGCAGTCATATCCGGGTAAGGTGGCTGGAACGGCCGGGCTGACCGACAAACTGGATCAGCCCATTGGCAGCCTCAACGATGACGAAAAGAAGCAGCTTATAGATGCCATTAAGAAATGGGAAGGAGGCACCATCGTGACGGGTGATACCTACACCTGCGCCGACGCGGCAGCGCCTCTATATCGAAACCTTCTTGGCTGCGACGAATAGTCGAGGGGCACGAAGTCCGATGGCGTGTTATCGCCTTTGAGTTTGCGTCCGGTGTAACAACCGTAGAACGAGGATTCACTTGTGAGCGCAGCTAAAACAGGTGTCAACGAAAAGGTCGAGACTCAGACCGCGTCGACGGCTCTCGGGTCGGCTCGAATCATCCCCCCAAGCCAAAGCGATTTCGCGAAAACGGACTTACGACAGACCGCCGGGAATTTCGCCGTTCAGCGGCTGCTTCGGAGCGGCGCAGTACAAGCGAAGCTATATGTCGGCTCACCGGGAGATGCGTACGAGCAGGAAGCCGACAGGGTGGCAGACCAGATGATGTCGCCGTCGCAGGTTCCTGCGGTGCAGCACAAGTGTGCGGCTTGTCAGGAAGGAGCAAACTGCCCGAAATGCGAAGAGAGGGAAAGACTTCAAACCAAAGAAGCGCCGGGCCACACGCCTCACGTGACTCAAGATGTCGAATCGTCGCTGGCTTCTCTGCGAGGCAGCGGCCAACCGCTGTCTCCTTCGATTCGGGCTCTGTTCGAGCCGCGCTTCGGCAGGGACTTCAACGAGGTGCGGGTGCATGCCGACGCCCAAGGAGCTAAGACGGCGAGCGCCATCAATGCAAGGGCGTTTACAGTGGGAAAAAATATCGTGTTCGGCGCTGACCAATATTCACCGAACACTCGGGACGGCCAGTTGCTGCTTGCGCACGAGTTGACTCACGTCGTTCAACAAGAGGGCTCGGCTGGGGGGCCGATACAGCGCGCTCCAGTGGTTCCGCCAACGCCCCAGAAACTCCCGCCCGGCGTGCTCGACGCCAGTTACTTCCTGCTCCAGGGCAATCTCCCGAAGGCGACGGGGACCGTGCAAACGCAGGTCCAATCGAGCGGCACGGTGCGCATCCTGGGTCCACGACTCGACTGGACTGAGACCATTTCCATGGCTAAAGACAGCCCTACCGGTCACGCTACGGAAGTGGGCTTTATGCAAACGCTCATGTCGTCGAGCCGCCAAGCCATCTATCAGAGCGGTCCCGCTTCATTCAAATACACGATTCGGACGCCGCAAAGCCGGGACGTCGCTTTCTCGGTGGCTTCCGAGAAAATCACCGGGTCGCGCGGCAGACCGATGTACGAGGAAGGCGAGGAGGTGAGATCGCCCGGCGGCTTTTATGCGGATACCGATACGGTCGTAACCAATGCCTCCGGCATAAAGGAAGCGATGAAAGGCCGAGCGTCTTTGTCTACCAACCAAGGCGCTTCAGAGACGATTAATATGTTCGACCAGCCGAGTTTCACGGCCCCGACATTCCGGGATGGCGCGGCACTCACCGGCACAGCGGGCAAGGAAAGTTTTCGGCTTTCTGTGGTGGCTAAGGAGCCGGGCAAGGCGCCCGTCCCGTTGAAGAACTACGATTGGGACTTCGACTGGAGCCAGAGCATTAATGTCTCCGTCCCCTCCGGGCCAACGGCTACGGGCGGCACCGGGATCAATCTCACACAGACACCGGACGGCGCGCCCCAACTCGAGGGCGATCCTCCGCACCATCTCGGCAAGGCGTGGTACGAATTCGCTGACCTTGCGGCGGCAAAAAGCGCCAGCACCGACATCCTGATTATGAATCTGACGCTGGCTAAAGCGGCGGGTGACCTGGTGT
The DNA here is from genome assembly GCA_045807765.1 of Blastocatellia bacterium. GTDB lineage: Bacteria > Acidobacteriota > Blastocatellia > UBA7656 > UBA7656 > DATENM01. Next base: position 18,815 of record JBJMGU010000106.1, read on the forward strand.
CGCATGGGTTCACCGTCGAGGCGCTAAAGGCCCGCAATCCTGCCCTCACGGTCAATGTCACCTGCACGGAGACCGCGAGCTGGGTCGGGAAGGACAAGCTCGAAGTCAGCGTGCTTGGGGCTGCCCGCAGCGGTGCTACACCGGTCGTCATCGGCAAAGATGATACAACAACAGTTAAGTTCAACCTGCTGGATGTCTACCCGGACCCGGCCGCTATCGACGGCGGTTCCAAGCTCAAAGTAATCATTGCGGTGGCATCTGATATAGGCTCACCCAGCGGCTCGGTGTCGGCCCCTTATCCGTTCAGGCCGATCCCGTTGACCACGTTGGAGATTGGCAACCTCGACGCCGGGACTTACCTGGTCATCGGCTTCCTTAGCTAGCTGACGTCATACACCTTGCTTAAGCAATCGTGCCCTATCGATCCGATCTGCGTGGCATTAGGCTGAGACTGGCGTGTTTCTGAGGAGTAGTCAACTTGGAGTCTGGCGTCCGATGTCGCGTTGAACCTGACGTTGGATTTTGTTCAACAAGTCTCGCAGCTTGCTCAACTGTTCTATGAACTCCAAAGACGAGACCGATGAACGTTCTGGATTGGTGTTCAGGCTGCCGCCCGGCCTTGCGACCGTCTCAAGCTCATCGGCGCGAATTTGGTTGTAAAGTTCGACGGTTCTTTTCGCCGGTTTCACCTCCAGCTCTTCGTCCAGCGCGGTGACGCATCGCGCGTACTGGCGCAACGCGGCGGTTCGATCACCTGCAAGATAGTAGAGCCTCATCAGCCGCCGATGGGTGCATTCGCGAGCCCGCTCATAGCGAAGCACTCGATGGCCATAGGTGAGTTCCGCTTCATAATCGTTGTGAATTTCACACCAGCTCATCAGCTTATCGAGCATCGTCAGATAGCCGCTCTGCAGCCGCTCGCGCTCGTAGACGCACCAATCCTGATAGCAACCTTCGAGAAGGTCACCTTGATATAGCTGGACAGCGCCGCGCAACGCTTCAGCCTGGCAGTCATCCATCTCGGCACCTTGAACTCCGGAAACGGCCGCAAAGGCGCATTCAAAATCGTCGACATCCACCCAGAGATCGACCGCTGGATTCCAATACATCCATTCCGCTTCGCTCAAAAAGAAGCCCTCGTTGCACGCCGGCACACATGGTTGTAAGGCGCGTTGGATCTCCCACAGAGTCTGCCGAAGATATTTCTTCGACTGGGCGGTACTGCTGTCGGCCCAGAACAGTCCGGCCAGCCTCTCCCGTGGATGAGGGTTGCGCCGATGGAGAAGCAGATAACAGAGCATCTCTCGCGCCTTGAGTCCATCGAGGCCATGCACGGTTTCCTCGCCGCAGGTGACCGACAACTTACCGAAGAGGCGGACGCTCAGTTGTGACATTTGTTAGGCTCCTTTGTGCGGCGGTTGCCGAGAGCCCTTCCCACAGGGCTCAATACGTTTTTTGGTTAGTGAAAAACGCCGTTAGAGTCTGCGCCAGCGCCATCAAGCGCGGCGCTCATTCGCGGGATAGCTCAAAAACGCCGCGCGCATCGTGAGGTTTTCTTGTTGTCAGCTTCCATGCCGCCGCTCGACAGGGTGCCCGATCTCGAACGGTCATAAGCAAAAAAGCAGGCTTGATGTATTCCAGAAGAGATAGCCTCACCAGGATGCGGGTTCGCAAGCCCTAATCCGCGCTACCTTAAACTTGCAAGCAGTTCAGAACGGGTTGTTTTGAACAGCGAGGATTCCGGTTAAATGCCAAAGGATCCCTGGTAACTCACTTACCTGAGAAAAGAGCGACGCAATACTAATCGGGCGAGGCTTATGATGTCAAGCAATCAAAAAGCTGTAAGGCAGACCGAAAACAAATCGAATAAACACGACATAAGCTCGAACAGAATTCCCTATGAATGTAGTGCAATCTAACCGCCTTGCGCTACCGGGCAGAGCCAATCAAAAACCGCTCTACGGATCGAGACAGTTTCGAACGGAAACCTTCTCCATCAGCCTTTTCACTTTAGCAATTCATTGCAGTCTATTGTGGCACCAGGAAGACGAGGGCGTCGGGCTCGACCGTCACCTCGATGGTCGCTGGCGGCGTGTGCGCGGCCATTGACGGGTCATCTTTATCGAGCCAGATTTTGTCGTCAACATGAACCTCTGAGCCCTGCCAGATCACTCGCAGATGTTTGCCGCGATGCACCGTCAGGGTTGGGCAAGCCTCTGACGAGTGGCGGCGCTGGCGCAGGTAATCGAGCATGGCAGCGCGCTCATGCTCGGCAACGAAAACAAAATCAAGATAGCCGTCGCCGGGGTCGGCTTCGGGCGCTAATTGCAGGTTGGGGCCGACCGACTTGATATTCATCGCCTCGATCAAGACGTACTGGCCCGCGAAGCTCTGCCCATCAATAGTCACCGCGACGTTAGAGGGTGGGTACTCGGCAACCAGCGCTTCGAGCGCCTTGATGTCGCTGTGCAGTTTCTGATCCGGGTCATCGAAATCGATATCGTATTCGTCGTCAATCTCGTCAAGGATCGACATCAAGCCGCTGAACAGGCCCAGCCCGACGCCTTCGATAAATCGGCTCTCGCCTTTCGGGCCGCGCACCAACCCGACATCAAATCCCCGCGGTTGCGCCGCCGCCCAAGCATCGATCAACTGCTGCGGTGACCCCTCGATGCCAAGCGACCTGGCGATGTTGTTGGCCGTCCCGCAAGGCAGCACCGTTAGCGGAATGTTGTGCCCGAGCAGTTCCATCGCCGCCTTGCGCACTGTGCCGTCGCCGCCCGCAACCACCACCAGATCGGTGGGCTCTTTCAATGCCGACTTATAATTCTTCTTCGAGGATCGGTATAAAACATCGTGCCCGGCGCGCTCAAGCAGCGCCGTCAACTCACTGGCCGAGAATGATTCATCCCCGGCTGTTGGGTTGTAAATCAGTGTGACACGCATTCGCAGACACCGCCTTTATCACAAGTCGCTTCAGCCGCTAATGTGCAAGCCGGTGGCCAGAGCCGGGAAGGAACAGAAAATGCTTTTTCTATCAGCAGGGCCGGCAAGTGAGTAAGCGCCATTTGCAAAGAGGAAGCATGAGAATACTGATTTCAAACGACGATGGAATTTACAGTCCGGGGTTGCTGGCGCTGGCCGAAGTCGCTTCGCGCTTTGGCGACGTATGCATTGTCGCGCCTGACGTCGAACAGTCTTCGGTGAGCCACGCCATCACCGCCTCGCGCCCGCTGTCGTACCGGCGCACACCGCTGAAAGAGTTCCAGGCTTATCGCGTCAACGGCACACCCGCCGATTGCGTGGCGCTGGGCGCGTATAACTGGGAGAAGGTGGATGTGGTGTTGTCGGGCATCAATCTGGGAACCAATCTGGGAAACTCAATCTGGCATTCGGGCACACTGGCGGCAGCCAAACAGGCCGCCTTGCTCGGACTGCGCGGCATCGCTTTCAGCACGCCGGTGACCGAAGACGTGCCGGATTTCCCAAAGCTTGCGCCCCATGTCGCCCGCGTGCTGGAGATTCTGCTCGGCGAGCCGACCTTCAAACTGGTCAACGTCAACATCCCTGCGCAACCGCAGGGCCTGCGCTGGACGCGGCAATCCTGCCGCCAGTACGATGGCCGCGTTGTCCCCGGCACAGACCCGCTGGGGCGAAAGCACTTCTGGTTTACGGTCAAGCCGATTCAAGAGACCGAAGAAGGCACAGACCGCCGCGCCATAGAGCAGGGATACGTTTCGATCACGCCGTTGCGTCTCGACCTGACCAACGAGAAAGAGCTCGAAGAGGCGCAGTCACGCATTCCGCTTACGTGAAGAGTGCGGCAGTCACATTTTCAAAGCGCTTTCTGCAAATTCGGTTGCGGGCATTTTCCTTTGCGCCGCTTCAGTGATAAAAAGAGGGGTCTGCCGCTGCACACTCGACCGTAGCAGGAAAGCGAACCGATGCGAATCTCTTGCAGCCATCTCCCCCGCACGACCGTTCCCGGCGGCTTTCGCCTTCAAGCCGTTCTCTTAATCATCACGCTTCTCGTCATCACGTTGCCGCTCACGGGCGCACGCGCCAGCGATGCGCCAATACGGCTCAACACTCTCGGCTTTCTGCCCGATCACGACAAGCGCGCCTCGATTGCCGCGCCCTGCCAGGAGTTTAGCGTCATCGATGAGGCCAGCGGCATCGCCGCGTTTCGTGGCCACACCAGCGGCCCTGTCCGTAACGCCGACACCAGCGAAGACCTCTACGTCGCCGACTTCTCGGCGCTCAAGCGACCGGGACTCTATCATCTCGAAGTCGCAGAGGTCGGGCGCTCGGCGTCGTTCCGCATCAGTAGTCAGGTTTACAATTTCGCTTTCACTACGGCGGTGCGCGCCATGACCTTGTGGCGCTGCGGCACGGCGGTGCGCGGCAGTCACAACGGTATCGCTTACGCGCACGGCGCATGTCACCTCGAAGATGCATGGCTCGACAGCATAGGTGGCGGGCACACGCGGCGTGACGCGACGGGCGGCTGGCACGACGCTGGCGACTATAACAAGTATGTCGTGAACGCCGGCGTTACGGTCGGCACGATGCTGCTGGCATGGGAGCAGTTCGGCAACCACTTGCGACGGCTGGCGCTCGGCCTGCCGGACAAGAAGGCCGGACTTCCCGATTACCTGAGCGAGATCAAATGGGAGCTGGACTGGTTGTTAAAGATGCAAGCGGCGGACGGCTCGGTCTATCACAAAGTCTCGACCAGACAATTCGGCCCGGCCATCTCGCCCGAACAGGAAAAGACCGAGCGTTTCATCACGCCGTCGAGCAGCGCCGCGACCGCTGACTTCGTAGCGATGATGGCCGCGGCGGCGCGCATCTATCAGCCTTTTGACAAGCTGTACGCGCGCCGCTGTCTCGAAGCGGCGCGCCGCAGCTACGCTTTCCTGCAAGCCCACACAGAGAATCATCCTGCCGACCTGACAGGCTTCAGCACCGGCGCGTATCAAACCAAAGACGACGACGACCGGCTCTGGGCGGCGGCTGAGATGTGGGAGACGACGGGCGAGGCGGCCTGTTTGGCTGATGTCGAAGCGCGCGCCGCGGGCAAAAAATTCGACGCCAACTGGGGCTGGGGCAATGTCAGTAACCTGGGCCTGCTGGCTTATCTTTTCTCGAAGCGCAGCGGGCGACAGGCGGCGCTGGTCACAGAGCTGAAAGCCGCGTTGCTCGATGTCGCCGACGCCATCGTTCGCACACACGATGCGCACGGCTACGGTCGCACGCTTACGCTCTATTACTGGGGCTGTAACGGCGGCGTCGCCAATACCACTGTGCTGCTGCAATCGGCCAACCGTTTGACGCCGAAGCCGGCTTATATCGAAGCGGCGCTCGACGCGCTCGGTCACCTGTTTGGCCGCAACTACTACGGGCGCTCGTTCGTCACAGGGCTGGGCACAAACCCGCCGCTGCACCCGCATGACCGGCGCTCGATGGGCGAGCGCGACGCGCCGACGTGGCCCGGCTATCTGGTCGGCGGCGGCTGGCCGAAAGCCACCGACTGGAAAGACGAAGCGCCGCGCTATCAGGTGAACGAGATTGCCATCAACTGGAACGCCGGGCTGATCTACGGCCTCGCCGGATTTGTGAGTGAGCCTACAAAATGAAAATGATGAAAGCCATTGCCTGCGTCATTCTCTCGCTGGTCTTCAGCCTGTCGCTTGCGGCGCAGACCAGGCCAGTTTTGCCGAAGTACAAAAATCCGCGCCTGCCGACGGATGAGCGGGTCAACGACCTGATCTCGCGGATGACTCTGGAAGAGAAAGTCTCGCAGATGATTGATCGAGCGCCAGCCATCGCGCGCCTCGACATCCCGGCTTACAACTGGTGGAACGAGAGCCTGCACGGCGTGGCGCGCGCCGGCGTAGCGACTGTCTTCCCGCAAGCCATCGGACTGGCCGCGACCTGGGACACCGACCTGATGCGCCGCGTTGCCGACGTCATCTCGACTGAAGCGCGCGCCAAGCATCACGAAGCCGTAAGACATGGCGACACAGGGCGCTACAAGGGGCTGACCATGTGGAGCCCGAACATCAATATCTTTCGCGACCCGCGCTGGGGCCGTGGCCAGGAGACCTACGGCGAAGACCCTTTCCTGACCGCGCGTCTGGGCGTGCAGTTCGTTCGCGGGCTGCAAGGCGACGACCCGAAATACTTCAAGATCATCTCGACGCCAAAACATTTTGCCGTGCACAGCGGCCCGGAGCTGGACCGCCATCGCTTCGATGCCATTACCGATCAGCGCGACCTTTATGAAACCTACCTGCCGGCCTTTGAAGCGACGATCAGAGAGGCCGGCGCCGATTCGGTGATGTGCGCGTACAACCGTTTCATGGGCGAAGCCTGCTGCGCCAGCGACACGCTCTTGCGAAAGATTCTGCGCGATGACTGGCGCTTCAATGGCTACGTCGTCAGCGACTGCGGCGCGGTCTCGGATATCTACAACGGTCACAAGCTCGTCAAGACCGTTAGTGAAGCGTCGGCTCTGGCCGTCAAGCGCGGCACCGACCTGTCGTGCGGCCAGGAATATACCTCACTGGTTGACGCGGTGAAGCGTGGACTGATCAGCGAAGCCGAGATAGACGTTTCGCTCAAGCGCCTCTTCACGGCGCGCTTCAAGCTCGGCATGTTCGACCCGCCAGAGATGGTGCCCTACACACGGATTCCCATCTCGGAGAATGATTCGCCGGCGCATCGCGAGCTGGCGACAGAAGCGGCGCGGCGATCTATCGTCCTGCTCAAAAATGCTGGCGGCTTGCTGCCGCTCAAGCGTGACCTGAAGAAGATTGCCGTCATCGGCCCGACGGCGGACGATGCCGGCGTTTTGCTCGGCAACTACAACGGCACGCCTTCGCGCTCGGTGACCTTGCTGGCAGGGATCAAGAACAAAGTCTCGTCGCAGACCGAGGTGGTTTACGCGCAAGGCTGCAAGCTGGTCGAAGCCGGGCCGAGCGATAAGGCGCTTCAGCTTGCGGCAGAGGCGGACGTGGTGATTTTCATAGGTGGCATTACACCGCGCGTCGAAGGCGAAGAGATGAAAGTCGAAGTCGAAGGTTTTCGCGGCGGCGACCGCACAGACATTCGCTTGCCGAAGGTGCAAGAGGAATTGCTCAAAGCTCTGCGCGCCACCGGAAGGCCGGTGATTTTAGTTTTAACCGGCGGCTCGGCCCTCGCGGTCAATTGGGCGAACGATAATCTGCCGGCAGTGATTGAAACGTGGTATCCCGGCGAAGAAGGCGGCACGGCGCTGGCCGACGTATTGTTCGGCGACGCAAGCCCTGCGGGCCGCCTGCCGGTAACGTTTTATAAATCGGTCGAGCAGTTGCCGCCGTTCGACGATTACCACATGGCGGGCCGCACCTATCGCTACTTCACGGGCGAGCCGCTCTACCCGTTTGGTTATGGTTTAAGCTACACGCGCTTTGCTTATGACCGGCTGGCGGTGCCCCGACGGGCGCGGGCCGGCGCTAAGGTCATCGTCAAGGTTCGCGTGACGAACTTAGGCCCGATGGCCGGCGACGAAGTGATTCAGCTCTACGTCAAAGACGTGCAGGCGTCTGTGCCTGTGCCGTTGCGAGCGTTGCAAGGCTTCAAGCGCATTCACCTGCGCCAGGGTCAGTCGGAAGTGGTTTCGTTCACGCTCACGCCGCGCCAGTTTTCGCTGCTCGACAATCAGTTCAAGCGCATCGTCGAGCCCGGCGAGTTTGAGATTGCTGTGGGCGGCGCGCAACCCGGCAGCGTGCCGCCTTCGACGCAAGTAGTCACGGCCAGAGTGACGCTGACCGGCGCGCCCTTTGTGATTAAGTGAATTTCTTAGTTCAGCATGAAGATGTCTACAAGCCCAACCAGAATCGCACGGCAACTTCGATCAGGTTGAGTTGAGCTGTGGATAACACGCCGAGCTTTCTCATCAACTTTGCATGAGGGATAGTAACCAGATTCTGAGCATCAAATACGCCAGGCTTCAGAAAAGGTGTTTTGACCGCGACTTCGAATTGTGAGCCGCGAGGGCTTGTCGTATGAGCCAGTGCCGTCACCAGTGCCCGATCCTGATCTGAAGCAGGGATGCTCAGTATCAGACACGGCCTGATCTTGGCTGTCATGCCAAGATCAACTAGCCACACCTCTCCTCGATTCGGATTAATCATTCGCAGATTCTCGTTGATCGAGCTCTAAGAAGAGGGCTTCCGCATTTAAAACAAACTCTTCATCAGTCAGCGCAGGCAAGTCAAAGTCTATCGTGCGGCGAATAATCTCAGAGGTCAATTCACGTTTTTCTGCCTCGGACAGTTGGTCGAATGAGTGAAGAAGCTCGTCAACGGATACACTCATAATCCAGGCTCCCTTCAATGCAGATCATTTCATATCAATCAAACTAATTTCAACATAATCGATGCAGGCTTGCTCGCTGCCGTCAGCCGTGGCTTCGATGCGGATCAGGTCGCCGGGGCGCAGGGCCAGGCCGTGAACCCTGTGGCGCGTCGAAGCGTGCGCGTCCGGCTTCGTTGTCGGCAATTGCTCGTCGGCAAGCCATTCATCAACTCGTTGTCCGTTAACCAACAGCTTGAACGTCGAGCGGCCATCGCTCTCGTCGAAATACTGCAAGTCGAGATCAAACCAGCCGGCGCGGCCATCGTAGCGAAAGCTCGCCGCACCGTGTCGCTCACTGCTCGTACATGCAATCGCTTTGCTGCCCGATGCGGCTTCCCAGGGTGTGATATCAATGACCTGATAGCCGACTAGCTGCATCGCTTCAGCCTCTATGCGATTCGGATGATGGCCCACCCGGCCTTTTGCGTCAGCCAGACCAGACTTGCGCAAGAAGTAATTGCAGACCGCATCGCGCCAGACTTGCGCGTGGCCGGCTTGATACTCTAGCCGCGCCAGCACCTCTTCATAACGCGATTCGTCAACCCGCCCTTTGAGCGTCCGCCAGCGGTTGACGAAGCCGGCGGCCATTTCCGCGCCTTCGTAATGCGAATCATAGATGTGTTGGATCACCGTCTTGCCCGAATGCAAGACGGTGGTGTAGGGAACGTGATGCATGAACAACAGCAGCTCGTCGGGACAACTCGCAAGCTGTTCGTACATCTTCGCGACGGGCTCGCGGTACTGCCCGGTGTAGCCGGTGCCGGTAGCCTGTGTGCGATCCATGCCGACGCCTTTATCGTCGGCGCGGTGCCACTGGCCCCAGCCGTTATTTTCGGACGAGTCGGGAGCCGGCCCATAATGAATGTTGATGATGTCGGTCAACGTGCCTGCACCAAGCGGCCCTGTATATTTCTCGTAAGCCGGCCACGAGTCCAGTTCAAGCGCGACAATCGTTCGCACCACCTGCGGGTCGTGGCCGAACGTCTGCCGCGTCCACTCTTCGGCAATCTGCTGACTGCTCAGATCAGGGTTCCAGGCCAGCCGCCCGAAGCCGTAGAGATTGGCCAGCGCCAGATGATGGCCGAGCCATGTGGGGCTTGCGCCGACGTTGGCGACCGCGACCATGCCGCCGATGGGGCGCTTGAATGTGCGGCCCGCAACCAGTTGCTTGACCGGCGTGCCCGCCGACTTTGCGTGCATGTCGAAGTCGAGCACCTCTTTCCACATCGGCACGAGAAAGCAGAGGTGGCGCTGCTGGCCTGTGTACTCCTGAGTAATTTGCAGCTCGATCACTTGATTGGTCTTTTCAAGCCCGCTGAACAAGGGTGACGCCGGCTCGCGCACCTGAAAATCAATCGGCCCATGTTTGATCTGCAATGCGGCGTTATCGTCAAACTGGCCGTCGAGCGGGTGCAGGTTGTTGTAAGCGGCGGCGGCGCGGTCGTTCTTCAAGTTGCGCCAGTCCATGTGATGGTCATAAACAAACCCGCGATAAAAGATGACGCCGCCGTGCGGGCGGAGAGCGCGAGCAATGACGTTCGCCGCGTCGGCGTGCGTGCGCCCATAAGCCGACGGGCCGAGGCGTCCTTCGGAGTCGGCTTTCAACACGAAGCCGCCGAAGTCAGGTATCGCGGCGTAGATTTCATCGACTTTCGTCTTCCACCAGCGGGCGACGCGCGCATCGAGCGGATCAAAGGTGTCGAGGCCACCGATCTTCTGCGGGCTGCTGAAATCAACCGAGACAAAGAGCTTGACGCCCCACGGGCGAAAGACTTCTGCGACGCGGGCGAGCGGCGGCAGGAATTCTGTGGTGATGACGCGCGGGTTGGCGTTGACGTTATTGATTGAACAAGCGTTGACGCCGACCGAGGCCATCAGCCGCGCATAGTCGCGCACGCGGCTGAGATCGCTGACGACGTTGTTGTTGGCAAAGAAGATGGACGAGCCGGCATAGCCGCGCTCAATCGTGCCGTCGAGATTGTCCCAGTGATTCAACATGCGAACCCCTGCGTAAGGATTCTCCTGCACATCGAGCGCATCAACCGCTTCGCCAAGCGCCATGCGGCGCAAGAGTGCGAACACGCCGTACAGCACGCCGCGATCATTCACGCCGGTGACGATCAAATACGCATGGCCGCCACGCTTCATGCTCTTTAGCCAAAAGCCGTCGGCGGTTAACGCCGCGCTCGGGCTGAGCGCGGGAAACATCTTACGCAACAAATCGATAGTGCCGAGCACAATCGCGTCTTCATCAGGCAAGCGCGACTCGACACGCAAGCTTCGGTCAAGCATACCGCGCACGCCGCGCCACATCTCTTCACGAGCGGCTTTGATTACCGGCGATTCATCAAGCGCCACCACCACGGCAGGCAAGCGGTCATAGGTTTGCCTGATTGCTCGCTCGTCCACTGCGTCATAGCGCAGCCATGCGTCATAGCCGGCGGCCCTCGGCTGCGGTGATGCCGGCGCGATGGCGTTTAACAATAGAATGGCGACGGCGCATACCCACATCGGGCAATGATTGTTCTTCATTAGACATGCTCTTAATGGAGTTCGTCTCAGCATAACATAAGCGCGGCGGCGCTCTGAATCAGCGACGGCTTGAATGCCGAATCGGCAATCTGTCAGAATATCGGCCCAGATCACTGCAAGCGAGATTGACCATGAAACTCAAGCCAACGTGTGCCGTCCTTCTGCTGACACTCTTAATTGCCGGCATCGCCGCCCGGGCGAATCAACCTCAAGCTGCCCGCGCGCCGCGGCGCGCTACGGCTCGGCCTCTGCGCGATTATCCGGTTAAGCCTGTGCCATTCACCGCCGTGCATTTCAATGACCAGTTCTGGGCGCCGCGCATTGAGATCAACCGCCGCGTCAGTATTCCTTTCGCTTTTCAAAAGTGCGAAGATACCGGGCGCATCGCCAACCTTGAGCGCGCCGCCGCCGCTATCCGCAACGAGCCGAACCGCGACAAGAAACTGCCGGCCTATCCTTTCGACGACACCGATATTTATAAAGTCATCGAAGGCGCGGCCTACACCTTGAGCGTACAGCGCGACGCCCGGCTCGAAGCCTACATTGACGGATTGATCGTTAAGATCGCAGCAGCGCAAGAGCCGGATGGTTATCTCTATCCGGCGCGTACAATCAATCCCGAAAAGCCGCATTCGTGGGCCGGCACCAGGCGTTTCGAGTTAGAGCGCATAGACAGCCACGAGCTTTACGAGATCGGTCACCTGACCGAAGCCGCCGTCGCTTATTATCAAGCGACCGGCAAGCGCGCGTTGCTCGACGTGGCGCTCAAGTGTGCTGACCTGCTCGACCGCACCTTCGGCCCCGGCAAGCAGAGCATCTGGCCGGGCCACCAGATCACCGAGATGGCGCTGGCGCGGCTCTACCGCGAGAGCGGCGACGAGCGTTACCTGCGGCTCGCCAAATTCCTGCTCGACGCGCGCGGCCCGGACGGCAGCAAAGGCAGTGGCCGCACCTACAATCAATCGCACGCCAGGGTCACCGATCAGGCCGAAGCCGTCGGCCACGCCGTGCGCGCCACCTATATGTATTCGGGGATGGCTGACGTGGCGGCGCTGACGGGTGATGATTCTTACATTCGCGCCATTGACCGCATCTGGGGCAACGTCGTCAACCAGAAGCTCTACATCACCGGCGGCCTCGGCGCCATCGGCAATATCGAAGGTTTCGGCAAGAATTATGAGCTGCCCAACATGACGGCTTACAACGAAACCTGCGCCGCCATCGGCAACGACTTCTGGAACTATCGCCTCTTCTTGCTGCACCAGGATGCACGCTACATTGACGTGATGGAGCGGACGCTTTACAACGGGTTGCTGTCGGGCGTATCGCTCGACGGCAAATCGTTCTTCTATCCCAACCCGCTCGAATCAAACGGCCAGCACCAACGCAGCCCGTGGTTCGGCGTCGCCTGCTGTCCCGGCAACATGACGCGCTTTCTCGCATCGGTGCCGGGCTACGTTTACGCCGAGCAGGGCGACACGCTCTTCGTCAATCTCTATGTCGCCAGCCAGGCAGCCATCAAGCTCGACAATGGCCGCACGGTTCATCTGACGCAAGCGACGAGCTACCCGTGGGCCGGCGATATTCGTATGACTGTGAATCCCGACCGCGCCAGCCGCTTCAGCGTCAACGTCCGCATCCCTGGCTGGGCGCGCAACGAAGCCGTGCCCGGCGACCTCTACCGCTTCAGTGATAAGGTCAATGAGCCGGTGACGCTCAAGGTCAATGGCCAGCCGGTCGCGCTCGCCGTCGAGAAAGGCTATGTCCGGTTGAGCCGCGTGTGGAAGCGTGGTGATGTGATCGAGCTTACATTGCCGATGCCTGTGCGCCGCGTGGTCGCTAACGATCAGGTCGAAGCCGACCGCAACCGCGTCGCCTTGCAGCGCGGCCCGCTGGTCTATTGCGCCGAGTGGCCCGACAGTCCCGACCATCACGTGCGCAACCTGTTGCTTGCCGACGACGCACGGCTCACGGCAGAGTTCCGCCCCGACCTGCTCACGGGCATCACGGTTATCAAAGGCACGGCGAGCGCGCTTGCCTATAACGAACAGGGGCAAGTGGCTCGCAAAGAGCAAGCCTTCATGGCGATCCCTTATTACGCGTGGGCCAATCGTGGCCCCGGCGAGATGCTCGTCTGGATTCCCAATCGCGAGGCGAGCGCCCAGCCACAACCTCTGCCGACCATCGCTTCGACGAGCAAGGTGCGGACATCGGGTGGGCGCAATCCGCGCGCCATCAACGATCAGGAAGAGCCGCGCGCTTCTAACGATCCGTCGCCTTTCCACTGGTGGCCCAACAAAGGCACAAGCGAATGGGTCGAGTACGCTTTTGAGAAAGCGGCGACGATTTCAGAAACCGCCGTCTACTGGTTTGACGACACAGGCGACGGCGAATGCCGCATCCCCGCGGCGTGGCGCATCCTCTACAAAGACGGCGACCAGTGGAAGCCGGTCGAGAGCCGCGAGGCTTACGCAGTCGCCCGCGACCGTTATAACCGCGTGAGCTTCAAGCCGGTGACGACGACCGCTTTGCGCCTGGAAGTGACGCTGCAACCGGCGTGGTCGGCAGGAATTCATGAGTGGCAGGTCAAATAAGTGGGCGGCTGCCGCAGAAAGCTTATCGGTATATTGCGAACCGCTCAGGACTATAATTTTGCTTATTGATTTTTTAAGCGCCCTTCAATAGAATTCAGCGCCTGAGTCGAAGCGCCATCTCTGCATAAGCGAGGCGCTTAATCTTCGCGCCGACATGACTGAAAACCGGCTCCCGAATACCTCGTCGAATTCACGGGAGCATGAATCACAGGATAAGGAGAGATCATCATGGCAAACCTTGTAGACCATGCGCGGCCCGCTACCGAGCGCCTGTTAACGCTTGACGATGACCAGTTGTACGCCGAGCTGGCCATGCGCATGCAAGAGATCAGGCGTGATCCGGCGTTGAGCGCTGACTTTAACCTTGCCGTCGAATCGCCGGTCGAATCAATGGGGGCGCTTGCTGATCTGGCCGATTTTGGCCGGCGCTTTTTCAACCGCGTCAGCCGTCAGGCCTACGCGCTGATGTGCGGCGACGACGCCGAAGACAGCAACGAGCGGCATCAACTGACGCAGGCCTTCGGCCTCGGCAAAGACGCCGTTGCGCCCGCCCTGGCGGCGTTGATTGTGGCGCATCTCGGCTTCGCCCCGGCGATAGCAGCGGTGATTGCCGCGCTCGCCGTCAAGCTCTTCTTCAAGCCCGCCTACGAGGCGATGTGCGAAGTCTGGAAAGAGAAGCTGGCCTGAGGCGCGGCTGACATATGATGACGCGGCGAAGACAGGCGCGCGGTTGCGGCGCGCTTTCGCCGCGCGGCAATGGGGGAAGAAATGGAGCCATTGTTTGATAACCGCAAGGCGCTCGAAGGCAAGCCGGGAATGCATGCGCTGATCATCGGCATCAGCGATTACCCGCACCTGGCGAACATGCCGGAGTTCAACATCTACACCAACACCTCGGGGGCGATCACCGGTTACCGAATCTACCAATGGCTCGTCGCGCACCAGCAGCAGTTGGCCGTGCCGCTGGCGACCTGCCGGCTAATGGTCGCGCCGTCGGCGGAAGAGATCGCGGGCGAGCCGGCGTTGCAGGAGCTAGCCGGTCGCTGTACGGTCGAAGACTTTTTGTACGCCGCAAACGCCTGGCGCGAAGACGCCCAGAGCTCGCCGGATAACATGACCTTCCTCTACTTTGCCGGCAATGGCTTCGAGCTGAGCAAGTCGAACCCAATCATCATGCTGCAAGACTTCGGCAATGGCATCGGGCCGGTGCTGCGCGGCAGCATCACGGTCAACAATGTCTTTTATGGCATGGGGCCGACCGAGCGACAACCGCAGATCGCCCGGACGCAGCTCTATTTCGTCGACACGGATCGCGTCTATCCGGCGCGAACCTTTCAGGCGTTCGAAGAGATGAACACGACGGCGGTCTTTGACGCCGTGCCGCTGGGCCTTGACGACCGCGATGCGGTCATCTTTTACGCCACCAGCTCGGGTAGCGCCGCCTACGCCTATACCGGCGACGTTACCCTGTTCAGCGATGCGCTGCTGCGCTGCCTGGATGGGGCTGCTGCCGTTCCCGGCGAGATGGACGAAGAGGGCTCGTGGCGCTGGCGCGTCTCGATCACCTCGATGATGAATGGCATAGACCGGGTGCTGGCAGGGTTGAACCAGGAGACCGGCTTGAATCAGAAGTTCGAAGTCGGCGGCCAGGCGCGCGACGCGGTCATCTGCTACCTGGACGAGCCGCCGGCGGTTGACTTGCAGATCGAAGTCGAGCCGGCTGAGGCCGCGGCGGTCAGCCACCTCGAGTTGCAGGATGAGGAAGGCGAGGTCGTGCTTGCTCTGGGGCCGCCGCTTATGCCGCATCCTTATAGGATTAATAAGCCTGCCGGCTACTACACCTTGAAGGTAAGCATCGAGCCTGCCGACCCGCGTTTCAAAGGCCAGGCGTCGCGAGTGCGATTGCTGACGCCGCCGCGCGCCGTCTGGAAAGTAAAGGTGGCGTCGTGATTGAGCCCATCATTGACAACCGCGAGCAACGCGAGGGCAAGCCCGGACTGCATGCCTTGATCGTCGGCGTCAGCGCTTACACGCACCTGCCCGATGAAGATGACCGCAAAGGCTCGCCGGTTCTCGGCATGCGGCAGCTCTCTTCGTCGGCGCTGGCGGCCTATGAAATCTACCAGTGGCTGTCGCAATGGCAGGCGCGCCTGGAAGTGCCGCTGGCGACCTGCCGACTGCTGCTCTCGCCGTCGCCCGCCGAGTTGCAGGCGCGGCCCGAGCTGCAAGGACTGGCCGAGCGCGCTACCTTGAACAACTTTCAGGCGGCGGTGCAGGAGTGGCGCGCCGACGCGCTATCGTCGAAGAAGAACATGACGCTGCTCTACTTCGCCGGCCATGGCGTGCAGCGCATCCGTGGCGATCACGTCTTGTTGTTAGAGGAATTCGACGACACCAAAAATCCGCTCTTGCAATACGCCATTACGACGACGGCACTGATGGATGGCATGGCGCCGGTTGACGGGCAGGCGGACATTGCCCGCACCCAGCTTTACTTTATAGATGCCTGCCGCATCAAGCCGGAGGTTTTTGCAAAGTACGAGGACTTGCAGACGGCACCTTTATGGGACATCCAGAAATCGAACATCGATGACCGCGTCGTCGCCACCTTCTACACGTCAATTCCGGGCCGCGAAGCTTATGGCATCAAGGGCCAGCAGACGCTCTTCAGCAAGGCGCTGATCGATTGCCTGTCGGGCGGCGCCGGCGACGAAAACAACTGCATTGACGAAGAAGGCCAGCCGCAATGGTGCATCACCATCAACTCGATCAACAGCGCGCTGGAGCATTTCATGCGGCAGGTCAACCAGGAGATCGGCACCCTGCACACACAGATGTTTCGCTCCAGCGGGCTCGGCCCGAACGTCGTCATCCATCGCCTGAACAACCCGCCGGAAGTTGAAGTGCAGCTCTTTGTCGTGCCGTCGGCGGCGCTCGAATGCGCCGATATCGAAATCCTCGACGACAGCGACGCGCACGCGCTTGACCTGACGAAGCCGGTCTGCCCGCATCCCTTCAAAACCCGCCTGCCCGCCGGCACCTACCGCGTCGCGGCAAAGATCGATCCACCCCAAGAGACCTATAAAGACTACAAGCCGCGCCACATCTACATCCGCCCGCCACAGGCAAGGTGGGTAATCAAAGTTGATTGATGGACAGTCCGCTAGTGAAACAAAGAAGCGGCCCCGCTTCAAGGCCGCTCCATCTTGGTGTTAGAGGTGTCGGCAGGCTCACTGCCCGACAAAGAACACGTCCCACGCCCAGCGGCTTAACCGCGCGCCATGCGCATCGTAGACCTTCGCCCGATAGCGGAACTGATTGCCATGCGCATCGGTGCGCCTCGATTCTTTATAGTTAAGCGAGATGGCATAGACGCCGAGATCGGGCAGCGCGTGCAGTTCGCCCGGCTCCGAGACGCCGTTATGATTGCCGTCTTGCCATAGCCGCAGGGATGAGAAGATGGCATCACGGCTATCAATCTGGCCATCGCCATTGCCGCCGTTTCCGGGCTTGTCGAATTCAGCGAGGGCCGCGAAGCCGTTGCGAACCTGATTCTGAACCTGTGGTTGTGGCGTACGGTCGCCGAATAACTCCCGGCCATCATCTATGCTGCCGTTGCCATTGCGGTCGAGCACGAGTAAAGCGTCGTCTGCGCCTGCCGCCGTCCAACTAACCTGTTCAGCCATTCCGTCGGCATTCAGGTCGAACTGCACCCCATCGACGCGATTGGTGAGCGCGAAGCCATCGCCATTGATGTCGATGAGGATGGGCGTATTCCACCTGCAATAACAGTCAAGGTACATATAGCCCATGGTCTCGGCGCACCAAGTAGGGTCATCACAATATGGGCCGCCGCCGCCCCCGCCATCACCGGTACCACAGGTATATGCGCCATTTTGCTGAACAGAAGCGTTATCGCAAGATGAAGGCGCGGTCCGGCCTGCCATGATATCGTTATAATTATAACAAAACGGTAGTGCCATTACCGAGGTCCCCGCCGGGCAACTCGTACAATCGTCTAAGCCGAACGAATGACCTATTTCATGCGCCATTACCTGAGTCAGGGCTGTCGTGTTAGTAACTCTTGAATCTATTGTAGTCTGGGCTGCTATCCTGAAACCACCTGATGCTTGGCCCCCAGTAAGACCTTGTCCATGTGCAAGGGTACCTCGCGTGACATCGTAAGTGGATGCGCCAGAGGTCGGCGTTTGATCAAATACAAAAGTAACGGAAGAGCAGTTTCCAGTTGTGACATTTGCCGCCTGCCAATTCGTGAATGCCGCTTTGAGTGCTTGTATCTGGCTAGTGGCGGCGCATAAGTTCCTTTATCCTAAGGCCTACACAGAACTGGCCCGTGAAGTGCGGACAGGCCGCCGCTATGCCAGCCCTTCCGATGGCACAGGATTGCAAGAGACAAACAGGCAGAGCCGGTCGCCGCGCCCCGTAGCGTTGCTACATTCCCAAGACGCGCAGTTCTCTTTATGTTTCTTCAAGGACGTTAAGAACACGCACTAGTGTCGCTTCGTCGGCCTTGAGACAGCCGTGCATGCAATCGATGCGCTGCGGCTCGATTCCCAGAATCGCGGCGCCGGCGACTTCCAGCCGCTTGCGGTACTGCTCGGGCGAAAACCGGGCGGGCGGCAGGGGCACTACCGCCAATGGCCATTCATCGGCGGTGCGCCGCGGGCTGAGCTGCTCGTCAAGAAACAGCCGCAAGACTTCTGCCGGGTCGCCGCCGCCGGTCAGCGAGAAGCGCCGCTCGTAGAGTTCGAGCGCCAGGTGATAAGTTTCCGAGCCTTTGAAGGACTCTTCGAGCAGGCGGTGGAGCTCGCGGGAGACTTGTGACCAGCCTTCGCCATGTTCGCCGAGGTGCTCGCGCAACTGGATCAGCATAACGGCGAGCCATTCGCGCCGGTCGGAGGGGGTGTCGGCTTCGAGGATGTCCCGGATGAGCAGGGGCCGTTCTTCGTCGTTGAAGATAATGCGTGCTTGCGAAGGATCGTCATTTGGTGTTGTCATGTAGCCGTCCTTTCGGCAGCGCGGGTGTAATTAGGCACACTAATCCTGACACGCCCGCGCGTGCAATTGGGCAAAGTGAGCCGTCATCGTGAGTGGCGGCTCACTCGCAGACATTTTGGGTATTTGAGAGAACCAATTCAGGTGCGGAAGGGCGGCCCGTGAATCGGCGCGCAGGTCAAAAGGCGGGCCGGTGTCGGCGACGGCGGCGCGAGTGGCAGCCGTCGCGGCGATGAAAGGCGGTGTTGAATTGCTAAGGGCGGGCGTTGCTCCGCCGCGTCAGTTTCCTCTTGCGGGAGCGTGACCGAAACAATCGCTCTTGATGATCGCTGTTCGGTAATCTCTGCGGCAGTCTCCTGCCATTCGGGATAAGCGTGGGCGAAGGGCGAAGCGGTCGCAACGGCGCTGGCGGCTCGCGCCTCTTCGACTCGGCCAAGTTCGGTGAACTCGACCGCCAATGCGTTGCACCACAGAGGATACAGATATGGCTGAGTCTTTGCGACGGTCCGAACTATTGGTCCGAGGGATTGAAATTCTACAAGAGACCTAGCGTGATCGCCATCTACTGCTTTGAAGGTCGCAAGCTGAAGGGCTGCACAGACAAATGCGAACAGATCAACATCTTTAGCTCGGCGCATCATCTCGACGTGCAAGCGCGCAGCCTCTGTCCACTTGCCCTTGCTCTCGTAGATCGTTGCCAGCGTCAGGACGGCGCGTGGATGGTGCAAGGCGACAAGCATCTCCGCAGCCTGGTCAAGCTGACCGGCACGCTTAAACAATACGGCCCGGTAGTAAGTGGCCGCCTTCTGCGCCGGCCTGAAAGGGATTGCAAGCAACATACGGCTGAGTTCGTTGAGAGCAACATAATCGCGTGCGCCATACGCAAGCTCGGCCAAACGAATCAATACTCCCGTCTGCTCTTCGATATTTTTCGCGGCGTTAAAAACATTCAGCAGTATGGTTGGATGTAACCCTACCCGGCGCACTGCGCCAGATTCTTTTTGTGGAGGCCAGAGGATGAAACTATCTAGAGTATCAATATGCTTTTGCGCGGTCGCGATGTTGGTGGCATTGGCGCCGGCATTTGCTAATGTCACGAACTCGTCCAGCCCGTTTAACTCAGTTGCATTCGCCGGGCACACCCAGGCCGGCGGTGAGTACTGCACGTGCGGCTGTGCCGGGTGTATCTGCGATCCGGGCGAGACGCCGAGTTGCCCGCGCACCGGTAGCGCCAACCGCGCCGACCAGGGCGGGGCGAGTGGCGACAACTCACCGGCGACGCCTGGATCTTCCGGCGACGGCGGCGCGGTGTTGTTCGGCTCGCTCGTCTTCATGGCGCTCTTTCGTTTCCTGTGGCGCTAATCGAGCTGCTTGATGACCCATTCACGCGCGGGGAAGGTCGCGTGTAATCCCAATGACGCAGAGGTAACGCCGGTAGTTTTAGCTACCCTGTAGCCTTGTGTCAATGGTGAATGAGATGTCGGCTGCGAAAAGTGCCGGCAGGCGGGAAACGTGTGCCCTGAGCGACCACCCCTGCACCAATCTTATTCCTGAACTTTCGCAACTTGCGTTTGCCAGAGGCGCGGCTCTCTTGTATGTTCTTTAGCGAATCGCAGAGCAGGTATTCCGGGGATGCCAAACAAGTCGTCATAATCCGCGCAGTGTGCAGTCAATCACAAATCATAGGTGCAGCCAATGGCTTCTATCTTCTCTCGTCGTCAATTCATCTTCGGCATCGGCGCGTCCGTGGCCTTTGCATCCCGGCGCTCGACCGCCGCGGCGCGCTCGCTTGCGTCGCGCCACGCGTCAAAAAAGCATGTGGTTGCTGCTGATCCCTTCACGCTCGCCGTCATCACCGACGAGATCAGTCAGGACTTCGGCCACGCGCTTGAAGTCGCGGCGAAAGAGTTCGGCCTCGGCTTTGTCGAGCTGCGCGAGCTGTGGGGCAAGAACCTGTTTGCGCTCGACGCCAAACAGATTGCTGAAGCCAGCGCCCTGTTGAAGCGTTTCAACCTGCGCGTCTCGTCCATCGCCTCGCCCGTCTTCAAGGTAGACTGGCCGGGCGCGCCGCTTTCGCCCTTCAGCCCGAAGCGCGATCAGTTCGGCGCCCGCTACACCTTCGAGCAGCAAGACGAGCTATTAGAACGCGGCTTCGAGCTGGCGCGCACGCTTGAAACTCGCAACCTGCGCATCTTCGATTTCTGGCGGCTCGACAACCAGAAGCCTTACCGCGCGGCTATCGATAATAAGCTTGCCGAAGCCGCGGCGAAGGCGGGCCGGAACGGCATCACCTTGCTGCTTGAAAACGAGCATGCCTGCAACACCGCGACGGGAGCCGAAGCGGCGCGCACGCTCAAGGCGGTGCCATCGCCGCACCTGAAGTTGAACTGGGACCCCGGCAACGCGGCGGCGCGCGGCGAAACGCCCTTCCCAGACGGCTACGCGCTGCTGCCCAAGACGCGCATCGGCTACATGCACTGCAAAGACCTCATCCGCAAGCCGTCGGGCGGCACCGAGTGGGCAGCGATGGGCAAAGGTGTGATCGATTACGTCGGCCAGTTTCGCGCCTTGAAGCGCGATGGCTATCGCGGTTTTTTGAGCCTGGAAACCCACTGGCGCGGCGGCGGCACGCCTGAAGAATCGTCGCGCCAGAGCATGGCCGGCATGAAAGACCTGCTGCGCCGCGCCGCGAGCGCTTGATGTCGCCCGGCGACACGGCTGCCCGACGAATATCTACCGCCCGCGCTCGCGGGCTTCTCATCCACTTCTGCCCAATGTGAGCGAGCAATTTTCAGGAAAGGAAAAGCAATGAGGAATCAGGATTGGCAATTGTGCTTCAAAGCGGCGCGCAGGCCGCTCGGCATAAGCTGGCTGTGGCTTTTCATCTTCCTCAGTCCGTTCTTTGCCGCCCGCAGTATTTCGGCGCAAGTGCTCGGCGATCCCATAGACATCAGCCATGACTTTCAGAAGATGGAGCAGGTCTACTTCGTCGGCAGCCGTGTCGTTAGCTTTGATCCGGCCACGGGGAGCGGAACGCTGCAATGGGATAGATATCTGCGCGGCACGACGCTGTCATTCAACAAGGTGGATGTCACGTTGAACAAAGGCCGGGCGACGGAGTTTCCCGGCACCGAGTACGACGAAAATCCGCAACTGCCATTCTCTTTGACCTTCATCAGCCCGCGCACCATCCGCCTGCGCCTCTCGACTCACGCGCCGACAATCACCGATGCGCCGTCGCTGATGCTCGCAGGCGAGCCCGCGCGTGATAACTCGTGGCGAGTGGCGCAAGATGATAAAGCGATCACCTACACCAGCGCCTACGGTCGCGTGGTGATCGTCAAGACCCCCTGGCACGTCGAATTCTATGACAACGCGGGCCGGCTGCTGACGCGCACGCAAAACATCAACGACCCGCACACCTACACCACCCCGATTCCTTTTTCGTTCATCCGCCGCGCCAGCGACCTGAGCCGCAGCGTCGCCGCAACCTTTCAGCTATCGCCCGACGAAAAGATCTTCGGCTGCGGCGAATCATTCACGCGCCTGAACAAGCGCGGCCAGAAGGTTGTCGCCTACACGCGCGATGCGATGGGCGTGCAGAACGAGCTGATGTACAAGCCGATTCCCTTCTTCATGAGCAGCAACGGTTATGGCATGTTCGTTCATACCTCGACGCCGGTGACCTTTGATTTCGGCAAGAGCTACGACGCGCACAACGTTATCTATGACGGCGACGAGAACCTTGACCTCTTCATCTTTCTCGGCAGCCCGAAAGAGATTCTCTCGGAATACACCGCGCTTACGGGCCGCAGCCCGGTGCCGCCGCTCTGGTCATTCGGCCTGTGGATGAGTCGCATTACTTACAAAGCCGAAGACGAAGTGCGCGAGGTGGCGGCCAAACTCCGCCAGTATCGCATCCCGACCGACGTGATTCATCTGGACACCGGCTGGTTCGAGACCGACTGGCGCAGCAACTATCGCTTTTCGACTTCGCGCTTCCGCGACCCGGCCAAGATGATCAGCGACCTCAAACAGCAAGGCTTTCACATCAGCCTATGGCAGTACACCTACTTCACGCCGAAGAACGAGATTTACAAAGAAGCGGTAGATCATGGCTACGTCGTGCGTAACCAGAGCGGGGGGCTGCCGTTTGAAGACGCGGTGCTCGATTTCAGCAATCCGCAGACGGTGAAGTGGTATCAGGGACTGCTCGCCAACCTGCTGAAGATGGGCGTCGGCGTGATCAAAGCCGACTTCGGCGAAGGTGCGCCGGCCAACGGCCTTTATGCGTCGGGCCGCACGGGCTTTTACGAGCATAACCTCTACCCGCTGCGCTATAACCAGGCTGTGGCCGAAATTACTAAACAGGTGACGGGCGACACGATCATCTGGGGGCGCAGCGCATGGGCCGGCAGTCAGCGTTATCCGCTGCACTGGGGCGGCGACGCCGAAAACACCGACTCGGCAATGGCCGCCGAATTGCGCGGCGGACTGTCGTTCGGGCTGTCGGGCTTTACCTATTGGAGCCACGACGCCGGCGGGTTTGTTGACCCGTCGCCGCGCGACCTCTATGGCCGCTGGTTGGCGATGGGCGCGCTGACCTCGCACACACGCACGCACGGCGCGCCGCCGAAAGAGCCGTGGGGTTATGACGAAGCGTTCGTTGATCAGTTCCGCCGCACGATTGAATTGAAGTACACGCTGATGCCTTACATCTACGCGCAGGCGGTGGATTCGTCTGCGCACGGCTATCCGATGTTGCGGACCTTGTTCTTTGAATTTCCCGACGACCCGACCGCATGGATGATTGAAGACCAGTATATGCTCGGCTCTGATCTGCTGGTCGCGCCGCTGATCGAAGCGGGCAACAGCCGCCGTGTCTACCTGCCGCCGGGCGCGTGGATCGATTACCAGAGCGGCAATGTCTATACGGGCGGCGGCTGGCATCAACTGACCGCCGGAGCGATTCCAATCATCCTGCTGGTCAAAAACCACGCGGTCATTCCACACGCCGCCGTCGCGCAGAACACCGCGGCGATAGACTGGAAGAATATTGAGCTGCGCGTCTTCAGCACCGACACGTCGCAAGCGACGGGGCAGTTTGCGATGCCGCAGGGCAGTCTGCAAACGCTCAGGCTCGACAGCGCGGCGCAGGGCTTCGCGTTAAAAGACGACCCACTCAAAGGACGCGTGACCTGGCAGATCAAGCGCGTCGAGACAAAGTAGGAAAGAAACCACAGATGAACACAGATAAACACAGATAGAGAATCTTCTCTGCTTATCCGTGTTCATCTGTGTTCATCTGTGGTTCCATTTCTCCGTTCGTAAGGAGGCAATGTGTTGCGGAGATGCTCAATTCTTTTGCTTTTGTTTGTATTCGCTCTCATATGCGGCAAGGCGTCGGCGCAGTCCGAAAACCTGCCGCTGAAGCTGCTGTCGCCCGACGGGCAGCTCGAAGTCATGGTGGCGCTCAACAGCGAAGGCGCGCCGGTCTACTCCGTGAGCTACCGCAACCAGCCGGTGATCGTCCCATCAACGCTCGGCCTGGAGTTCAAGCAGGGCGGCTTACTGTCAAAGAACCTGCGCGTCACCGCCACGCGGCGCGACGCGCACGACGAAACTTATTCGCTCGTCGTCGGCAAGGCGCGGCAGGCACGCGACCATTACAACGAGTTGGTCATCTTGCTCGAAGAGGCGCGAGCGCCGCAGCGTAAGCTAGACCTCATTTTCCGGGCTTATGACGACGGCGCGGCGTTCCGCTACCGGCTGCCTGCGCAAGCGGCGTTGACTGATTTCGAGATCGCCGCCGAGCGCAGCCAGTTCCGCTTTCCGACCGACCTGCCGTGCTGGGCTTTGCAGCGCGACAGCTTCTCGACCAGCTACGAAGGCGAGTACGACCGCTTGACGCTGAACCGCATCAGCACGGGCGCCATCATCGGCCTGCCGCTGGTCGTGCAGATGCGCGATGAAGCGACGACCGTCGCCCTCTCGGAAGCCGACCTTGACGATTACGCCGGCCTGTACTTCACAGGCTTGAACAATGGCTATGGCGTCCAGAGCCGCCTGTCGCCGCGCAAAGACGACGCCGGCATCAGTGTGCGCGGCCACGCGAAAGGCGATGGCTTCCGCACGCCCTGGCGCGTCGTGATGGTCGCGAGCCAGCCGGGCAAGTTGATCGAGTCATTGCTGATCCTGAATCTCAACCCGCCGAACGCGATAGGCGATGCGTCGTGGGTGAGGCCCGGCAAGGCGGCGTGGGACTGGTGGTCCGGCCCCGTCGCCCAGGGCGTCAAGCAGGTGGGGATGAACAACGAGACGATGAAGTATTACATCGATTTCGCCTCGGAGTTCGGCCTCGAATACATGCTCATTGACGCCGGCTGGTACACGCCGGTCGCCTGGGGGCCGAACGCCGACTTGAAGGCCGACATCACGAAGACCGTGCCGGCCATCAACCTGCCGGAGCTGGTCGAGTACGCGCGCTCGCGCGGGGTCGGCGTCTGGGTCTGGTTGAACTGGGTGCCGGCGAACAACCAGATGGACACGGCGTTCCCTTACTATGAAAAGCTCGGCATCAAGGGCGTGAAGGTGGATTTCATGGACCGCGATGATCAAGAGATGGTCGCCTTCTACCACCGCATCTTGAAGACGGCGGCGGCGCATCATTTAATGGTGGACCTGCACGGCGCGTACAAGCCGACGGGACTCGCGCGCACCTACCCGAACTACATCACCCAGGAAGGCGTGATGGGCGCGGAGTACAACAAGTGGTCGGCGCGCGTCACGGCGACGCACAACCTGACGCTGCCGTTCACGCGCATGCTGCTGGGGCCGATGGATTACACGCCGGGCGGCTTTCGTAACGCGACGCGCCAGGAGTTCAAGATTCAAAACACTGGCCCGCAGGTGATGACGACGCGCGGCCAGCAGCTAGCGATGTACGTAGTGTATGAGAGCCCGTTCGCCTGCGTTTCCGATAGCCCTGACGCTTATCGCAATCAACCCGGCTCGGCGTTCCTCAAAGTCGTGCCGACGAGCTGGGACGAAACGCGCGTGCTCGGCGGCGAGATCGGCCAGTTCATCGTCATCGCCCGCCGCCGCGATCAGGTCTGGTACGTCGGCGCGATGACCAACGAGCAGGCACGTGAGGTTCAGGTGCCGCTCGACTTCCTCGGCAGCGGCACCTATCACCTTGCTGGCTTCGTGGATGGCGTGAAGCCGACGGACGTTCGCCGGCTCACGGAGACCGTCACCGGCGGCAGGCTGCTTACGACCGGCAGGCGCAACGGCGCGGACCATCTCCGTATCAAACTCGCGTCAGGCGGCGGCTGCGTGCTGCGGTTCGAGCCGTAGTTTGATTTACAAACGGATTAATCAACGATGAATAGCTTCCGCTTCTCGACGCCGCTCAGGCTAATCTTGATCGCTGCTTTGGCGATACCGCTGCTCGCGTTGCCGCTGCGGGCGATGGAGTCACCAGCGCATTTCTTTCCGGCGAAAGACCTGATGCCGGTGGGGGTTTATTACTACCCCGAACACTGGCCGCGTGAGCAGTGGGAGCGTGACTTCGCCAAGATAGAAACGATGGGTTTCGAGTTCGTCCACATGGGCGAATTCGCCTGGGCAATGATGGAGCCCGAAGAGGGCCGCTTCGATTTCGCATGGCTCGACCGCGCCATAGAAATAGCCGCTCGCCATCATCTGCGCGTCATCCTCTGCACGCCGACGCCATGCCCGCCAGCCTGGATGGGCGAGAAGTACCCGCAAACTTTTCTAGTCGGCACAGATGGGCGACAGCGCGAGCATGGCTCGCGCGGCAACAACGCGCTGAACGATCCGACTTATCTGCGACTGAGCGAGCGCATCATCAACGAAATGGCACGACGCTACGGCCATCACCCGGCGGTGTGGGGCTGGCAGCTCGACAACGAGCCGATAGCGCAGCCCGATTACAGCCCGTCGGCGCAGCAAGCCTTCCGCGACTGGCTGAAGGCGCGCTACCGAACGGTTGAGGTGTTGAACCGTGAATGGGGCGCGGCCTTTTGGAGCTTGCAATACAATCGCTTCGAACAGGTACGCATCCCCAACCCAACTTATCTTTATGGTGTCAGTCCGCATGCGATGCTCGACTTTCGCCGCTTCACCGCCGATCAGACCGGGTGCTTTTTGAATCAACAAGCAGCGTGGCTGCGCAAGCAGATCACGGTGACGCAGTGGATTACGACTAACTACATCGTCAACATCGGCAGCGCCGACCCGCGCCGCTCGACCGATCTGGACTTCGTCTCGTTCACGCTTTATCCGGTGAGCGGCGGCCACAACCTTGGGGCGGAAGGCTTTCGCCTCGGCTGGCAGGACGGTATGGCGTTTGGTGGTTCTTATTACCGTCCTGTCAAAGGCGTCACAGGGGTGATGGAGTTGCAGCCCGGACAGGTCAACTGGGCGCGCATCAATCCGCAGCCCGAGCCCGGCGTTGTGCGGATGTGGCTCTGGCATGCGTTCGCGAGCGGCTGCTCGTTCGCCTGCACCTATCGCTTCCGCCAGCCGCTCTATGGTAGCGAGCAATATCATTATGGCATCATCGGCCCGGACGGCGTGACGCCATCAGTCGGCGGCCTGGAGTACAGCCAGGTCACGCGCGAGATGCGCGAGTTGCGCGGCAAGTTCGATGCTTCTGCAAAACCGCCTGCTGATTATTTGGCGCGGCAGACCGGCATCCTCTGGAATCACGAGAATCTCTGGAACATCGATCAGCAAAAACAGACGGCGCTGTGGGACACCTGGGGCCACACGTTTCGTTACCTGGAGATCGTTAAGAGCCTGGGCGCGCCGCTCCAGTTCATCAGCGAGGCCGACGATTTTGCGAACTACCCGGTGCTGATTGCGCCGGCTTATCAACTGATTGATGAAGCGCTGGTGCGCAAGTGGACACGTTACGTCGAGCAGGGTGGGCATCTCGTCTTGACCTGTCGCACCGGTCAGAAGAAACGCAATGGCCAGTTGTGGGAAGCGCGATGGGCCGAGCCGATCTACGGGCTCGTCGGCGCCGAGATTCCTTTCTTCGATCTATTGCTCGATGACGGCAAAGGCGAAGTTGAGATGAGCGGCGCGACTTATCCGTGGAATACCTGGGCCGATGTCTTGAAGCCGCTGGCGGGTACGGAGACGCTGGCGAAGTATGCGAACCAGTTTTACGCCGGCCAGTCGGCGGTGACTTATCGCCGGCTTGGCAAAGGCAGCGTGACTTATATCGGCGTGCATACAAATGATGGCCGGCTGGAAAAAGCCGTGCTAAAGGAAGTCTTCAAGCGCGCTGGCATCGCAACGGCGAACTACCCGGAAGGCGTTTACGTGGATTGGCGCGATGGCTTCTGGGTGGCGGTAAATTATTCGTCGCGCCCTGCGCAGTTGCCGCTGCCTGCCAGCGCGGAAGTATTGATGGGCCGTAATCCCTTGAAACCGGCTGATGTGCTGATCTGGCGATGAGCCGTTCAGCCATGCTGAATTGAAGTGACGGCGCACAGCCGGTAGACTTGATATATGCACGAGCCGTCTTATGTCCGTTTGCTAGAAAGTGGCGAGCTAGAGCAGCGCGTCGAGGCGTTGATGGAGATGCTGCGCGTCTGTCGCATCTGCCCGCGTGATTGCGACGTCAACCGCCTCGATAATGAAGTCGCCGCCTGTTACTCCGGTTTGCTGCCAATCGTTTCAACCTACACGCCGCACTTCGGCGAAGAGCCGGCGCTCGTAGGCACACACGGCGCCGGCAATGTCTTTCTGGGACTCTGTAACCTGCGCTGCGTCTACTGCCAGAATCATCAGATCAGTCAGACCTTCAAGGCACAGCGCGCCAACGAAGTCAGCTTCGAGCGGTTGGCCGACATCTTTCTTGAACTCCAATCACGCGGCTGCCACAACATCAACTGGGTATCGCCAACGCACTTCGCCTCGCAGCTGGCAAAGTCGCTGCTGATTGCCGCCGAGCGCGGCCTGCGGCTGCCTGTAGTCTACAATACAAATACCTACGATGCGGTCGAAGCGCTTCGCCTGCTCGATGGCGTCGTTGACATTTACCTGCCGGACTTGAAATACAGTGACGACGAGGCGGGCCGCGAATACTCGAAGGTCACCGAGTACGTCAGGCATTCGCGCGCCGCGATCAAAGAGATGTTTCGTCAGGTTGGCGATACCCTTGAATATGGCGCAGACGGCTTGCTCAAGCGCGGCCTGATTATTCGTCTGCTGGTGCTGCCCAACGACATCGCCGGCATCCAGGAATCGTTGCGCTGGATACGCGACGAGCTGTCGCCGCGCGTCACCATCAGCCTGATGGCGCAATACTTCCCGACCAACAAAGTGGAGCTCGACCGTTACCCGCTGATCTCGCGCAAGATTCGTTTCAACGAATGGCTGACGGCCATCGAGCAGATGGAAGCCTTAGGGATGGAAGAAGGCTGGATGCAGGATTTCGAGTCGGCGTCGGAATACTACCGCCCGGACTTCGGAGACGAAAAGACGCCCTTTAAAGACATCGCAGACTTTCAGACAGATGTTAACGACAACCACGCTGCCGATTAATCCCGCCATTGATGCCGCCGCGGATTTTGCAAGCCATCGCCTGCAACGCGATTAGCGATTCATGCCCACCGCTGCATGCGCCATGCGTGTGGCGGCTTCGCTGCGAAAATGGCGCGGGTCGTACCACAGATAGGTGTTGCTGCTGTAGTACAGGAAACCTGCGGCGTCGGCCAGCGTCATCTGAATTACATCACCGCGCAAGGGCGGTGTCGGGCCTTTGATAGCGGCAAGCGCGGCGCGGCGCGGCGCGGCGTGGAAAGGATTGCCAGCGGCGTTTTTGAGCAGGATGGTTTGCCGCGCTTCCGGGTCGCGCCAGCCCTGCGGCCCATAGCCGTGAATAATAGCGAGCAGCAAGGTATCGCCTGCGGTGATGACGGGCCGCGCCGGCAGTTCTTCGCGCTTCACGGCCATAACCGCGGGCGGCAGCGTCGCCGATAGCGGGTCGCGAATTCTCCAGGACGCGACGTCGCTGTTCAACTCTTCAAGCAGGTCTTTGACCGGCTCAACGATTACGGCAATGTCTTGCGCCTGATCGCCGTTGAAGTCGCCAACGGCGAAGCAGGGCGCACCATCTTCCTTTACCCGCACCGCATCTTTGTAGACGCGCGCGATGGCGGCGCGCACCTCTATCGGCGTCGGGGCTGGTAAGTTGGCCGGTGTCGGCGCGGGCGGCGGAGCCGGCGGCAGCGGAGTGATTGCCGGTGTTTCGGGCGTGGTCGGCGGCGTTTCTGTCTGCGACGGCTTTGCGCAAGCCGCTAACAGCGCGACCAGCGCCACAACCAGATACAGGCGCAGGTAAAGCGATCTTTTCATGGCTTGCAGGTTCCTCCCTGGTGGCTCGTTACCTGATTGACCGTTGAGGGTGGCAGTGCGCCCGGCGAGACACTTTCACCGGGCGCACCGATTGAGGATCACAACGACAGAACAAAGGCGATGACCGCCTGTTTATTCGCCGTGCTCAGGTTGATGTAGTTGTTGATGATGGGGTTGGCCTGGCCGAAGTGGGCAAGGATCGCATCATTAACCGTCAAGGCGCTGCCGTCGTGCATCAGGCGGATGCGCGCCCGGACGCCCCACAGCGGCGCCGTGCGCAGCTGGTTCCGGCTCGAAGCCGGGCCGTTCTGTAGAATGCCGTCGCCTGTGCCGACATCGTGCATGGCGAAGTCACTGAACGGGTGAATGATCTTGTTGCCAAGCTCTGCCGGAACGATGAACGCACCCTGGTTGATGGAGGTGCCGGCGGTCAGCGTCGTAAACTGGCGGGTGTGGCAAATGTTACAGCCGATTTGATTAAACAGCGCGTCGCCCTGGGTGACCTGCGCGGTGATGGGGCCGCGACCGGGCGCCCGCGTCCCCCGCATAAAGGTGGCGAAGGCTGTCACGTCTACGCCCGCCGGTGCGCCGGGGCCGGCGGCATCTTCGGGGTCGGCGACGCCATCGAAGGCCGCCACTGAGACGCCGTTCGAGGTGTTCTCGGTTGGCTGAAACGGACTGGTAATACCCATCTCATTCAGATAGGCGTCAGCGGAGAAGGAAACAAGGCTGGCATGCTGGTTTTTCCAGCCGAAGCGTCCCGTACGCGTGGCGTTGTTTGCCTCGGACACTGGCACGCTGAAGAGCGAGCCGCGCTGCCCCGATGGCTGGGCGTTGACGTTGGCGATCAGCACGTTGCTGTCGATGCACTCGACGAAGCCGTCGCCGAGCGTGCTGAGCGACATGCGAAACGTGCGGATCGGGTCGTTACTCGATACGCGCTCCTGGATGGCCGAGGCGATGGCGCGGTCATTGATCAGCGAGCCGCCCGGCGCGTTAACGAAATTGCCAAACGCGTCGAGGTGGCCGGCGCGAAATTCTCTGATCTGGCTGGCCGCGCCGGTGTCGGGACTCTGTTGGCATTCGACACAGGCGGTCGCGTTGTAGACCGGGCCGAGTCCATCGCTGATGGCCTCACGCTCCTCGAAAGTATCTCTGTTGGCGTCGAAATTAGCGGCATCGAAGCCGTTGTTCAAGTCGTTGGTTCGCCCATCCATGTCGGTGGTGGGCGCTTCGGTGGCCGCCTGGCCTTCGACCGACCGGCTGAACATCAATGGGGAAACGACAGCGGCCAAAAACAGCAATAACACAACTACCTTCAGGTGTTTCATCGGAAAATCCTCCTTTAGCGACTCGAAGACACACGGCTCCGAGCCGGTCTATGAGCAGACATCCTTGTACACGTTGCTTTGCTGTTCCCTGGAAACCCGGAACCCGAAAGGCTCGCTCGCCCCGGCGCGCATTCGGCCAAGGCTATCGCCGGTTAAGAATGCAACTACCCGGGGAAAATCAAGCAAGAGATGTGAGAATTGCTTCGGCGGTAGAACTCATCCCTGAGCCATTTTAGCCCTTTTTCTGGGCTTTTTTTGAGGTTTAGGGATAGCGGCCAGTGTCTTTGAATCCCCTCACCGCGTACATTACCGTTGAAGCCAGCGCGACTGTAAATCAACTCGCATTGAAAGTCAAGAGTTATGTGAATCAGCTTACCCAGAAGACAGATGAGCAGCACAAAACCGGGCTGGCCAGCTTATGTCCGGCGCCGCAAATCCCTTCAGCGCTGCGGCGACTGGCCGAGGCAGATTACCTGGATTGGCGGACTCAAGTCCTTTTTCCGCGGTTCCGCGGCGGATTTCAATAATTAAGAGTAAAATTTCTTTATCCCTGCGCGGCCACGAGTTAATTCATCCAAAAAAGAATCGGGTTATAGGCCGGGCAAAGGCGAAGAAAAAGTGCCCACACGCGGGCCGGGCTGTGCTAGAATGACCCTATGAAATGCCCAAAGTGCTTTAACCCCCTCCGACGGGTGGCCTCCACTGAAGATGCTGTGTGGTTCACCTGCCCGTTGGGCCATCGATTTCATTCCGAGACCGGTAGCGGCATCAGCGATGCTGAGGGTCACCGCTACGCAGTGTCGGGTGAGTAGGGCAGATGCCCCTGACCCTGGATCAGGGGCATCTGTAGGGATTCTCGCGCCGCCTTGGTTAATCTGAGGTCTGGCCGCCGGGACTGCCCTTCTTGCTGCCTACGTGCGTGCTGCGCTTGCCGCCGCCTTTGACCCCACCGGCCTGCTGGCCGCCCATGCCACCGCCTGCTTTTCCGCCTTTGCCACTACGTCCGCCAGCTTCACCCGAACCGGTTATCGTGTCTTGCATCGTTTCCCTGGTGTTCTGATCCGGTCTTCCCTGTTTCGGCATCTGTCTATCCTCCTGATTCGTTGACCCGAACCGCCCACCGGTCATGCCACCGTGATTAAAAAAGCAACTGTCATTCCGACCGCCAGCCGGCACCGGTGTGAGGTTATAGAATCTTTGCCCATGAGCGTCGCCGTACAGTACAAAGCCTGCCCTCATGCTCCCGATGCCAATCATTTTCTGGCCACAAGTCGTGAAATTTCGCGCAGGTTTAGCGATTATAGGCTTGCACGGATTGATTTTACTGTTACAATGTCTACACGAAGACACAAAAGGGGATTAGCAAGAAATTGTCGTGACAGAGTATGCATCATAGTTGGGAATAGGGTAGATGAGTGAGTCAATCAGGTTGTGGGGCGCTTAGCTAAGGATGAGTGTACCCGCACAACAGCCCATTTCAGGTGCGTGCTACTGACCCTGTCGGAGGTTGATAAAAATGGAGAGGCGAGCAGCCCAGGACACCACAGTTGATCTGGTTGATAGTGGCCAGTTTTTGACTGCCGAGGAGATGTTTTCCGAGCGGCGGACAGATGAGCCTAAGGAGATGGTAGTGCGCGCCGAAGTGGCGCTTTATTTTGCCCGCCTCGAGGAAGCTGCCGGACTGCTCGAACAGGTAGCGCCGCGCATCACTGACATTAATGTCGCCGGGCGCTTCGCGCTCACCAAAGGTCGTGTCGCGCTCTGGCAAGGCAACCTCGCGGAAGCCGAAATGCAGTTGCAGACCGCCTATCACTTTTATGCTTTTCATAATGATCTGTTCGGGCTGAGCCACGCGCTGCTGAATCTGGCGCGATTGGCGCGCGAGCGCGGCGTGCTCGACGAGGCCACCGAGCGACTGAACGCAGCAAGCAATAATATCACGGGGCGGACCAGCCGCCGTACCGAATACTTGCGCGGCCTGATCGTTTCCGAGCAGGCGGCGGTGGCCGCCGACAGCGGCGAGATCGAGCAAGCGAAAGAACTCTACGCCGAAGCCTGCCGATTGCTGAAAGCCACTGAAAAAGGGCGCTTTTATGGGCGCTCGCTGGTTGGCCTGGCCGATCTGCGCTGCGCGCTCGGCGATTTTTTGGAATCGCTGGAGATTTACAAAGAAGCCAATGTCACCTTTGAGCGCCACGACATTCGCCGCGAGCTGGCCGAGTCGCAATTGAAGCTGGCGATGGCGCTGACTCGCTTGAAACGCTACGAGCGTGCTGAAAAGCTTGCACAGGAGAGTCAGGCCCTGCAACGTGGTGATGCCGAAATTGAAAGTACCGCGCTGAGCGTACTCGCCCTCATTGCCCTGCAACAGGGAGAAATCGAAAAAGCGACGGGCTACGCCCTGCCGCCGGTCGAGCTTGCCGACAGTACGAATCGTGTCCAGTCACGCAGCCGCGCCCGCATTGTGCTCGGACAGGTGCGACTGGCCGAACGCGACTTCAAGCAGGCGGTAGACACTTTGTCCGAGGCCGCCAATCTGGCGCGCGACTCGAACGGCTCGTCGGCCAACCGCCGCCTTGAGCTTGAAGCGGTCATCTATCTCGCCGAAGCGTACCACCACACCGACACGCGCGCCGGACGCGCCGAGTTGATGCGCGCCAGCGAGCTGCTGAATAGCCTCGAAGACGCTTGGCTCGGCGACGAATTCAATCGCGTTTCGACCAAGTACGAAGAGCAGATCGTCTTTACAGACGACAACCGGCTGGTGTTTGACGGCAACCAGTTGCCGCGCTGGCAGGAGGCCAAGCGCACGCTTGAAGGCTTCCTGCTGCGCAACGCCCTGCGGCAGACTAACAACAGCCTGACGCGCGCGGCCCGCAAGCTCGGCGTTTCAAAGGTTCACGTGCATAACCTCAAAAAGAAACACAATCTCTGAGATTGCGTTGCCTGTAAAATAAAAACGACCGGGACAAGGACGCTTAATTCTTAAAGCATCCCTTGTCCCGGTCGTTTTTATGGCCCCAGTCATTTTCTGGCCGATGAGCCGGCGCGGGTTCGCTTAGCGCGCCAGCGACCGCGTGCCATGCAGCGCGCTCTCAAAGGCCGCCACAGAGGTTTCGCCGACCGCTTGCTCGCCGAAGATCAGGTGAAACAAGGCGCGCAGGGGGCCTGTCTTCGGGCGCGGCTCCCAAAGATTCTCTGACCAGACGTTTTCAAAGTAATCGACTGCCGCAACGCGCAGACCGACGTCGCGACCGAGCCGCTCGCTCATATACCACTTGTGATCGAGAATGCGCGGCCAGAAGAAACTCGCCTCGCTTGGCGCTAACTCCAGGCCAGTGAGCAGCTTAAGCGCTCGCTGTTCGCGCCCCCCCGGAGCCTCCAGGGTCTTTTCAATCACGTGATCCAGTTTGTACTGTATTGGCATATCTCTTATCCTCCTTTAGCCTCAAGGGCCGCCGCCGGAGCTGCAATCGCCCCTGGCGGGCTGTTCAAAAACCAACACAAGAAAATTATAAGATACATCGTGCAATGCGTCTAACTCATTGTTATAATCCGAGCTATTAATATTTTTGATGGTTAAAACGAGTTAAAAAAGGAGTTGCTATGGAGCTGACGCAGATCGAGACCTTCCGCGTCGTCGCCGAGACGCTGAACTTCACGCGCGCCGCCGAGCGCCTACACCTGACGCAGTCCGCTGTCAGCCATCAGATCAAAGCGCTCGAAGAAGAGCTTGGCGAGCCCCTCTTCATCCGCGCCAAGCGCGGCGTCAAGCTGTCGCAGGCCGGAAAGATCGCCCTCGAATACGCCGGGCGTATTTCGGAAGAAGCCAACGCCTTGCGCGAGCGCTTCGGGGGGCGCGCCGGTACGCCCACCGGGCGTGTGCGTGCCGCCGCCGCGACCCAGGCTTTCGTTCACCTGTTCGCGCCGCTGTTCGAGTCTTTCATGCGCGAGCATCGCGGCATCGAAGTCTCGTTCCGCACGACGGTGACCACAGAGCAGACAATCAACGACATCCTCAATGGCGTCGCCGACGTTGGCTTCGCGTCGCTGCCGGTCTATTCGCCGAACTTGCAGGTGACCGAGTTATTCGAAGATGAGTTGATCGTCGTCGTCGGGCGCGGCCATCGCCTGGCCGCTAACCGCACGGTGACAATCGAAGAGATCGGCAGCGAGCGCATGATTCTCTTCGAACGTGGCGCCTCGATCCGCCATGCCACCGACGATTTCTTCAAGCGCGTCGGCATCCGGCCTACCCTGGCGCTCGAATCAAATGACACCTACTTCATCAAGCTGATGGTCGAGCACGGCATGGGGATTTCGCTGCTGCCGGCGTGGGCGGTCCTCGACGAAGTATCGCAAGGGAAGCTCTCGCGGCTGCGCATCGACGGCCATCACCTGCGGCGCTCTGTGGCAATGGTGTCGCTGGGCCGCTTCCAGCCGTCGCCGATGCGCGCTTTTCACGCCTACATCCTGCGCCACCAGGAAAAGCTGCAAGCGATGGCGCGCGGCGGCATGAACGGAGCAGCGCGGCCAGAGGTTAAGACTTTTCCACAGGTTTAGCGGTTATTCACAGCTTTTTCCACAGCACTTTGCACAAATCTAGGGTAGGCCCTGAGTCAGTTCTTTCAACAGCTTAAGGGCTTGCCCTGAGTTTTCCACAGGCGCTTGTGGAAGTAGCGCAAGGCGGTTAGCTTGCGCCACATTTAGCTTTTTCAGCCGACGCGCTTGCTCTTGTCTTGCCAGAAACGCTCGCGCAGCAGATTTTTTTGAATCTTGCCGGTCGCCGTGCGCGGCAGGGCAGCAATGAACTCGATGCGCTTCGGGCATTTGAAATGCGCCAGATTCTCGCGGCAAAAGGCGATCAGGTCAGCCTCGCTTGCGGCGGCGTCCGGCTTCAGCACGACAATCGCGAAGGGCACTTCGCCCCAGCGCTCGTCGGGCGCGGCGACGACCGCCGCTTCCAACACCGCCGGGTGCTTGTAGAGAAAGCCTTCGACTTCGATGGACGAAATGTTTTCGCCGCCTGAAATGATCAAGTCTTTTTTGCGGTCTACAACTTCAATGAAGCCGTGGCTATCGATCAAGGCCATGTCGCCTGTGTGAAACCAGCCGTCACGGATCACCGCGTCACTGGCTTCAGGCTGCCGCCAGTAACCTTTCATCACGACGTTGGCGCGGGCGATGACTTCACCAACTTCATTGCTGTCGGGCGCGACATCGCGGCCCGCGTCATCAATGACGCGCACGTCAACGCCGATCATCGGGTAGCCGGTCTTTGCCTGCACGCGCAGCTTGTGATCTTCGGGCCAGTCGTCCATCGCTGGCGTGACCTTCGAGACCGTCAGGAAGGGCGCGGTTTCGGTCAGCCCGTAAATTTGAATGACGCGCCAACCGAAACGTTCCTGCGCCCCTTGAATCGTCGCCAGCGGCGGCGCCGAACCGGCAGTGCCGATGCGGACGCCTTGCGGCAATTGGCTTCGCTCGTCTTCGTTCAACGCGTGTTGCAGCGCCATGTTGATCATCGTCGGCGGCATGCAGGCGAAGGTCACCTGCTCGCTGCGGACGAGATCGAAGAAGGCGGCGGCCTCGAACTTCTTGATGATGATGTGCCTGCCGCCCATGCCGGTAACCGCATAAGGCAAGCCCCAGCCGTTGCAATGAAATTGCGCCAGCGTGTGCAGGTAGACATCACGCTCGTGGACGCCGAACTCGCAAATCGAGTTGATGGCGTTGATGTAGAGATTGCGATGCGTCAGCATCACGCCCTTTGGGCGGCCTGTCGTGCCCGAGGTGTAGAGCAAAGCCGATGGCTCGTTCTCGTCAATTTCGACCGGGGGCGGCGGCTCGCTCGTTGCCTTTTTCATCAAAGATTCATAATCGCGCCACTGGCCGCTCGCCGCATCGCTCGATGAATCATCGTCGCGTGCGAGGATGTAGTGCTCGATTGTTTCAAGGCGGTCGCGAATGGGATCGAGCAGGTGCGTCAGCCCGTCTTCGACGATGACGACGCGAGCGCCGCCGTGATTAAGGATGTACTCGAAATCGTCGGGCACGAGGCGAAAGTTCAGCGGCATGAGGATGGCGCCCAGGAGCGGTGCGCCGAAGAAGGCTTCGAGCATGCGATGGCAGTTCTGTGATAGCACAGCGACGCGCTCGCCTTTCGTGACGCCGAGCGCCCGCATCGCGTTCGCCCAGCGGCGGACGCGCTCGCCGAACTGCGCGTAAGTCAGACGCAGCTCGCCGCAAACCACGGCCTCTTTCGCAGCGTGGGCGACCAGCGCCCGCTTGAGAAAGTCATACTCATTAAGCGGCACAATCACGATCAGACCTCCTGAAAATGGCTTGCTTTTGACGAATGCGGCAGAGCATAGCACAACCGGCAAGGATTGTCTTTTGCTCATTGAGCATTCATAGATTGAATCGCGCGCCGCTTTCGGTCATACTCTCGCCCCGTGAAAAACGACTTCCGCTTCCATCACCCGCTGCGTGTGCGCTTCGCCGATACGGACATGCAAGGCATCGTCTTCAACGGCAACTACCTGACCTACTACGACGTCGCCTGGACCGAGTACTTCCGCGCCCTCGGCCTGACGTGGCAAGACCTGATTGGGCTCGGCGCAGATACCGTGCTGGCGCGCACCACGATGGAATTCAAAGCGCCGGCGCGCTTCGATCAAATACTCGAAATCTACACACGCATCTCGAAAATCGGAAATACCAGCCTCACCTTTGAATTTGAAATCTACGCACAGGGCGACGAGCGCTTGATCGGCACGGCCTCGTCTCTCTACGTCTGCATCGATCCGCAGACGCTCAGGCCGGTGCGTGTTCCCGACGCGCTGCGCTCGCGCATCAGCGAATTCGAGGGCAACACCTTCGCGACGTAGTCAGTCCTGCGACCTTCGGGTAGACCCGCAGACTGGCAGAGTGTTATCTTCTAGCCTCCAGCACGGAGGCCGACATGACAAGCAAAGCCGAAGAGATTATTGCCATTAAAGGCGGCGAATTCCTGACCACTGATCTCGCGCCCGAAGACATCTTCACGCCCGAAGAGATCAGCGACGAGCAGCGCATGTTTGCGCGCACCGCCGAAGAGTTCTTACGCAAAGAAGTCATCCCACGCGAAGACGAAATCTACGCCAAGAACTACGCCACTCACCGCGAGCTGATGCGCAAGGCGGGTGATCTCGGACTGCTCGCCATAGACATTCCCGAAGCTTACGGCGGGCTCGGCCTTCACAAAGTCAGCTCGGCCATCGTCGGTGAACAGTTCGCGCTGCAATCGTCGTTCGCCGGCACGCAGTCGTCGCACGTCAACATCGGCACGCTGCCCATCGTCTTCTTCGGCACCGAAGCGCAGAAGCAGAAGTACCTGCCCAAGCTTGCGACCGGCGAGATGATTGGCGCTTATGCGCTCACCGAGCCGCATTCCGGCTCCGACGCGCTCGCCGCCAAAACCAAAGCAGTGCTTTCCGAAGACGGTCAGCATTACATTCTCAACGGCCAGAAGATGTGGATCACTAACGGCGGCTTCGCCGATCTGTTCACGGTCTTTGCCAAAGTGGACGGTGAAAGGTTCACCGCCTTTCTGGTCGAGCGCGGGCCGGGCCTTGTGAGCGGCCACGAAGAAAAGAAGCTCGGCATTGATGGCTCTTCGACGACGGCGCTGATGCTCGAAGATTGCCGGGTGCCGGTGGAAAATCTGCTCGGCGAAATCGGGCGCGGTCACAAGATCGCTTTCAACGTGCTGAACATCGGGCGCTTGAAGCTCGGCGCGCGCTCCGTCGGCACGATGAAGCTGGCGCTCGGCCAGTCGGTTCAGTACGCCAAAGAGCGCCACCAGTTCGGCCAGGCCATCGCCAACTTCGGCTTGATCAAACAGAAGCTCGCCGAGATGGCTCTGCGGGCTTACGTCGGTGAAGCGATCCTCTATCGCACGCTTGGCATGATTGACGAGGCGCTGGAGCGCGCCGACAAAGACGACACACGGCAAGTCCTCAGCGTGCTTGAACAGTACGCCATCGAATGCTCGATCATTAAAGTCTGGGAGAGCGAAGCGCTCGGCTTTGTCGTTGACGAGCAGGTGCAAGTTTACGGCGGTTACGGCTACTCGAAAGATTACCCGGCAGAGCGCGCCTATCGTGACGCGCGCATCGCCCGCATCTACGAAGGCACCAACGAGATCAACCGCATCGTCATCGCGACACAGTTGCTGCGCCGCGCCAAAGCCGGCGAGCTTTCGCTGCTCGCCGCCGCCAGGTGCGTGCTCAAGGGCGCGGATCAAACGCGCGATACGATGACGCTATCGGTCGCTAACATCGCTTTCTCGGATGAAATCGCGATGGTCAGCCGGGCCAAAGCGATGACGCTGGCGGCGCTCGGCAGCGTCGCTCAAGCTTATGGCGACCACGCTCGCGATCAGCAAGAAGCGCTCGGCTTGATCAGCGACATGGTGATGGACGTTTACGCGATGGAGAGCGTTCTGCTGCGCACGCAAAAGCTGATGCTTGGGCGCGGCGCGCAGGCGGCCTCGGTGCAGAGCGACATCACGCGCGTCTACATCCGCGAAGCGATGACGCGCATCGAGCGCGCCGTACGTTTCGTGCTTACGGAAACGACGGACGAAGGCAAAGACAGCGCGTCATTGATCGAAAGCTTGATTCACCGCGCGCCCATCAAGATGATTGCCGCGCGCCGCCGCATCGCCGACGCCGTCATCGCCGCCGGCAAGTACAACCTGTAAATCCCAATCGAGGACGCTATGAGAACTATCGCTCTCCTGCTCGTTATTCTATCGCTCTGTCTGCCGACGGCGTATTCGCAAGCCGATGGCGCGGACATTGTTTTCAGAAACGGCAATGTCTACACCGCCAACGACAGCGCGCCGCGCGCCGAAGCCGTCGCCGTCAAAGGTGATCGCATTGTCTTTGTCGGCTCGAACGAAGGCGCGAAACGTTTCATTGGCTCGCGGACGCGGGTGATCGATCTCAAGGGGCGCACGGTCGTCCCCGGCATGACCGACGCCCACTGTCATTTGATTGGCGTTGGCCAGCGCGAGATGTCATTCAATCTCGAAGGCGTGATGAGCCTCGACGAATTGCTCATGCGCCTGAAAGAGCGTGTCGCCCGCGCCAAGCCCGGCGAATGGGTTACCGGGCGCGGCTGGATTGAAACCTTCTGGAAGCCGCCGGTCTTCCCTACCCGGCAAGACCTCGACCGAGTCGCGCCAAACAACCCTGTCTACTTGACGCGGGCTGACGGCCATGCGTCGGTTGCCAACAGCGCCGCTCTGAAGATTGCCGGCATCAACGCTTCGACGCCGAACCCCGACGGCGGCGAAATCCTGAAAGACAAAGCGACCGGCGAGCCGCACGGCATGTTGATTGACCATGCTCAGGCGTTGGTCGCGCGTCACATCTCGTCGGCCACAGGCGCGGCGGCGCAGGCCGAGACCGAACAGGCCATCATCCTCGGCGCAAAGCGCAGCATAGAGCTTGGCTGGTGCCAGATTCAGGACGCCGGCGGCACCTACACAGACGTTAGCTTGATGCGCAAGCTTTACAAAGAAGGTCGAGTGAAGCTGCGCATCTATAAAGCCGTCTATGGCCCCGGCCCCGCGGCCACCAAGCTCATCGCGGATGGCATAAGCACAGGTGAATATGATCAGCGCTTCACACTGCGGACGATCAAGGTGGTGATGGACGGCGCGCTCGGCTCGCGCGGCGCGTGGCTGCTTGAGAAGTACGAGGACAGCGATTCGTCGGGGTTTGCGACTGTCAACGAAGATGACCTGCTACGGATGCTCATCGAAGCGCTGCGCAAAGGCATTCAAGTTGAAACCCACGCCATCGGCGACCGCGCCAACCGCGAGATTCTCAACCTCTACGAAAAAGCGATGAGTGCCGTGCCGCCCGGCGAGCGCAAAATCCGCGAGCCGCGCTGGCGTGTCGAGCATGCGCAGATCGTCAACCCCGTAGACATTCCGCGCTTTGCCCGCCTCGGCGTCATTCCTTCAATGCAGCCGTCGCACGCCATCGGTGATCTGCACTTCGCGCCGCGCCGCATCGGCATCAAGCGACTAGAAGGCGCTTATGCGTGGCAGAGCTTTTTAAAGAACGGCTCGATTATTGCCGGCGGCACGGACGCTCCGGTCGAGCGCGGCGAGCCGATGATTGAATTCTATGCGGCAGTGGCGCGCAAAGATCAGAAAGGCTTCACCGGCGAAGGCTGGCACCCTGAGCAAGCGGTGTCGCGCCAGCAAGCGCTAAAGATGTTCACCCTCTGGCCGGCATACGCGGCGTTTGAAGAGAGCCAGAAAGGCTCGATTGAAGTCGGCAAGCTCGCCGACCTGACGATACTCTCCGCCGACATCATGAAGGTTGCCGAACCCGAAATCTTGAAGACGCGCTGTGTGATGACGGTCATCGGCGGCGAGATCGTTTATCAGAAAGATTAGAAGGAACCACCGATAAACACCGATAAACACCGATAAGAGATGAACCTAGATTCGCTCATCATCTGTGTTCATCTGTGGTCATCTGTGGTTTCATTTTCCCGCGCCGCTTGCGCGTTCACCGCTGCGCCGCGTAGCATATCCGTAGGCGCTTGTTCTTTGGCGAGGTGCGATGGCAAGACGAAAAGGCTGCCTGACCGGCTTGTTCTTTTTCGCAATTGTGATTGTCGCGGCGTTGTTGCTTGCGCCGCTTGTGCCACTCGGCTGGCTCAAGCCGCGTGTCGAATCGCGACTATCGGCTACTCTCGGACGTCAAATCACTATCGATTCGCTGCGCGTCAGTTTCATCGGCGGCCCCTATCTCATCATCCGCGGCATGACCGCCAAAGAAGATTCCGACTTCGGCAATGGTGATTTTCTCAAAGCCAATGAAGTGCGCGCCGATTTCTCGCTCACCGATTATGCGCTCCACCGCCAGCTCATCATCCAAAAGCTGACCATCCGTTCGCCCGAATTCACCTTCATCAAAAACCCGAACGGCGCGTGGAGCTGGACGACGCTCGGCAACTCGACCCGTGTGGCGGCGACGACGCGGCAAAGCTTGCCGCTTGAGCCGCTGCTGTTGCTGTTTGCCGACGCTGGCAAGCCACAGCTTCAACACTTCGCCATTGATGCGGCGAGTGTGCGGATGATTGACAAGACCGGCGCCCAGCCGCCCGAAACGCTTTACAAGAACGTCGCGCTCACAGCCGACATCAACCCGGACAAAGACGACCCGGCGAGCCGCCATGCGACCGGCACATTGCGCATCGCCTCGGACGAAGCCGACGGCGCAGACACCTTGAAGGCCGAGCTGCCGTTTGCGCTGACGACGACGCCCGGCACTAACTCCGGCACGACCATCAAAGGCAGCTTCGGGC
The DNA here is from genome assembly GCA_045807765.1 of Blastocatellia bacterium. Taxonomy (GTDB): domain Bacteria; phylum Acidobacteriota; class Blastocatellia; order UBA7656; family UBA7656; genus DATENM01. Next base: position 61,461 of record JBJMGU010000106.1, read on the forward strand.
CAGGGCCGCTCGAAACCAAGAATTTCAGTGCCGTGCTGTTCAAAGTGGACGGCGAGTTTCTTTCCGGCCACACGGCCAACACCAGCGGCACCGGCCACATCTCAGCCAGCGCCATCTCGATCCCGGCCTTCAACGTCAGCGAACAGGTCGCCCAGGCGGCGCGCGTCAATCAGGTCGGCGATATGAAGGCCGGCACAGAGATCAGCGTGCTGGAGACCGATTTCAACTTTGCCGGAGACGTCGTCAATACGACCAATCTGCAACTGGCGGCACTCGATGGCCTGGGTGATGCGACTGCCGCCACCGGCTGGTTTAAGACGAAACCCGAATTGACTCTGAACTACGCGGCGACGATTACGCTCTCGCAAGAAGCGACGACGCAGTTAAAGACCTCGGCGAATCCGCTGATCGGCGCGGCGGTCGCGGTGCTGGCCGACCGCAGCGGTCTGGCGGTTCCACTGAACATCACCGGCGACGTGCGTCACCCGCAGGTTCAGGTAGACATCCTAAGGGCGCTTGGAATGCGATGAAGAGGGGCTAGGGATTAGGGGCTAGGGACTAGGGGCCAGGGGAGCAGGAGCCGTTCAGTTGACTCTTCCCTAGTCCCCAGCCCCTATAGTCCCTAGCCCTTGCTTCCGACGGAGGATCAATGTCACACAAGCTTATACGATGGTTCGCGGCACTGACTGGCCTGGCGCTCGTGCTGGCGGCGTTCGGTTGCAGCACGACGACCAACAGCAATGCGGCGCTTAGCGTCAATACGAATGCCAACAGTAATGCCGCAACGTCGGCCAACGAGAATGCTAGCGCGGCGGGCGGCACGGCAGCGGGCGGGACATTTTCGACGCGCGAGCCGGATCGCTATGGCATGAAAATCAATATCAACCTCGAAGGCAGCGCCAACAACCGGCAGGGCGGCACGCAGGCCGAAATCGATTTCGCGCGCCTCGATGCCAACCGCCGCTGGACGCTGCGCGTGCCGGCGATTAATCAGGAAATCACCTATCTCGAAAAGCCGGGCTTGAAGTATCTGGTCATCCCATCGCGCAAGCAGTATGTCGAGCTGACGGATGAAGGTCTCGGCTTCCCGCTGCGCGACTTGCTGACGCCATCGGCGATGATGGAGCGATTGCAATCGAAGCCGCACGAGAATCTCGGCACCGAGACGGTCAACGGACGAACGGCGATGAAGTATCGCTTCACCGGCGCGGCCAACACCGGCACGTCGGCGGGCACGGCGCAGGCCGACAGCTTCATCTATATTGATCAAGAGACCAACCTGCCGCTGCGCATCGATCTGACGGCGACGACGACGAGCGGTGCCGTCGGGCGCGGCCTGCTTGAAACCCGTGACATTCAATTGAATCCCGACCCGGCGCAGTTTGAAGTGCCGACGGGTTTTCAGAAAGTCACCGGCCAGCAGCTCAAAGAACAGGTGCAGGGCTTTATCAGCTTCGTTCGTCTTATGGCTCCTTATCTGGGCCAGCAGCTCGCCTCGCCACAAGCGCCGCCACCGCCGCCAGCGGCAACCAATGCCAATCGCGCGGCAACTAATGCCAACGCCAACCGGCCATAGCAACTGTCGGCGCGGGCAAACCATCTGCGCAATGCGAGTGAAGAAAAGTATGAGTCATCTTCACTCGCGTTGCGTAGTTTTATCCTGCCCTCTTGACGGCAGACAGACGTTGACGGTCGGCCTTGTTTCCATCGCGCGCTGTTAGAGCAGTATTCGATAGCGTTTGCCGTGTAGCGC
>JBJMGU010000107.1:0-15143 GCA_045807765.1 Blastocatellia bacterium
CATTCGAACTGAGGTGACTGAACCCCGTTGGAAAGAAAGTAAAGTTAAACAGCAAGTGGAACTTGAACGCTCGCGTTTTCAGACTCTCGGAATCATGTCAGCCGGTCTTGCGCACGAACTCCGACAACCATTACAGACAATTCGCACCGAAGCCGGAAACATTCGGGATCATTTGCTGCAACTCAAAATTGACGATCAGGATATTCGTGAGGCTCAAGAAAGCATCGATACAAATATCGAGAGAATTGATAGAAACATCCGCCACGTCGCGGCAATCGCAAGCGGGAGCATTGAGGACATTGAGGAGATTGATCTTGCTACATTTGTGCGAGACCAGTGCGATCTATTGCGGCCTTATTGCAATCAAGCTGAAATTGAGCTTAAGGTAAGCACACCGGACCATCAATCGGCCCACGTCAATGTGATAACAATAAGTACGGTGCTATTAAGCTTCGTCCGAAATGCGATTGATGCACTTGCGCCCTTGAATGGTAATGCTAAAAAGTGGATTAAGGTCACACTTTCAAAAAATCAGGACAACCATGTCTTAGAGGTCACCGACAATGGCCCTGGTATTGACGATGATATACGCTCTAGTATATTTCGCCGATTTGCCAGCAAGAAAACTGGAGGGCAGGGCGTAGGACTTTTCTATTGCAATCATCTTGTCAGCTATCACGGTGGTTCAGCGCATTTCAACTCACGAGTCGGGCTCGGCACAAGTTTCCGAGTAGAATTGCCCGAAGGTAAATAGTAAACTACCGTTACTATGCCAGTGCCGAGAATCTTAATCGTCGATGATGAAACAGATGTCGCAAATGCTTGGAGGCGTGCAATGCGTATTGCTGGCTATGACGTAAAGACGGCTCAAACCGCCGAGGCGGCGCTAGCATTGTGTGACGAATATGCATTTGATGTCGTAATTCTCGACTACATCATGCCCAGCATGAAAGGGCTAGAACTGCTTACCAGAATGAGGAAAGTCCAACCGCTGATCCGTTCAATACTGGTATCCGGCAAGTTTCCTACTCATTTGGAGGAATCTGGTCTTGAAGCAGAATTGAAGGAAAGCGTAGAGGTAGATGTATACCTACACAAACCCGTCGCAAATCAACGACTCAAAGAAGTCGTAGAGCGATTGCTTGCGCAACGCGACCTTGGCGACTGGAAAGATGTCGCCAAGAGAACACTTGAAGGACGGCGCCCAACGATCAAGGATGCCAAAGAAGCAACTAAATCAGTAGACAAATTGAGGAAGAGGCGCTGATAGAGGGGAATGCCAATCTACTTTTTTGACACTTGTGCCTTGCAGCACCGTTATATAGAGGGGCCGTATTCATCCAGGGTACGTCGAATGATTTCGGACAAACGCAACCAGTGCTTCATCGCCGATGTAACAGTACTTGAGATCGCTAGTACATTCGCGAAGCAGAGTCGCCAAGGAAATCTGCGTCACGAGCGTTACGACAATGCTGATCACTCATTTTGGAAAGATATATACGCAGGAAAATTACAAGTGCGCAATACGACGCCCCATGAGGTTTTTCGCGCACGGAATCTTTTAAGATTCGCAGGCGTCATCAAGAAAAGGAATCTTGGAAGTTCGGATGCTCTTATTGCAGTTTCTTGTCTTGAGCTAGCCTTAGAGTGCAGAAAAAAGATTATCTTTTGTACATCAGACTGGACACTATATGACATCTTGAGACAGATTAGCGCATACAAGGCAACTCTCACCCTGAGATTCTTGGGGACACCGAAGATCCCATGAAATATCTGCTCATTGATTGGGGATGCAAGTATTCGATACGAATGCCTCGATCCATAGCCTATATCTTAGGATCAATCTCTCGATGAATGTGGGAACATATGTGGGGTTTTACAATTAAGGCCACCTCATCGATGGCCCTAATTTGCTGATTTAATTGATGAGCCGGGTAGGAATCGAACCTACAACCCACAGATTAAGAGTCTGTTGCTCTGCCAATTGAGCTACCGGCCCGGTCGAACTTCTTCGCACACACTGCTTGGCACCTCAACAGCCGCAGCGCGAAAAACGGTATAGTAAAAGATTTCAATTATGCTTTGCAAGCCGCCTGAATCAAATTGGCTGCCGACAACTTATTTTCTCAAACCCAGATCGTTATGGTCAAACTTCAAAGCAACAGTTGCTGCACCGCCGATACCTGAATATGGCAAGGGCGCTACCTCATAGGCGTTTGCGCAACATCGCGCCAGCGTTTCGATTCGCTGACTAAGAGGCGGTCGCCACGCATCTGCTCGATGTGCGCGGCGGCGCCTGGGGTGCGGTCAATGAGCCGCCGACCGCGCGCCGCCCCGAGCACGCTCGCCGTAGTGGCGAGCGCGTCGGACGCCGTGCCGCTCGGCGCGACCACCGTGACACTGCGCCGCCCGGTGAGCGCCTGACCGGTGCGCGGATTAATGATGTGCGAATAGCGCGCGCCGTTGATTTCCACGAACTGCTCGGCGTCGCCCGATGTCGAAACCGCGGCATTCACGAGCCGCAGGTGAATCATTGTCGCTTCGTCTGTCGAGCTGAGCGCGCGCACCGCCACCGTCCAGCCGTTTGAGCCGGGCGGCGACTCGCCTGCAACAATGTCGCCGCCGGCAGCGATCAAGGCGATGCCGATACCGTGAGCTTTCAAGACCGCGAGCGCCGCATCAGCCGCATAGCCTTTGGCAATGCCGCCGAGATCGATCAACATGCCGCTTCTCTCCAGTCGCATCGCCTGGCGGCGGGCGTCGAGACGCAGCCGCCTGTAGCCAACCCGCTGCCGCGCCGCGGCTAATTTCTTTGCATCCGGCAACGCATTCGTCCGCCGCGCCCGCCGCCAGAGTCTCACGACCGGCCCGACTGTCACGTCGAATGCGCCTGCCGAGCGACGCGCCGCCTGTTGCGACAGAGCGAGTATGCGGAAGAGGTCAGGGCTTAGTTGCACCCAGCGGCGCGTCGCCTGTTTGCAGGCCATCATCAGCTCGCTGGTCTCGCGATAATCACTCATGGTAGCATCGAGCCGCGCGATGCGCTCGAAGGCCGCAGTGGAAGCCTTAGCCGCAATCTCGGCATCTCTGGCATACAAGACGATGCGAAACTGTGTGCCCATGTGCGCTTGAGCAAATTCAAAGCGGGTGAGCCCGGAGGGCGATGGAGCAAATGATTGACCTGCCGCCGCGCTCACAAGCAGGGCGGCAAGCAGCAGTCCGATTGCTATGACTCGTCTGATCTCAGCCATTGCGCAAAATCCAGATCGGTCTAGTTGATAAACCAGATGTGGTTCCGGGGACAAGCCTGATGCGACGATTCGTCTTGTGTGGAGTTCATCTGCTGCTCGTGCTACTGACCGCCTTTGGCCACCTGCCGTATCCGGCCATTGCGGAATATTCATCACAAAAGCTCAAGCCGTCGGAGATGCGGCCCTACAACGAAACCATCCCCGGCACCAGCATCAAGTTCGAGATGATGCCGGTGCCCGGCGGCGAGTTCATGATGGGCAGCCCGGCGACCGAGCCGGGGCGCGCCGCAGACGAAGGGCCGCCGCACGTCGTGCAGATTCGCCCGTTCTGGATCGGCAAGTTTGAAGTGACCTGGGACGAGTACGATCAGTTCGCCTTTAACGAGAGCCTCAACGACGAGCGCGAGGCGCAGCCGGCGAAGCCTGCGACCGCCGACGCCGTCACCCGCCCGACGCCGCCTTACGCCGACGAATCGTTCGGCTTCGGCAAGGGGCGCATGCCGGCCATCAGCATGACGCATCACGCGGCGATGGAATATTGCCGCTGGCTGTCTGAGCGCACCGGCAAAAGTTATCGCCTGGCGACCGAAGCCGAATGGGAATACGCCTGCCGCGCCGGCGCCAAAAAGCCGACGGCTTATGCTTTTGGCGACGACGCCAAGAAGCTCGGTGAGTATGCCTGGTACGCCGACAACGCCGATGCGCAGCCGCACTCGGTGGGCCGCAAGCAGCCGAACGCCTGGGGGCTCTACGATATGCACGGCAACGTTGCCGAATGGGTGCTTGACGAATATGACAAAGATTTTTACGCGACGCTGCTGGGCCGCTCGGTGAACCCTGTGCGCCTGCCGACCGAGAAGCGTTACGCGAATGTGGTGCGCGGCGGCTCGTGGGACGATGACGCCGCGCGCCTTCGCAGCGCCGCCCGCCGCGCCTCGACGCCCGAATGGAGCAAGCGCGACCCGCAGCGCCCGCAGAGCATCTGGTGGCATACCGAAGCCATCACGGTCGGCTTTCGCATCGTTCGCCCGCTTGAAGAGTACGACAACCTGAAAGGCTTGCGCTCGCGGGTGACCCGCCAAAGCCCGTGAGTAGTGGTCAGTTGATAGATGATCAGTAACGACGGCAATGATTTTCATTTGATCAAAGATATAGAAGGAGGAGTCATGAAAAAGATAAACGAGGCAAACCAACCTTCGCGCCGCGAGTTTTTGAAGACGACCAGCGCGGCAGCGGTGGCGACAACGCTGATGTCATGGAATAACCTGCCGGGCGCTTATGCCGCGGGCTCTGACGAAATTCGCATCGGCTTGATTGGCTGCGGCGGGCGCGGCACCGGCGCGACCGAAAACGCCATCAAGAGCGCGCCCGGCGTGCGCTTGTTCGCTATGGGCGACGCCTTTAAAGATCGCATTGACGGCAGTCGCGCGGCGCTCGCGAAATCGGTCCCCGACAACCTCGCAGTCACCGACGACCGCTGCTTCACTGGATTAGACGCCTACGAGAAAGTCATCGCCAGTGATGCCAATTACATCATCCTGGCGACCCCGCCCGGCTTTCGCCCGATTCACTTGAAGGCCGCGGTCGCCGCCGGTAAGAACACCTTTACCGAAAAGCCGGTCGCCGTTGATGGCCCCGGCATCCGCTCGGTGCTTGAAACCTATGAAGCGGCCAACAGCAAAAAACTCTGCATCGTCGCCGGCACGCAGCGCCGTCACCAGATCGGCTACGTCGAAGCCATGAAGCAGATTCACGACGGCGCTCTTGGCGATATCGTCGCCGCGCGCTGCTATTGGAATCAGGGCAGCCTGTGGAAGAAAGACCGTCAGGCAAGCTGGAGCGACCTGGAATGGCAATTGCGCAACTGGCTCTACTTCGCGTGGCTGTCGGGCGATCACATTGTCGAGCAGCACGTTCATAACCTCGATGTCATCAACTGGGCGATGCGCGCGCATCCCGTACGCGCCGTCGGCATGGGCGGGCGGCAGGTGAGAACCGAACCGGCTTATGGTCACATCTTCGATCACTTCGCGATTGATTACGAGTATGAAAACGGCGCTCATCTTATGAGCATGTGCCGGCAGATCGAGGGCTGTGAAAAGAATGTCTCCGAGGCGCTGGTCGGGACAAAAGGCGCGGCGACGCTGGCCACCGGCACGCGCTATCAAATCACCGGCGCGAAAGCCTGGAGCTTCCCGCGCCAGCAGGATAACGAGCCTTACGTGCAGGAGCACACCGATTTGATCCAGAGCATCCGCGCCGGTCGTCAGATCAACGAACTGAAGCAGGTCGCTGAAAGCACGCTCACCGCCATCATGGGCCGCCTGTCAACCTACACCGGCAAGGCCGTCACCTGGGAGCAGGCGCTCAACTCGACGGAATCGCTGATGCCGGCGAAGCTTGAATGGGGGCCGCTGGCGGTGCCGCCGGTCGCCGTGCCGGGCCGCACCGAGCTGGCTTGAGCAGTGAAACATCAGACAGGAGAGGCCATGAAGCTAAAGTTACTTGTGCTACTTTTTCTGCTTGCTCTGGCAGTGCCGACACTTGCGCAGGAGAAAGCGTTTCTGGGCAAGTGGGACATCACGGCGACCGCCGCCGATGGCAAACGCCTCTACTGGCTCGAAGTCAAAAACGATGGCGGCCAGCTAACCGGGTGGTTCCTGAATCGCGGCGGCAGCGTCTTTAAACTGCCGGCCATCACGATCCAGGATGGCGAGCTGCGATTTGCGCTGCCGAATTCTAAACAAGCGTTTAGCGCCAGGGCCGAAGGCGGCAAGCTCGTCGGCAAAATCACTAACGGCAACGAGACCATCAACTGGGTCGGCGTGCGCCCGCCGAAGTGGGGCCGCTATGACGCCAACGCCAAACACAAGTTCGGTAAGCCGGTCGAACTCTTCGATGGCAAGAGCATGGACGCCTGGGGCGTCGAGCATCAGGGCAGGCCATCGGGCTGGACGGTTCAAGATGGGGTAATGATCAATGCGCCCCACGCCAACAATCTAGTCTCGCGGCAACGCTTCAAAGACTTCAAGCTGCACGCCGAGTACAAGCTGGAGAAAGACAGCAACAGCGGCATCTATCTACGCGGACGTTACGAATTGCAGGTGCTGGATGATTACGGCAAAGACCCCGAAAGTCATGGCCACATGGCCATCTACAGCCGTCGTGCGCCGAGCATCAATGCCAGTCGTCCGGCTGGCGAATGGCAGACCGTCGAAGCGGTCATTGTCGGCAACCGCGTCACGGTCGTTCTCAACGGCCAGACCGTGCAGGATAACGCTGTGCTTGAAGGCATCACCGGCGGCGCGCTCGACAGCGACGAAGCCGCCGATGGCCCCATCATGCTGCAAGGCGATCACGGCAAGGTCTGGTTTCGCAAGGTCACCGTCACGCCGATAGTGAGATAAGACGACGCGGCGACGCGGGAAGAGTGACGCGGAGACGCGGCGACGCGGAGACACGGCGAGGGAAAGATGTAGAAACGGACGGCTTGTCTTTCTTTCTCCGCGTCCCCGTGTCTCCGCGTCTCGCCTCGCCTTGTCACTTCCTGTCGTTGCGTTGCGCAATCACGCCGCGAATGAATTGCAGGTTGGCGCGCATGTCGTTTTCGATGGACTTCGAGGGCGCATCGCATTCCAGTTGTGCCCAGCCGTCGTAGCCGATGTCTGCAAGCGCGTCAACGACTGCCGTGAAATCGATCTTGCCCTGACCGAGATAGTGTGGGTTGTCTTTCAAGTGGACTTCACAAATCCGCGCCCGCCCCAGCCAGCGAATCTCTTCGATGATGTTGAAGCCGCCAAGCGTCGAGTTGCCGACATCGTAGTAAGTCAGCACGGCGCGTGAACGGCTGCGCTCCATGATGCGGACGTTGTCGCGCGCCGAGATCGTATCTTCCAGGCCGAGCGTCACCCCGGCCCGCTCTGCCGCCGGCGCGACTTCGCGCAGCGCATCGCCGACATAATCCATCTCGGCGGTATTCTGGAGCGCGCCGCGCCCGAAAAACGGCAGCAGGATGACGCGCACGCCGAGCGTTTTGGCAATCGGGATGGCGTCGGCCACCCAGCGCTGGCCGAGCGGATCATTTTTCAGGTAGTTGACGTGCAGGATGTTCAGACAGACCGAGGTGAGCGGCAATCCTGCGCGCTTCGATTCCGCGATGAAGGTCTGCTGGGTTGCCGCCTCGCTCAAGGGCAGATGGTCACGGCCCACGCCGAGGCTGATCTGCACGCCGTCGAAACCGAGCTTGCGGGCGAGCGCAATCGATTCCGGCCTGGCTTCCTGCCGCAGGTTCCAATCGGGCACCCCAACTTTGAACTTCACGCCCCTGGCTTTGCCGTAAGCCAGAAGCTGATCCTGGGCAATGGCGGTTGCTGCAAGTCCAAGCGCGCTCTGTTTGATGAATCCTCGACGTGTGATCCGCATGCGTCCTCCGTTGATGATAGGTGAGAGATGAAGTCTGCGGCGCGGGCCGCCCCTTGGATATATCGAAAAGCGTGCCGCGCGGCAAGCCCTTCTGTGCGCCGGCGACAATCTGCTCGCCGGTTTTTTGCGTAAGGTCGGAGGACAATCATCAGCGGCGCCGACCAGCAAGGCGCAGGAAAGCGAGAAATCCTCAATGACCTCTCGAAATTACTTCATCACCGGCGGCACAGGCTATCTCGGCCAGCGCTTGATTCCCCAATTGCTCGAACGCGGCCACACGGTGCGCGCCCTCGTGCGTCCAGGCTCGCAGGCGAAACTGCCCGCAGGCTGCGAGAGCGTTATCGGCGACCCGCTCGATCAAGAGAGCTTTGCCGCACAGATCAGCCCTGCCGATACCTTCTTGCAACTGGTCGGGGTGCCGAAGCCTTCCCCGGCGAAGGCAGCGCAGTTCCGCGCCATCGATCTTATCTCGATTCAGCAGAGCCTACCGGCAGCGGTCGCCGCCGGCGTCGGTCACTTCGTTTATGTTAGCGTGGCGCATCCCGCGCCATTGATGAAGGCCTATATCGAGGTGCGCTCGGAAGGCGAGCGCTTGATTCGCGAGAGCGGCTTGCGGGCGACGATCCTGCGCCCGTGGTATGTGCTTGGCCCCGACCATCGCTGGCCTTATCTGCTGGTGCCGGCCTACAAGCTATTTGAGCTGTTGCCTTCGACGCGCGAGTCGGCCCGGCGGCTGGGGCTGGTGACGTTGCGGCAAATGATCGGCGCGCTGGTTGCCGCTGTCGAGAATCCCTCGAACAATCATCACATCGTCGAAGTGCCGGAGATCAGAGAGCGGTAAAGCGCCAGCGCTCTGCTTGAAACCGTTAGCTTCAATACTCATCATCGCGGGCGTCGCTTTTGTGATCAGCCTCATCTGGGATTAAACGTGATCACCGGCAGGCCGGTTTGCCGCAGTTGCTCGTTGAGCGCCTTCAGGTCGCGGCCTTTGATTGTCTCCCATCGCGCCGCCAATTCAACGAGCGCCGGTTGCAGTTGATTGACGGCAGCGGCGGCCTGTGTGGTCGGCGCTACGTCGGCGGCCTGCAAGCTTTCAAGCAGCGCCGTTAGCTCCGCCAGCGCACGCGATAAACTCATTGCGCCACCGCCGCCGCGCCCGAACCCCGGCGCACTGCCGGCAAGCGCCGCTGCATTCTTATCAAGCGCCGCAACGGCTTCGGCAACCGCGCCTTTCGGAGCCTGCTCGCCGAGCGACTTCAGTCGCCCGCGCAACTGCCGCGCCTGCTCAAGCGCCGGGCTCAGGCGCAGCAGCCCTTCGTAGCATTGCATCGAAAGATTGAATTGTTGGGCCAGCCCTTCCATCGGCGTGGCGACGCGCGGATCGATCTTGACGACGAGCGGCTGCGTGTAACTCTTGCCACCGGCGGTCAGTTTTACGGTGTAGCTGCCCGGCAAGACCGCCGGCCCCATCGGCTCGCTCGGCGTATCGCGATAGATTGCCGAAATCGGATAAGCGCGGCGCTCGGCGGGCGGCGGCGGATAATGCAAATCCCAGACGAAGCGCTGCATCCCGGCTTCCGTGGCCAGCCGTTGCGGCGGGCGTATCCAGTAGGTCGGAATGGCCAGCTCTTTCTCTCTGACAGGCTCCGGCTGGTCATTGCTCGCAAAGCGGCGCACCACACGACCGTCGCGGTCGAATATCTCAAGCGTGATGGGCGTCGCCGCGTTCGCCTTCAGATAGTAATTGATGATCGCGCCGTCTGGCGGGTTCTGACCGGCGGGCTCTTCAGGCGGCAGCGGCGTGTCTGTATTGGTGTTGCGCTTGATGCGATACGCCACTTGCGGCGCGAAGAGATAGGCGTTTGCGGTGGCGACCTGGGCGCTGACCTGCCGAAGCGGTGTGATATCGTCCAGAATCCAGAACGACCGTCCGTGCGTGCCGACGACGACATCATCGTTGTGGATGACCAGATCGCGAATCGAGCTTGCGGGCATGTTCAAGCGCAGCGGCTGCCAGTCGTCGCCGTCATTGAACGATACGAAGACGGCGCGCTCGCTGCCGCAAAACAGCAAGCCGCGGCGCTCGTGATCTTCGCGCACCGTGTTGATCGGGTCATCGGGCAAGCCACGCACCATCTCTGTCCAGCTCTTGCCGCCGTCGCGTGTGCGGTAGATGTGCGGGCGCATGTCGTCGAGCCGTATGCGGTTGACGGCGATGTAAGCCGTGTTGCTGTCGAAGTGGCTGGCGTCAATCTGCGAAACCTTGCTCCACGCCGTCAACTGCGGCGGCGTGACGTTCTGCCAGGACTTGCCGCCATCGCGTGTGAGGTGTACCAGTCCGTCATCGGTGCCGGCCCAGATCGTGTTGCCGTCTTTGTATGATGGGCCGAGCGCGTAGATCACGCCGCGTCGCGGCATCCGTGCAAGATCGGGCGTGCTAAAGACGCCGATGCTCGCGGGCACGCCGGGCTGTTCGCGCGAGAGGTCAGGGCTGATGACCTCCCAGCTCTTGCCGCCGCTGGTCGTCTTGAACAGCACATTGCCGGCGAGATAAAGCACGTGCGGGTCGGTCGGTGAAAACATAATCGGCGAGGTTCGCAGGAAGCGATACTTGCCGCTGCGCACGGCTTCGGGCGCGATGTTTTCGGTCTGCCCGGTGGTGCGATCATAACGGCTCGCCTTGCCGCCGTAGATGATGTTCGGGTTGAGCGGGTCGGGCGCAACGTAGCCATACTCTTCGACGCCTACCGGATGCCATTCACGAAAGCTAATCTGCCCGTCATTGCCACGCGAGGTGATGCCGACCGAGCCGCTCTCCTGCTGGCCGCCATAGACCCAGTAAGGGAACTGGTTGTCGGTGATGACATGATAAAACTGCGCCGTCGGCTGGTTGTACCAACTGCTCCAACTGTGCCCGCCGTTGACGGTGATGACAGCGCCTTGATCGCTGGCGAGCAGAATGACCTGCGAGTTATCCGGGTTGATCCAGATGGTGTGATAATCGTCGCCGCCCGGCGCGCCTTTCCACGCCGTGAAGCTCGCGCCGCCATCGGTAGATTTATAAGTCGCGACGTTGGCGACATAGAGGATGTTGGCGTCTTTGGGGTCGGCTTTGACTTCCGCAAAGTCCGAGCCGCGCCCCCACAGCCGCGGGTCTTCGTTGACCCGCCGCCAACTCTCGCCCGCATCATCCGAAGCGTAGAGGCCGCCGAACTGCGGCGCCGCATCCACGGTCGCATAGAGCCGGTTGGCGTTGCCGGGCGCGACCGAAAAACCGATGCGCCCCAGCCCTTGCTCAAAGGTCGGCAGACCTTTGGTTAATTGCCGCCAGGTCGCGCCGCCGTCGGTAGATTTGTAAAGGCCGCTCATCGGCCCCTGCCATTGGCCGTTCTCCCACGGCCCCTGCCGCGCCGACCAGAGATCGGCATAGACGGTCTGCGCATTCATCGGGTCGAACGCCAGGGCAATCGCGCCGGTGTTCTCGTCTTTGTAAAGCACCTTCTCAAACGACTGGCCGCCGTTGATTGAGCGATAGACGCCGCGCTCCTGGTTCGCTCCGTAAGGGTGGCCGAGCACGGCGACAAACAAACGATTGGCGTCTTTCGGGTCAACGATGATGGCGCCGATCTGCTGGCCCTCGCGCAAGCCAAGATGCTGCCAGGTTCGCCCCGCGTCGGTTGACTTATACATGCCGTCGCCGACTGACAGGTCGGGGCGCTGCAAGCCTTCGCCGCTGCCGACATAGATGATGCTGGGATTTGACGGCGCGACGGCAAGCGCGCCGATTGAGCCGGTCGGCTGGTCATCGAAGATCGGCTGCCAGGTGCGCCCATAATCATCCGTGCGCCAGACGCCGCCGTTATTGACGCCGATATAAAAGAGATTCGGCTGGCCCGGCACGCCAACCGCGCCGACCGTGCGCCCGCCGCGATGCGGGCCGATCATGCGCCACTTCATGCCCTGATAGAGTTTTTGATCGAACGACTGCGCGAGGATCGAAGAAGGGATACAAAGAATAACCAAGAAGCAACAGGCGACAAACCAACGCGAGCGCATACGATTCACTCTTCACCTCCGAGGGTTGTTTTCAGGAATTGACGCGCCGCCACTGGCCGGGCGCGAGGCATATTGTAGCAGAAGAGGGGCTAGGGACTAGGGGCTAGGGGCTAGGGCCGGAGACCGGCGTGTTCCCTTCCCTAGTCCCTGATCCCTAGCCCCTAGCCCCCTGATCCGCAGGATCAGTATGAATGCTGACGCGCGAGCGCGGGATTGCGGCTTCGATCTCGCGCAGCACGCGCACCGATATGGCGTGCGCCTGCTCGAAGGTCAGGCGGCGCTCGACGTCGAGATGCAGGTCAATGAACTTGAGCGAGCCTGAACGTCGCGTTCGCAGATCGTGGAAGCCGAAGACGCCTTGTCCCTGGTAACGGCTGACGACGGCGGCGACTTGCTCATCGATCTCTTGCGGCAAGCGACGGTCCATCAGAATGTCTACGGCTTCGCGCGCCACCGTAAACGCCGACCAGAGGATGTAGAGCGAAATCGTAATCGAGATGATCGGGTCAACGATCTTCCAGCCGCTGAAGTAGACGATGGCGAGCGCCACCAGGGCGCTGCCGTTGGTGTAGATGTCCGACGCATAATGCACGGCGTCCGAGGCGAGCGCCGGCGATTCCGTGTCGCGAGCGACTTTGCGCAAGCGCGCCACCAGCGCCAGGCTCACCACAATAGCGATGGCCATCGTGCCGATGCCGAGCCACTCAGAAGCAATCTCGTGCGGCTCGCGGATGCGCTTGATCGCTTCGCGGATGAGGAAGAGGCCCGACACCGTGATGACCATAGCCTGGAACAATCCGGCGAGCGATTCGGCCTTGCCGTGCCCATAGGTGTGATCTTCGTCGGCGGGCCGCGCCGCCGCGCGCACGGCGAAGAAGTTGACCACCGAGGCGAAGATGTCCATCAACGAATCGAGCAGCGACGCCCAGACGCTGATCGAGCCGGTGAGAAAGCCGGTGATGGATTTGATGATGATGAGGAAGGCGGCGGCGAGGATGGATAACCGCGCCGCCTGATTCTTTGCCGCCGCTTCTTCGTGGTGCGCGGCGGCAATCCGCTGTTTCGCATCAACGCTGGTCATGCTTCTAAAGTATGCGCGACCACCGCGATAAAGCAAAATCCCCGCGTCGCCTCGGTCTCCGCGTCGCCGCGTCGTTCTACTTCTGCGTTCCCGCTGCCGGCGGGCTGAGGTCGGCGCGGCGCTTGAGGATGTAGGCGCGAATCGCTTCGATGTCTTCCGCTGTCAGCCACTCTTTAAACGACGGCATGCCGCGCGACAGGTTCTTGCCTTCAAGGAGAATTTCTTTGTAGTGATCAAAGACCGACGCCGCCGAATAACGCAGGTCGGGGGTTGCACCGCCACTGATGCCGACCAGCCCGTGACAAGTGGCGCACCACTGCGCGAACAATCCCGCGCCCGCGGCGACTTTTTCCGGCGCGGCGGTGAATTCAATCGGCGTCACAGGCTGGAGCCGCCGGCTGAAGGTGTCGGGCATCGTCTGTTTGGCGTTCAGCGCAAACGTCAGCAACATTCCAGCGCCGTTGGCGCGCCCGCTTTCGACGCCGCCGACGAGCGCCGCCGCGCCGCCCCATCCCGCCATCACCGAGACGTACTGCACGCCGTCCACTTCATAAGTCACCGGCGCGGCGATGATGCCTGTGCCGACCGTCACCTCCCAGAGCTTCTCGCCTTTGTCTGCCGAGTAAGCGACGAAGCGCCCATCCGCCGTGCCTTGAAAAACGAGGTTGCCGGCAGTCGTCAACGTGCCCCCATTCCAGAGAGTCTTGTACTGCACGCGCCAGCGCTCTTTCTGCGCCACAGGGTCCCAGGCCAGCAGGTGGCCCGTGGGCACGACCGGCGGCGCGGCTTTCAATTGCGAAAAGTCGCTGCCGGTATTCCATGAGCCGGGCCGGTATTGAAACTTCTTCTCACCGGCGTAACCAAAGAACGGGTCTTGCGCGGGGATGTAGACCAGCCCGGTCTGCGGGTTGAAAGACATCGGCTGCCAGTTATGACCGCCAATCGGGCCGGGCTTCACGATGGTCAAGGTGGTGTCTTTGTAACGCGCCGTCGGTCTTTCGATGGGCCGGCCCGTCTTCTTATCAACGCCGGTCGCCCAGTTCATCGGCACATAAGCTTCGGCGGAAAGCAGCTCGCCGGTCACGCGGTCGAGGACGTAGAAAAAGCCGTTCTTCGGCGCTTGCATCAGCACCTTGCGCTTGTGCCCGCCCATATCGAGGTCGGCAAGAATGATGTGTTGCGTCGCCGTGAAGTCCCAGCTTTCGCCCGGCGTCGTTTGATAGTGCCAGACCAGCTCGCCGCTGTCGGGCTTGAGCGCGAGGATTGAAGAGAGGTAGAGATTATCGCCGCCGCCGGGGCTGCGGACATTCTGATTCCACGGCGAGCCGTTGCCGGTGCCGACATAGAGCAGGTCAAGCTCCGGGTCGTAAGCCATCGAATCCCAGACCGTGCCGCCGCCGCCTATCTTCCACCACTCGCCGTTCCAGGTCTTGGCGGCGCGCTCTAGTGCCGGTGACTCGAACGGCTTCGACGGATCACCCGGCACGGTGTAGAAGCGCCATGCGAGATGGCCTGTGTCGGCATCATAAGCCGAAAGGTAACCGCGAACTCCAAATTCGGCGCCGCCGTTGCCGATCAGCACGCGGCCTTTGACGATGCGCGGCGCGCCGGTGATCGTGTACGGCTGTGACTGGTCTACGGTGACGACCGACCATGCAGGCTTGCCGGTGGCGGCGTCTAAAGCGATGAGCCGCCCGTCGAGCGCGCCGACATAGACTCGGCCTTTGTAGACGGCGACGCCGCGATTGACTACATCGCAACAGGCGCGTTGTCCATAGGCGCCCGGCACCTTCGGGTCGTACTTCCAGAGCAACTGACCCGTGCGCGCGTCGAGCGCATAAACGATGCTCCAACTCCCGGTCGTGTAGATGACACCGTCAACGACGATAGGTGTCGCTTCCAACCCGCGCGTCGTTTCAGCGTCGAAGGCCCACGCGAGGCCGAGGGTTTTGACATTCGCGGCGTTGATCTGCTGGAGCGGGCTGAAGCGCGTCTCGGCATAGTTGCGCCCGTGCGTCAGCCAATCGGTTTTCTTCGCGTCGGCGTTGCGCAACGCGGCGTCATCTATATTCTTCGTCGCCTGTGAGCGTTCGTTATGTTGCGCCTGCTGCACGGGCAGCAAGAACGAGCAGCAAACGGCAAACAGGAGGAGCGCGAGTTGAATGCGTCGCTTCATCGTCTATCACCTCTCAAGATTTTTGACCTGTGCGAGCCGAACGCGGGGCATTGTATCAATTTTGCGGGAATCCATTAAGCCCCGAAGCGCGAACCCCGGACAAATCGGCTATGATGGCCGCTCACGATTAATCGAAAGGGTGATGAGCCAAAAATGA
>JBJMGU010000108.1:0-18920 GCA_045807765.1 Blastocatellia bacterium
AAGCGCGGCTGCGCCCGTTCAAGCGCGTCTTGTGAGTGGAGTAATTATGATGAAGTGTTGGCGAACAATAAGGCGGCGTGAACTGGTGCGCTACGTCACCAACGAGCTGATACCGGATCGCGTGCAGCGCGTCGAAGATCACCTGCTCGATTGCGGCGAGTGTCGCGATGCCGTAGCCCGTTTACGCAACGGTCAGCGTTTCGCCGCGCAGTTGCCAGAGGTCAAGCCGCAACGCGACGCCTGGAACGCTATCGAAGCGGCGATTGACCGCGAAGACGAGCGCCGCGAGTCTGCGCCCGGCAAGCTTGCCGGCTGGCGCGGCAGGTGGATAACGCCGCGTCTGGCGCTAACGGCGATTGCCGTTGTCCTAGTGTTGTCTGCGGCGCTCATCTTTGTGCATCGCCGCGCCGTCACGGATGAAGAGTCCGGCGGTTTGAAGACGCTGGCGGCGGCTGACTGGCGCGAGTTCCAGCCGGTCAGCATCAGCGACATCGAAAGCAACACCAAGCCGCACGTCGTCGCCGAAGGTTATGTCAGCGAAGTGCGCTTTGACGATAAAGACGGCGACCTGACGTTCAGGTTGGTTGATGACCTCAACGCGCAGGATCGCTTCATCGTCTGCGAGATCATCGAGCCGCTGCGCTTGCAGCCGCCGACGGTCGGCAGCCGCGTGCGCGTCTACGGCGTCAGCCGCTATGACGGCGAGCACGATCACAACTGGTACGAAGTTCACCCGGTGCTAAACATCGAGGTGGTCCGCTGAACTGTTCGATCAAGGGCGTGCCGTTACAATTTCCTGTTTCCTCTGAAACGATAAGACCATGTTTTGTCTCAGGCTCAATTAAACCTGTAAAGGATGAATATGGGACAAGGTGATCAAATGAAAACGAAGAATCTACTCCGTTTACTCCTGCTTCTGATGGCATTCTCTGGCATCATTGCGGCGCCGGTCGCGGCGCAGTCTCCAAACACGGCGACGATGATCGTGACGGTAGTTGATCAAAATGGCGGCGCGGTAAAGGACGCGAAGATTTCTGTGGTCAACACCGCCACCGGCGCGGCGCGCGAGGTGATCTCTGGAGAGGAAGGCTCTGCAACGATTGCCGCGCTCTCGCTGACCGGCGAGTACAGGGTCAGCGTTGCCATGAGCGGTTTTACCGCCGAGGACGTTTCTGGTCTGACGCTACGCGCGGGTGAAACCGCAACCGTGAAGATCAAGCTCGTCGTCAGCGGCGGCAAGAGCGAAGTCACCATCTTCGGCACCACTGAAGGCGTACGCGCCGACCCGCAGATCGGCCTGCCGCTGAAAAGCCAGCAGATTGACGAGACGCCGATCCTGGGGCGCAAGATGACGTCGCTGCCGTTGCTGAATTCCGCCTTTCGGCAAGGGAAGGGCACGGGTGACCTCTTCGTCAATCAGACCTACTTCATCACCGGCGCGGGCTCACGCCGCACAACCACCTTCACGCTCGACGGCGCGAATAATGACGAAGGGTGGGGCCGGCAGACAACGATTGCGACCGTGCCGATAGGCGCTGTCCAGGAATTTGCCATACTGACGAACGCCTTCTCCGCCGAATTCGGTTGGACTGCCGGCCCGGCGTTAAACATCGTCACCAAGTCCGGCACCAACCTCCTGCACGGCGAAGGGATATTCCTGCTTCGTCCCGGCGACTGGCAGGCGGAGACCTTCTCGACGAATAATTTCTGCCCGCCCTCGGTCGCGAGCTGTATCACGCCGACGACGCTCCGGGCAATCAACCCCGTAGACATCCCCGACGCCTTGAAGCAGGTCTCCGGCTCAATTGGCGGGCCGATCATCAAGGACAGGACGTTTTTCTTCGCCACGTCGGACTACACGCGGCAGGATCGCACGACGTTCCTCTCGCCGACGCTGCCGGCCTTTGTGTTGCCGGCGGATGGCCATCTCAACTACACCGGTCATTACCGCCAGTTCCTCTTCAACGGGCGGCTGGACCACCGGCTGACATCGAACCAGAATTTGATGCTCCGCATGAATGTTGATCGCTTTGACGACGACAACCCGCAGGATGCTGTGGGCGGCACGAGCGCGCCCAGCGTCGCGCGGCGCTATGCGCGGCGCGCATGGACGACGCAGCTCAATCACACGACGGTTTTCAGCACGCACCTTCTCAATGAGGCGCGATTTGCTTACCTGCATGGCGATCCGGTCACGCTATGGGAAGCTCAGAACCTCTCGACCACCTACACGCGCAGCGGCACGGTGCCTTTTACCATTGGGCAGTCGCGCTCGTCTGACATTTACAGTTACCAGTTTCAATTCTCGGACACGCTGTCGTGGACGCTCGGCAAGCACTATCTCCGCCTCGGCGGCGGTGTGGTTCATCACACCTCGGGCGGCACCGGCAGCGAGCCGGGCACGGCGGTCCTCGGCACGTTCACGTTCAAAAACACGACCACGAAGCCCTTCGATCAATTGACGCTGGCCGATGTGCAGAACTATACCCAACCGATCAACTTCGGGATCAGCAGCTACGATCTGCCACAGTGGCTGCTGACCGGGTTCGTACAGGATAGCATTCACGTGCATCCCGACCTGACGATTGACGCAGGACTGCGCTACGACCGGCAGACGCTGACCGACGCGACGAAGAATTTCGCGCCGCGCCTCGGCTTCGGCTGGCATCCGGGGGGCTATTCGCGTTTATCGATCCGCGGCGGCTACGCGATGTATTACACGCAGATCAGGTCGAATCAAGTCGCCGGCTATCTGGTCAACGGGCTGGACGGACTGGCGACCTACACGGCAGTCGCCGGACAACTCGGCTTCCCGACCTGCCTGACTTGTGTGCCGATCAACGTTGATCCGAAAACGCTGCCGCCTTCGCAACTGCCGGCGCGCGACATCACGATCATCGCCGGCAAGCGCGCTTTCTACGAGGCGCAATTCGCGAAGTACGGGCTGGATTTCAACAAGCTGCCGAATTACCCCGGTGAGTTTGTGAACCCGCGCAGCCAGGTCGTTTCTATCGGCGTCGAGCACGAACTGGCAAGGGGCCTGGTCGCCGGAGCCGATTATGTGCATCAACACTGGACAGGTCTCGACCGCACAGTTGATTTGAATGCGCCATCGGTATTTGATCGCACGGCCCCCGGACAAGTCCGAACCGTGGCGGCGGCAAATCTCACACGGCCAATCCTGCCGGTCGCGGGCGGCGTCCGTCAGGTCAACACGATCATGAACCTCGGCGTCGGCGATTACGACGGATTGCAAACGCAGATCACCTACCGCGGCCACCCGCGTGTTTTTGCCTCGCTCAGCTATACGCTGTCGAAGGCCACCAACACCTTCGAGCCGGACGGCAACGGCATTGCGCCGAATCAGGGCAACATCGGGCGACTGGGCGAGGAAGAGCGCGGGCCGAGCGTCGTTGATCAGCGCCATCGCGCCGTCTTCACATTCAATTATCGGTTCCCGTTTAACCTCAGTGCCGGCACCCTGATGATGTTCGCGTCGGCGCGTCCGTTCAGTGCCACCACGGGCATTGACAACAACGGCGACGGCGCGAATAACGACCGCCCCGTCGTCAACGGACAGATTCTCAGCAAGTCGGCATTCCACGGCACGCCGACCTCTGACGTGGCCGTCTTCGTCGAAGATCGCATCAGGCTGTCAGAGCGGACGGCGATCCTGCTCCAGTTGGAAGGTTTCAACATCTTCAATCATGGGAATTATCTTGGCCGCGGGCAGACGATCTACGGCGACACGCTGACGCCGAACCCGACCTTCGGGCAGTTGGTGGCCGTCGGCACCGCTACCAACGCGCTGCCGGCCTTCGCCAACGTTGATCCGCCGCGGATGTTCCAACTGCAAGTGCGGTTCATCTTCTGAGTCATGCTGTTATCGATTCAAGAAATCTCCAAGCGCTTCGGCAGACAGCAAGCGCTCGACCGCGTCAGCTTCACGGTGCTAGAGGGCGACGTGATGGGATTGATCGGCCCGAACGGCGCGGGCAAGACGACGCTCTTTGAATGTGTCGCCGGCTTGCTGCGGGCCAACCAGGGGGCGGTGGTTTTCCGTGACCGCAGACTTGCGCCGACGCGCCGCAAAGAAGCGCTCTTTTATATGCCTGACGGCATTCTGCCGTGGGCTGAACAGACAGTGCGCTGGGCGCTCGGCTTCTTTGAAAAGCTCTATCCTGGCTCGCCAACAAAAGTCGCGGCGCTCGTTGAGCCGTTGAAGCTCGAACGCTTGCTCGCCGCGCGCCTCGGCACGCTCTCGAAAGGCGAGCGCAAGCGCGTGCTGCTGGCCTTGAGCCTGTTGACGCCGCAGCCGCTCTTGATGCTGGACGAGCCGTTCGATGGGCTCGATCTCCGTCAGACGCGCGACGTGATGGCGCTGCTGCGAGCGCAAACGGCAAGCGGGCGCACATTGCTGCTATCGATTCACCAACTGGTTGACGCGGCGCGCGTCTGCGACCGGCTGGTGCTGTTGAGCGCTGGCCGCGTTGTCGGCGAAGGCCATCTCGATGAGCTGCGCACCCAGGCTCACTTGACCGAAGGCGGGCTGGAAGAGATTTTTCTCGCGCTCACATAAACGAACAATGAAGGGCGGGTTTTGACCGCGGACTCACCACCGAAAATTAAGCGAGCGACAAGCGGCGCGGGCGCAAGCTGGCTGCGGCTGTTGGCTAAAGAGTGGCGCGAGCTGATGCAGTCGCGCGCTTACTGGATTCTGTTGTTATTAGTTGGGCCGCTGGTCGGCAACGGCTTCATCACGGCGGTCAACCTCTATGCCGAAGCGAGCGGCATCGGCGGCGGCGCATCGGCACTGGCTGAAGGGCTGACGCCGCTTGACGGCATTCTGGTGCCGACCTTCGGCGCTTACGATCTGGCCGTGACGCTGCTTTTTCCCTTCGTCGTCATTCGCCTGGTCGCGGCGGAAAAACAGAGCGGCGCTTTGAAGTTGATCTTACAATTCCCGACCGGCTTGACGGCGACGATGGCGGCCAAGGTCGCGGCGCTCTTGCTCGGCTGGTTGGTCGCGTGGCTGCCGGGCTTGATGGCCCTGCTGCTGTGGAATCATTACGGCGGTCATCTGTGTGGGCCTGAAACGGTAAACCTGCTGCTCGGTCATCTGTTGCACATGACGCTGAGCACGGGCGTTGCTGTCGCCGCCGCCGCGATTGCCGAAAGCGCCGCCAGCGCCGCGATCATTACGCTGGGATTTACGGTCGGCACCTGGGCGCTGAATTTCATCGCTGCCGTGCATGGCGGCTGGTGGCAAGAACTGGCGGCCTACACGCCGACATCGGCGCTGCGCGTCTTCGAGCAAGGCATGCTCAGGCTGAGCACGGTGGTCGTCATGGCGGCGTTCAGCGTGGCCGGCATCGCGTTAGCCGTTACCTGGCTACACACGGGCCGCGGCTGGCGCTATCG
This sequence comes from Blastocatellia bacterium, assembly GCA_045807765.1. Lineage (GTDB taxonomy): Bacteria > Acidobacteriota > Blastocatellia > UBA7656 > UBA7656 > DATENM01. The sequence goes on from JBJMGU010000108.1 coordinate 5,422, forward strand.
TCTGGTTGCGACCGCGGCCATCTTTATTGGATTGGCGCTTGTCGTCGTCGGCGCGGGACGCTTGCGGACAAGCTGGGATGTCAGCGAGAACCGCCGCAACTCGTTTGCGCCCGCCGACGAGGCAAGGCTCAAGCAAATCAAAGAACCGCTTAAAGTGACGGTCTATCTCGCGCCCGAAGACCCGCGCCTGATGGACCTTGAACGCAGCATTCTCGCCAAGCTGCGGCGCTTGCTGCCGCGCGTCGAAGTGACATACGCCGCCGGCTCTCAGACCGGCCTGTTTGAAAGTGATGAAGACCACTATGGCGAAATCTGGTACGAGCTGGGCGAGCGCCGCGAGATGAACCGCTCGACGGTCGAAGCCATCGTGCTGGAAGAACTCTACAACCTGGCTGGCCTGACCGCTCCCGAGCACGTTGAAGAAAATGAATTTCCCGGTTACCCACTGGCCGTGCGCCCTGCGGGCGCGACATGGATTTATTACTTGCTCTGGCCGCTCGCAATTCTCGTCGCGTGGTGGCTGATTCGTAGATGAAGGAGATGAGAATGAAAAAGCGCTTTCTGTTGTGCCTTACCCTTATAGGTTTGATCTTCGTGGTTTCTGCCGACGCGCAGCGCACCAAAAAAGCGGCGGCGACCAAGAGTGTGCGCGTTGACCTCTCGAAAGAGAAGGTCGGTGGCGCGTCATCAAGGTTCCTGGCGGTCGTCGGCAACTGGACGATTGTTGACGACGGCGGCAAGAAGTGTCTCGCCGTGGATGGCCGCCAGTGGTTGCGCGGGCAGCCGGCGAACGGCCTGGCGCAGAACGCGCGCGCCATCTACGGCTCGCGCCACGAAGAGTTCATCGATAACGTCAAGGCGTTCGCCTACTTTCCCTATGCGGTGGCGAAGGACGTTGCCGACTTCCAGAACGGCGAGATCGGCCTGCGCTTCAAGTTGATTTCCGGCAAGCTTGATTCGTGCGCCGGCATTCTCTTCAATCTCAAGCCGAACGGCGATTATCTGACCGTGCGCTTCAACGGCAAGGAAGACAATGTCGTGCTATGGACGTTCAACAAAGGCAAGCGCAGCTTCGTCAAGCGCGGCACGGAAAACGTCCACCTCGACTGGAATCAATGGGCGGCGCTGAAGATCGCGATTCACGGCACCAACCTGCAAGCTTACCTGAACGACAAGCTGCTGCTTGAATACACGCTCGCCGAGCCGGTGTCGGGCCGCATCGGTATCTGGTCGAAGACCGACAGCGTCAGCTACTTTGATGACTACACAATGACGCCGATGGCGAATTAAGCGCGGTCTGATTGGCTTCGAGTCTGCGCGCCGGGTAAACTGCCATGCAGTTATGACGCGAGATGAAAGTCATATGACAGCGACCGATCTGCCATTCATCACCGTCAAGTATGCGCAGACGCTTGATGGGCGTGTTGCAACGGCAACCGGCGATTCGCAGTGGATCAGCGGCCCCGAGTCGTTGCGTCTGGCGCATCAGTTGCGCGCCGAGCATGACGCCATTCTGGTCGGCATCGGCACTGTGCTGGCTGACGACCCGCAATTGAATGTTCGGCTCGCGAGCGGGCGTGACCCGCTGCGCGTCGTCGTCGATAGCCGCCTGCGCACGCCACTAACCGCGCGTGTGCTGGCAAACGGCGCCGCCCGTCACACACTCATCGCCACCACCTCACAGGCAGATGGCGCCGCACGGCAGGCTATCGAACAGCTCGGCGCGCAGATTGTAGCCTTGCCTGCTTCGGCAGATTCGGCAGGAGTTGATCTGCGGTTGCTGCTCGGCGAGCTTCGCGCCCGCGGCATCGCTTCGGTGCTGGTCGAAGGTGGAGCGCGAATCATCACTTCGCTGCTGACGCAACAACTCGTCCACCGGCTGGTCGTCGCCATCGCCCCCAAGCTGATTGGCAGCGGCACCGATGCCATAGGCGATCTCGGCATACGGCGGCTGGCTGACGCGTTGACCTTTTCGACCTTTGCTACCCACCAGCTCGGCGACGACCTCATCTTCGATGGCCGCATCGATTGGCAAGATGAAAGGCTCGCGCAGCGTTTTTGACCCGCACACGGGTTAACCTTCCCTGACCGGGTATCCTTTCTTAATCAATCGCCAAATCGGTCATGTCAGCACCTTTGAACCCACCTGTCGGAGGCGAAGAAAAGTATTGTTTTTCGAGCGTTTTTGGCTATTCTTGTAGCGGATTGTGCTTGCCGTTTGCGCCCTTGATGGGCGCGGCTGCCCCTGCGAAACAACGCGTTTGCCGCTCGCCGCTGCGGCGCGACCATTGCTCAATGCTCATATTTCGTCCTGCTCATTCTTCCTTGCGCGGAGGTGATTCGTGTTGACACATCTCTTACATCGAACCGGCTGGCCATCAATTACAATCTGGTTTCTCGTCGCCGCCATTTGTATGCCACTTCATATGAGCGGCTCGCGCGCGGCGACTTTCCCGTCGCCATCATCGCCTTCGATTATGGCCGTGCCCGGTTTCGATCAAGCCTGTGCGCTCTATGAGAACGACAAAGGCCTGGGCTGCCGCGACGCCACGCGCGACGAGGCACAGGCGCTCTTGCGCCCGCGCGACCCGCGCCAGTTACACGTCATCTCGCCGCCCAAGACTGCTCAAGCCAATGGCCTGACGCTCATCCTGCGTGCCACCGAGCAACTCGAAAGCAACCCGACGGCGAAGGCGGCCTTCTTGAAAGCCGCGGCCATGTGGGAGTCGGTGATCCAGACGCCGATCACCGTCGTCATCGATGTAGATTTCGGGCCGACATGGTTCGGCGAGCCGTTTCCTGATCACGTCGTCGGCCTCACCAATCCGCAACTGCTTTTTGCCGAGCCGGTCTACCCGGCGTTGCATGGGCGGCTGCTCGACATTGCGAACTCGCAGAAGAAGAACAATCTCTATCTCAACCTGCCTGAGCTGATCGTGACAACCGATAAAGGTCAGACGCAAGCCATCGTTGCGCCGTCGTCAATGTTCCGCGTCTGGGGTTTCATCGATGCCATCGCCGACCCCGATCACGAATCGGGGTCGTGGGGGCACGGGCCGGCCATCGGTCTGGATTCGCGGGTCACTTACGACTTCGACCCGAGCAATGGCGTGGACGCTGACAAGGAAGACTTTGACGCCGTCGCCTGTCACGAGATCGGTCACGTCCTCGGCTTCACTTCTTACGTTGGCCAGTTAGAGATGAATCCCGATGCGCCGCTGGCGCTATCGATCCTGGACCTCTTCCGTGTCGGGCCGGGCACGAACCTCGGCGGCTTCGCGTCGGCTTCGCGCATTCTCTCTTCGGGCGGCGCGCAGTATTTCTATGCCGGCGGCGATACCTATGGACTGTCGACGGGCAAGCCCGACGGCACGGGCGGCGATGGCCGGCAGGCGAGCCACTGGCGCGACGATGCCATTGCCGGCGAAATGCGCATCGGCGTCCTAGACCCGACATTGCCTGCCGGGAAGCGCGAAACCATCACCTTAAAAGACCTCGAAGCGCTGGACGCTTTCGGCTACTGGATCAAGCCAATCGGTAATGCGCCGCCGGCGCTGAAATCACTGGCAGGCGATCTGAACGGTGACGTGCTGACCTTGAGCGGCACACTGACGGATGTGGATGGTGATGTCGTGCAAGCGCAGCTTGAGATGCTCGATGAAAAGGGTCATGTGCTAGGCCAGACGGCGCCCTTCACGGTTGACTTCGGCGTGCCGGCTTCGCAGTTCTTCAACTTCACGATCAAGCAGATGGGCAGCCAGCCGGCAGTGACGCAAGTGCGCCTGAGCTTAATCGATACGAAGGGCAATCAGAGCAAAGCGATGTTGACCGACTTTAGCGGCGGCGACACCGGTGGGCCGCGATTGAACGCGGCGAGTTATAAAGGCGGCACGTTCAGCGTCAAAGGCAAGAAGTTCGGCGAGCAGCCACAGATTGAAGTCAACGGCACGGTCATCACGCCGCCATTCGGCTTTGACAACGTCACACCCAAGCGCGTCGCGGTCAGCGGTCAGGCCAATGAGCTAAATCTGAAGACCGGGGCGAACCGCATCCGTGTCATCAGCAACGGCCTGCGCTCGAACCTGCTGGTCATAGATATGTAAAGCCGGCCCCTCGCAAGCCGGCAACAAACAAAAAGGGAGAGGTGGTTTGCAAACCATCTCTCCCTTTTCGCTTTCCTGCGGCAAACGCATATCGCGCCGCCATTATTGGGTGTTGCGCAATCTAACCGCCTTGCGCTACTGGGCAAACATAATCGAAAACTGCGCTAGAACAGGCTGACCTTGATGCTCAGGTATTTCTTGGGATTCTGGCGGAAGTCATAAAGCATTTTCACCAGCTCTGCTGAAGTCTGGTTGAGGTTGTTATAGAGCTTGTCGTCGTGCAAGAGCTTGCCCGCCGCGCCTTCGCCTTTCTCCAGGCCGCTGCTGATGTTCTTCAACGAAGCGACCGTCGCCGACAGGTCGTTGTGCAATGTTTCGTCCTTGAGCAGCTTGCCGATGGTGCCGCGCCCGGCGTCAAGGTCAGCGGTGATGCGATCAATCTTTTCCGCTGTCGTGTTGAGCTTGGCGATCATGTCGTTGGCTTGACGGTAGAGCTGCTCGTCTGTCACCAGCTTGCCGAGCGTGCCACGGCCCGCGCGCACGTCTGCGACCATGCCCTGCACGCTGGTCGTGACGCCGCGCACGTCATCGTAGAGCTTCGGATCGTTTAGCAGCTTGGCAATCGTGCCCTGGCCTTTGCTCAGGCGGTTGACGACATCTTGAAACTCAACGACTGTGCGGTTCAGGTTCACGTAGAGCGCGTCATCGTGGAGCAGCTTGCCGACCGTGCCCTGTCCTTTGTTGATGCTGTCCATCAACTCCTGTAGCTGTTTGCCAACAGTGTTGAACTGCGTGAGGATGTCGTTAGCGCCCTGAAAGACGGCAGTGAGGCCGGCCTGATCGGCGCTTGGGATTTCGCCGCCGGGCGGAATCGGCGCGTGGTCGCGCGTACCGGGTGTGATGTCGAGCACGCGGTCACCGAGGAAGCCCTGTTGCGCCAACACCACTTTAGAATCATCGCGGATGCGGTCTTTCACCTGATCGGCGTCCAGGCTCATGGTGACGATGATCGGCTTGTCGTTGGGCGTCAGCGGCACCGAGCCGAATTCTACGTTTTCGACCTTGCCCGTCAGCTTGCCTGCCAGCCGCACCTCGTCGCCGGCCTTCAAGCCCTCGGCGGTGCTAAAGCGCGTCGTGTAGGTGAGCCGCCGCTTGAAGAGCGAAATGTCGCCGGTGACGCTGAGGATGAAGATGATCAGAATGACAATCGCGCCGATGGCCAGCAAGCCGACGCGCAGCTCGGAAATCGTAGTCTTCTTTCTTGCCATAACAACTCCTCAGACAATAGACCGTTAAAATTCGCGGAAGAAGTCGCGCACGTAAGGGTGATCGCTCTGCGACAGCTCTTCATCGGTGCCGCTGAAGATGATCTTGCCCTCCTTGAGCATGATGAATTTGGTATTCACCAGGCAAAAGCGATTGTCTTCGCCTTTGAATTCGACCTCGCCGTCTTCATTGATGGTCGCATAGCTCGACGACAGCATCTTGATGTCTTCGAGCCGATGGGTGACGAAGATCGAGCTGACGCCTTCAAGGTCGCGCAGCTTCATCGCCAGTTCTAAGATCGTGCGCGCCGTGATTGGATCAAGCCCGGCAGTCGGCTCGTCAAACAAGATCAGCTTGGGATTGCCGACCAGAGCGCGGGCGATGCCGACGCGGCGGCGCATGCCGCCCGACAATTCCGACGGCATCATGTCAAAGGTGTGCTCCAGGTTGACGAAGCGCAACATGCGGCGCACGGCTTCATCAATCTCCGGCTCGGGCATGCCCTGCTCGAACAGGCGATAGCCGACGTTTTCATAGACCGTGAGCGAATCAAAGAGCGCGCCATCTTGAAAGACCATGCCGATCTTCTGGCGCACCTGTGACATATTGTGCTCGCTGAAGGCGACGGTGTCATCGCCGTCAATCAGGATGCGCCCTTCCTGCGGCTTGATCAATCCGAGCACCAGTTTCAGGATCGTCGATTTGCCGGTGCCCGAGCCGCCCATAACAATCTTAGTCTCGCCGGGGTTGACGACGAAGCTAACGTCGTCGAGGATGACGCGCTCGTCGTAAGCCATGGTGACGTTCTGGAATTCAATCGCGCTGTTACTGCGTTCCATCATGGGTTGTGCGAATCAGGCAAACACCTGCAAGAATTTTTGGATGAAGAAGTCCGCCGCCAGAATCAGGATATCAGACAGAACGACGGCCTGCGTCGTCGAGCGCCCGACGCCGACCGTGCCGCCGTATGTCCGCAGCCCGGCGCGGCAGCTGACGACGGCGATGATGATGCCGAAGACCATCGGCTTGACCAGTCCGCCGACGATGTCGTTATAGGTGAGCGCGTTCTTAGCCGACGAGATGTAGACGGTGCTTGAGATATGCATCAGCGATGTCGCCACCAGATAACCGCCGAACGCCCCGACGATGTCGGCCACCAGCGTCAGCGCCGGCGTCATCAACAACAGCGCCAGCAGCCGCGGCCAGACGAGCTTCTTAATCGGGTCGGTGCCTAGCGCGCGCATCGCGTCTACCTGCTCGCTGACGACCATAGAGCCCAGCTCGGCGGCAATCGCTGAGCCGACGCGCCCGGCGGTCATCAGCGAGGCGAGCACCGGCGCCATCTCGCGCACCAGCGAAGTCATCACCAGTTGGCCGGTAACGCCCGTAGCGCCAAAGGTCTTCAAGGTCGGTGCCGTGTTGAGCGCCAGAATACCGCCTGTAAAGCCGCCCGTCAGCGTGATGATCATCAGCGAGCCGACGCCAACGGCGTCCATCTGCGTGATGATTTCGCGAAAGTAATATGGCTTGCTGAAGGCGCGGGTAAAGGCGCGTCCGATCATCAAGGTGGCTTCCTGCACTTCGTAGACGGCCTGTTGTAGTGGATTCATTACTCAGTCAATCAACGGCGCAGTGGGTTTCCTCGTTCACAGTCGTTTGGTACACGCCTCTCAGGCCGACCTGCTTTGGGCTGAGTGCAAATATGATGAAGGTTTCGCCAACAACCGTCAAGCACAAACGAGGAATGAGAAATGATGAATGATGAATGAAAGCGTGATGGCGGTCTCCCCATTCATCATTCATCATTTCTCATTCATCATTCAGTAAAACAGGTACTTGCGCCAGGACTCGTCGGCGCGGCCCAGGTAGCGAATGATCTGCCGGTTGACGTGCAGGTTGTAGGCTTGCGGGCGCTTGAGCAAGCGCAAGCCGGCGTCTTCGGGGCGGTGATTGCCCTTGCGGTTGTTGCAGGTGCGGCAGCAGGCGACGAGGTTGTCCCAGCTCGAATCGCCGCCGCGCGAGCGCGGCACGACGTGGTCGAGCGTCAGCTCGGTCGGCGGCAACACCTTGCCGCAATACTGACAGGTGTTGTGGTCACGCAGGAGAATGTTTTTGCGCGACAGGCTCTTGCGCTCGAAGGGAATATGGATGTACTCAACCAGGCGGATGACAGACGGCGTTGGCATCGAAAATCGCGACGAGTGCAGCCAGTGATGTGACGAGCATTCTTCGGCGTGCGCGACGCCTTTCAAAATGAGCACGACGGCGCGGCGCACCGTGCAGACGTTGATCGGCTCGAACGAAGCGTTAAGTACCAGAACGCGCATGTTCATCTTGAAATCGAACTATATCCCGAGCCGCGCAATTTGCGCAACACTAACCAGTAAACCGTGATAGCAATAGGTGACAAGTGACAAGAGTGGCCAGGGCTCGACACTTTTCTCATCACTTGTCAGGTGTCACGGCTTATTGTTGCGGCACGGGCGGCGGGCCGTCGGGGATGTAGGGTTTGTAGACCTGGCCGCGGGTCTTCTCTTTGAACTCGGCTTGAATCTTTGCCACGACCTCTGGGTTTTCGAACAGGTCGACCATCGTCGTCGCCAGCGCTTTGGCCGCCTGCGTCAATCCCTTGTGGCCGATGCTCATGCCGCCGCAGGCGACTACAGGCCACGCATGCCACGGCGCGCCTTCCGGGGCGGTCGTCACCGACAGGTGCAGTACCGGCACGATCCAGCTGACATCGGCCACGTCAGTCGAACCGCCAGCCGGGTCGGGCTTGGGTTCTTCCCAGGGCTGTATGTCGCCATTCAAGCCTTTCGCTTCGACGCCGGTGGTGCGCTGAATCTGGCGAGCGAACTCCTGCTCTTCAGCGGTGTACTTGATCGGCCCGAGCCATTCAAAGTTCGCTTGAATCAGCTTCTCGCCCGTCAGGTTGACGAGCATCTCGTAATCGCCGCCTTCGACCGTCAGCCGTGATTCGACCTCGGCCATCAGCGCCGCGCCCTCGGCGATCTTTCTGACACGCGCCAGCAGCTCTTCGGTGCCTTTGCGCTTCGAGTCGCGCAGCCAGACCAGCACCTTGCTGTATTCGGGCACGACGTTCGGCACGTCGCCGCCTTTGATGACCGTGTAGTGCATGCGCACCGAAGGCCGCACGAATTCGCGCATGCGATTCAGACCGGTGGTGAAGAACTCCAGCCCGGCCAGCGCACTGCGGCCATTCCACGGATCGGCGGCGGCGTGCGCCGCTTTGCCTTTGAACTCGACCGTCAAAGTGACGACGGCCTGCGAGCTTTGCGTGTCGGCATGCGTGTGATCGTCGGGGTGCCAGGCGAGACAGACATCCAAATCGTTGAACAAGCCCTCGCGCGCCATATAGACTTTGCCGCCGATGGCTTCTTCGGCGGGCGTGCCGTAGAAACGTATCGTGCCTTTCAGACGGCCCGCGGCAATCAGCTCTTTGATGGCAGTGGCCGCGCCGAGGCTTGCAGTACCGAAGAGGTTGTGGCCGCAGCCGTGACCGGCGGCACCGGCTTCGAGCGCCTCTTTGACTGGCTGCGCTTTCTGCGAGATGCCCGGCAGCGCGTCAAATTCGCCGAGAATGCCGATGATGGGCCGCCCCTGTCCGTAGCTGGCGACGAAAGCCGTTGGCATCCCGGCGACGCCGCGCTTGACCTCGAAGCCTTGCTGCTCGGCGTAATCGGCGAGCGCTTTCGACGAGCGCGTTTCGCGCAAGGCAATCTCGGCATAGCCCCATATCTTGTCGCTTAAAGCAGTCAGCTCGGTACGATGTTTTTCAATGGACGCGACGACATCCTGTTTCTTCTTCACGTCGGTGGCAAGGCCGGCAACCGGCCATAACAGCATCCCCATAAGCAAGAGGGCAACGATGCGCAGGTTCATGGATTTCCTTTCGCTCTAGATAAAGTCGGTGGCAGGGCCTGTGCCGGCCCGCCCTTGCTGATACGCTTGCCAAAAAAAGACGGTTTTCCGCTCGCCGCTATAGCCGTCACTATAGCAATCGTTATTCGTCAGCATGACGAGCGCGGCACGGCTCGCATTGGCATATGGCGCGCAGCCGTTCCCAGGTGTAGATGCCGTTGTCATGCTGGTCGCTGAATTTGAAGCGCACGCCGTAACGCCCGACGTGCTGCGCATCAATGATGGTGATCTCTTCGGCAATCGCCGCCGGGTCTATCTGGCGCGCGCCGGTCAGCTCGTTGACGCACATGGCGCAGGTGCATTCGGCGCGCAGGTGCTTGATCGCGTAGACGCTCACATGGCCATCGTCCCAGCGTACCGTCAATTGCTGCGCTCCGGTCTTTGTGATCTCAAGCGGTAACGGAATCGGCATAAGCAGAGAGTGACGAGTGACGAGTGACAAGAAAGAAACGGCAGTCGTTAGCCGTGGCCTCATCTCTTGTCACTTGTTACTTGTCACTTGTCACCTTCCTATTTGTGTTTCCAACGCGGCGGTCGCTTGGCCATGAAAGCTTCGATGCCCTCGACCGCGTCTTTGAGCTGCATCAATGAATTGAGATAAATGTCTTCAGTGCGCTTGAGAGCTTCGTCAAAGCCAGCCCACGCGCCGGCCATCAGCGCCCGCCGAGTCATGGCCAGCACCGCAGCGCTCGACTGCCGCAAGACGCTCAGCACCTCTTCAGCTTTTGCCTCAAGGTCGCTATCGGCGACGACATAACTGACCAGGCCGAGCGCATGCGCCTGTTCGGCGGTCAACAGCTCGCCGGTCAGCAGCATCTCGCGCGCTTTCTTGTCGCCGACGACGCGCGGCAGCACGACCGCCGCCAGCGGCGGAAAGACGCCCAGCTTGATCTCCGGCTGGCCAAAGCGCGCCGCCGGCGTCGCGATGACGATGTCTGCGAAGGCCGCCAGCTCGCAGCCGCCGCCGAGCGCCGCGCCGCCGACCAGCGCTATCACCGGCTTTGCCGCCAGGTTCAAGCCGCGGAAGATGTCGTGGAAGGCTTCGAGCATCTGGTAGACCGTCTCTGGCCGGTGCTCTTCGATGGAGACGCCGGCAGAAAAGGTGCGCGCGCCGGGCTGCGCCGCAAAGACGATGGCGCAGACTTCGCCCATCAGATCGGCGCGATTCACCGCGTCGGCAATCTCTTTGGCCATCGCGATGGTGATGACGTTTAACGGCGGGCGCGCCAGCGTAATCCGCGCCACGCGGTCGGTGATGGTGAACTGAATGTCTTTATAGTGAGAAGGCATAGGTTAGGGGCCAGGGGCCAGGGGCCAGGAGCTAGAGATGAGCGCGTGCTGCCTTTCCTCTTCTCTAGTCCCTGGTCCCCAGCCTCTAACTATTCGCTTTCCCGTCCACTTCATCGGCGAGCGTTTGGGCTTCCTGAAGCAAGCGCGCCATTTCGCCGGCGCAGCGCGCCACCATCTTTTGATCCGTAAGCGAGCTGAGATTGACCTGCACATTGTAGGACGCGCCTTTGACGGCGGCAGCCGCCATTTGCGCGCCGACCGCCGTATCTGAGAGCGCGTTCGGGTTGCCGATATCCGCCAGCTCGCGCAAGAGCCGCAACACATGCAGCGACCGCGCTGCCGTCCGCATCGGCACATTGATCGCCAGCAGCGTCGCCGATTGAATGCGCGCGTCGCGCGTCGCCTTTTGCTCGTCGGTCTCTTTCGGCAAGCGGTACGCCTTCAGCACCGCCTCGAAGCTCTCGGCGTCTTCGGCAATCAGCTCGCGCAACTGTGTGTTCAACTCTTCAAGCTCGATGCGGATGGCTTGCAGGCGCAGCTTGCGGTCCGTGTATTTCGGCTTACCAATCGTCAGGTTGCAGACCATCTGGCCGAGCGCGGCAGCCAATACGCCGCCGTGCGCTGCGACGCTGCCGCCACCCGGCGTCGGCGTTGCAGCGGCGACCATCTCTGGAAAAACGCCGATGGCGTTCGATAGCTTCAGCGCCGCGACCTGCACCTTGCGCGAGCCTTGCTCGACGGCGGCCCCGGCCCCGGTAAGTCCGGCCATTACCGGCATGATCTGAACGTTTTGCGAAAGACCTGCGGCGGTCGAAAGCGGCGCGGCCTGTGGCATGTCTTCAAGCGCTGCGGCCAGCCGGTTCTCCAGTATCTGGTCGGCGCTGAAGTTTTCCAGCCGCAGGTAAAAATCGCTGCAACCGTTGAGTGCCGCCTGCGGCACCAGGCCGACGACCTCTGACCCAACCACCGGCACGCCATAGCGCTCGGCCTCGCGCTTGACCATCTCGAAGGCGCGAAACAGCGGCGTGCCTTCGTAGTTGACCATGTTCATCGAAACCTGCGCTTGCTGCCGGTCTTTCAGCTCAAACCCTAGCGCTTTGACATAGCGCAGGCCGCCCGACAGATGGCGCACGGCGCGGGCGATGCGGTTGGCGATCTCGACATCACTGGTGCCGAGGTTAATGTTGTAAGCGATCAGCGGCGGGCGGGCGCCGACGGCGGTGATGCCGGCGCTCGGATGCACACGCGCTTCGCCATAATCGGGCTGGCGCGCCGGCTTGGTGGCGATTTCGTCGCGGATGCCTTCGAACTGGCCTTTGCGCAGGTTGGCGAGGTTCTCGCGTTCGGGCCGCGTCGCCGCCTTCTCGTAGAGATAGACAGGAATTTGTAGCTCGCGCCACATGCGCTCGCCGCACTCGCGGGCCAACGCCACGCAATCTTCCATCGTCACGCCGCTGATGGGCACGAATGGAATGACGTCGGTTGCGCCCATGCGCGGGTGCTCGCCGGTGTGCCGATTCAGATCGATCACCTCGGCGGCGCGGCGTGCCCCGGCCAGAGCGGCCTCGACCACCGCTTCAGGCGGCGCGACAAAGGTGATGACCGAGCGGTTGTGATCGGCGTCCGATTCGCGGTCGAGCAGCACCGCGCCCGCTACCGACTGGATGGCCGCGACGATCTCGTCAATCACTCGCGAGTCGCGGCCTTCGCTGAAATTCGGGATGCACTCGACGATCTTTCTCAAGGTAGTCACCTCGCTGGCTGCCATCCTAATCTATTCGCTCGCGCCTTGCAATTGGCACACAGCGGGCGGGAAGTGTGGCACGAAGATTGAAATGATTACCGTTGTTGCAGCTTGAAAGCGGTTACAAACCGGCGCTGCATAAATTCCTCACGAGCCGGCTGATTGGTTTGAATTCACTGGAACGACGCGAAAACAGTCGCGCCGAAACCGAATTAGGAGGACTTCGATGAACGAGCGGACAAGAGAGCGAATCAGAGCGCGCATCGCAAGGTTGAAGCAAATGCCGCATCTCCACCTGGAGGCGGCGGCGATCATCGCCTTGCTGGTCATTCTCGTCTTTGGCCTGCTGAAACCTTCCGGGCCAGTGGCACCCAACCCGGCAAACCATGAAATCGCGGCGGGTGATTCGTCCGATTCATCTACGGCCAACGATAGGGCAACGTCAAACGCGCCGCCGAAGATCACCGGGCCATCGGCTTTCCCGCACATCACCATCAAGAATTTCGGGCAGATGGACGCGCACTTTTATCGCGGCGCGCAGCCGCAGCCGGATGATTATAAGGCGCTCGCCACGCTCGGCATCAAGACGATCATCGATCTACGCGACGATCCGGCCAGTTATGAAAAACCGGACGCCGAAGCAGCGGGCATCAAATACATCAACATCCCGATGAGCGATACGCGCAAGCCGACCAGCGAGCAGGTCGAGTCATTCATCAACATCGCCAAGGATTCGACGAGCTGGCCCTTTTATGTCCACTGCGCCGGCGGTCGCCACCGCACAGGGTTAATCGGCGCAGTTTACCGCTACAACAACTATGGCTGGGACTTCGACACGGTCTACCGCGAGATGAAGAACTACGATTACTACTCGCGCTGGGGGCATGGGGCCATCAAAGACTACGTGGAGGAATACTACCAGGCGATGAAATCTGCGAAGGCGGCGGCCATCGCCGCTGCGCCGGTCACCGCTGTAGTCACGACACCCGTTGCCGCGACGGGCACCGAGAAGACCTCAAAGCCGGTCACCGCGCCGCCGCCGCCCAAACCGAAAGAGTGAACAGACGCGGCGACGCGGGGAGGGGAACGATGCGGGGACGCGGCGACGCGGAGACGCGGCGAGGGAACGACCGAGAGACTGACTGCTTGTCTTC
>JBJMGU010000109.1:0-14546 GCA_045807765.1 Blastocatellia bacterium
GACTTTATACGTTGCAGCTAGAGCCGTTCGTAGGGCGGGCCGATGATGACGAGCAACGCGCCGCCGATGCTGTAGGGTTTCTCGTGGATGCTGCCGGCGCCGGCAATATGATAATCGCCCGGCCCCAGGCGGCTGCCGGCGACATGAAAATCGCCTTCGAGGATGATGCACTCTTCGATGCCGGGATGACGGTGCAGTGTGCCGATGCTGCCCGGCAGCATCTTGATCAGCGAAGTGAACGTGCCGGTTTCGGGGTTATTAAACAGCCGCTTCACCAGAACACCGGGCGATGATTCAAACCACTGGCCCTCGTCTTTATACACGGTCGTCAATTGAATGGGCGCAGCGGGCGCGACCGGCGCGGGCCGCGGCGCTTCGCTGACGAAATTCATCAGCCGCTCAAAGACGTTCGCCGGCGGCGCGACCTCTGCCGCTTCGTAAGCGAGACCGCTAGCCACTTGCTCAGAGGCGCGCAACTCGGCTTCGCAATCATTGCAGCCATCGGCGAGATGATCCTCGAAGGCGCGCGCTTCGTTCTGCGTCAGGGTGCCGAGCGCGTAGAGCAACGCATGCTCTTTCATCTGGGCGGCGGCGGCGCAAGTGCTCATAGCGGTTTCTCCATAATCGGCCTCAGAGCCTCGCGCAGTTTCATCATAGCCAGGCGCGTGCGCGTCTTGACGGTGCCGAGCGGCAACGACAGATGCGCGGCGATCTCTGTCTGCGTCATTCCTGAGTAATAAGCCAGCTCGATGATCTCGCGTTGTTCCGCTGACAGCAGGTCGAGCGCGCCGCGAACGATCTCGCGCATCTCGGCGAGCGCGGCGCTGGTTTCGGGACTGATGGCGCTGGTTTCGCGGCTGGCGGTTGTGTCGCTCAGCTCGTCTTCTTGTTGCCGAGGCTTATCCGAACGCAGGCGGTCAATGGCGCGGCTGCGAGCGATGGTAGTAATCCAACCCAATGGCCCGCCGCGCGCCGGGTCGTAACGCGAGGCCTGCCGCCAGACCTGCGTGTAGACATCAAACAGCACTTCTTCGGCAACGCTGCGGTCGCCGAGGATGCGCAGGACAAGACCGAAGACCAGCTTACTGGTGCCGTCGTAGAGCGCCGAGAGCGCCTGCTGGTCACCGCCGGCAATCTGGCGGATGAGCGCCGCAAAGTCCGGCCCCGGCGCTGCGGGTTCGGCGGCGTTGTGGCGAGTTCCGGTCAAACCGTTTCCACCTTTGCGAAGAGAATAACACAGGGGATATGACTACGAGTCGTGGGCCATCATACAATCAAAGCGGCGGCTTTCCAAGAAGAAAGCGCCGATTTATTGCAGGTAAGCGTTGCAGTCATAGCACCAGGTAAACGAGCCCTGGCGGGCAGGAAGCTCGCGGATAAGCGGGTGTTGCGCGGCGAGCGCATGGGCGCGGGCATGGCCTTGCGACGATTCACAGCAACCCACATGGCCGCACGTCATGCAGACGCGCGTTGGCGCCGTAGCGCCGCATTCGGCGCAGTTCGTATTGGCGACGTTCAGCGCCGATTCAGTGGTCGCCACAAGGTGCGGGCATTCTGTCGTTTTCTTTACCGCCATCGTTTCTCTCCTGTTTAAGCCATTCGCCGCCGCTTCATCGCCGTCAGCGTGTTCTTCATCAGCATGGCGATAGTCAGCGGGCCAACGCCGCCGGGCACAGGCGTCAGCCAGCCTGCGACCTCGGAAACCTCGCGCGGGTTGACGTCGCCGATCAATGTCGAGCCGTTCTTTTCAAAGGCAGCGCGGCGTCGGGCGTCGTCGCCATAAAACCGCTCCAGGTCTTCGCGCGTCGTCACGCGATTCATGCCGACATCAACGACGACCGCGCCCGGTTTGACGTAGCTGGCATCCACCATTCCCATGCGGCCTATGGCGGCAATCAAGATATCAGCTTCGCGCGCCAATGCCGGCAAATTCTCGGTGCGCGAATGGCAGATCGTCACCGTCGCGTGGCGGTGCAGCAGCAGCAGCGACATCGGCAGGCCGACAATGCGGCTGCGGCCCATGACGACGGCGCGCTTGCCCTTCACCTCGACCTGGTAATGATCGAGCATCTCCATGATGCCTGCGGGCGTGCATGGCCGCAGGCCCAGCTCGTTCAACATCAGCCGTCCGAGGCTAACCGGGTGAATACCGTCTGCGTCTTTGGCCGCGTCAACCGAGTCGAGCACGGTGGTTGAATCCACATGGCGAGGCAGCGGCAGTTGAATAAGGATGCCATCAATCTCTTCGCGCCGGTTCAAGTCGTTAATCAGCGCCAGCATCTCGGCGGTCGTCGTCGTTTCAGGCAGCTTGATCTTTTCGGAGTAGAGGCCGAGCTGTTCGCAGGTTTTGACTTTGCTGGAGACGTAAATCTGCGACGCCGCGTCGTTGCCAACCAGCACGGCGGCCAGACTGGGGCGTAGGCCGCGCGCTGCTAGCTCGCTGACTTCTGCCGCGACCGCTTCTTTAATCGCTGTGGCGACGCTCGCGCCATCGAGAATCTTCGCCGTCATTCTTCCATCCTCAAGGTCGAGTATACAGGGGCCAGGGGCTAGGGACTAGGGGCTTGGGGCTAGGGCCGGAAGTTACGCCGAGATGATTGCCGACTCAGCTTTTCTCCTAACCCTAGCCCCTAATCCCCGGATCGTGTAACATCGGGAAGGCGTTATGTTCGTTCGCATTCGATCAATCCGTGCTCGCAACTTTCCAACGGGTGAGGTTATGAACAGGAAAGCGGTATTCGTAATTTTCTTCGCCATTCTTTTGGTGCTGGCGTCTGCCGGCGTAGCTCCGCAATCGACGAGCGCGCAGTCGCCGATGTTCTTCGGCGCGACGCGCTTCCCGTCCCTACAGATTGACGGCAACGATCATCTCTACCTAGCCATGTCTGTGGCCACGGCGCCGGCCAGCGAGCATCGTCCGCACAGCCAGATATTCTTCACGCAATCGAAAGACGGCGGCACCAATTGGGACAACCTGCCGCAGACGCGCAACCTGTCCAACTCGCGTGGCGAAGCCTTTGGCCCGTCGCTGGTGGTTTCTAAAGATGGGCCGCTGCACGTCTACATCGCCTATCACGACGAATCGACCGGCACTTATGAAGCCTACCTGCTGCGCACCAAGAAGAAGACCAAGTTCCGCAAGCCGCAGATTCTGACGCCGGGCGATGGCGGCAGTTTCTCGCCGCGTCTGGCGATGGACGCAAGCGGCAACCTGAACCTCGTCTATGGTGACACGACCGGCGGCGTCAAGCATGTCCGCTTCATGCGCTCGACCGATCAGGGCGAGACCTTTTCCGAGCCGCTGACGCTCTCCGGCAATTCGAATGGCGCCTTCGAGCCTGAGGTCGCGATGACACAGGGCAACGCCATCAACGTCGCATGGGAAGACGCGGGCGCGGGCGCGAGCGTCATTCTGTTTTCGCGCTCGACTGACAATGGCGCGACCTTTTCGGCTCCCACAAAGGTTTCACGCGGCGATGGCAATGCCACCGAAGCGCACATCACGGCGGACGATACGGGCCGTTTGAGCGTCGTCTGGGTACAGGTGGTCGGCGACGCCAAGCACGCCTTCTATTCGCGCTCGACGGATAACGGCCAGACATTTTCCGAGCCGTTCCAGTTGACCACGGCGTCCGGCGCTTCGATCAGCAAGGCGCTGGCGCTGGCCTATAAAAACGTTGTCTATGTCTCTTATCAAAACGAAGCGCCGAACCATATGCAGGTTTACCTGGCGAAATCCGAAGACGCCGGCGTGACCTTCGCGGACGCGGTTCAGGTCTCGAACGCCGATAACCGCTGCGGGCGGGCACACAGCGCCTCGATGGCGGTTGACAGCGAGGGCACGCTGCACATCGTCTGGATTGATGCCTCGCACGTGCAGGGCTGTAACGATGAAGGCTTGTTGTTTTACAGCCGCTCGTCGAACGGTCGCCGGTTCTCTAGCGAGCAACTGATTCTCGCAGCGATCTAAGCCGTAGGCAGTAAGCCGTAGGCAGTAGGCAGTCAAGTCATCCGTACAAATCCAAAAGGCAGCAAGTCGAGATTGAAAGATCATCGACTCGCTGCCTTCACTGTTTTCTAACTGCCTACTGCCTATGGCTTACTGCCTACTATCTCCTCGGGCTGTAACCCTGCGGGTGATGCAGATGCACGTCCGCTTCGGCGCTGACATCAACGCGGCGGAAGCTGTTGCCAGGCGTCTCGCTGCGGTAAGTGATGACCCATTGCAAGCCGAGAAGGTCGTTCAACTCTTTGAAGTATGGGTCGAAAGAAACAAAGATGAAGCCCGAGTAGAAGGCTTCGCCGCCGGTTTCGTCACCCAGGCGGTTGAGCGAGCTCTGCCCATAATTGGCTTCAAGGCGGCTGAAGCTGGTCAGGCCGACCGATGGCGCGTAGAACGAGAAGACCGCAACGCCGCGCCGCTGCGCCTCGCGGATGGCGCGCTCCAAGTCAGGCGACTGTAAGGCGCTGGCCGCTTCCACCCCGCGCGACGTATCCAGCCCGTCCGTGACCATCAGCACCAGCCGCCGCCCGGCAGGTTGGCTGTCGAATCGGCGCAAGGCTTCGAGCAGCTCGACGTAAGGGTTGAATGGCGCGGCGTCGCTGCTGCTGCGCAGGATACGCAACGAGCCGGCGGCGCGTGCGCGGTCGGTGGTAAAGTCCTGGACTACGCGCATCGAGCCGGCGGTGATATAGCCAACCATCACCCGCGAGCCTTCGGGCAGTTGTCGAATGAACTGCCGCAGTCCGTCCAGCTCATTATTGACGCTGCCGACGAGGTCGTCTTGAATGAGCACGGCGATAATGGGCGGCGCTTCGGCTGCGGATTTGACCGAGACGATCTTCTGCGCGGCCTTCTCTTCGCGCACGACGAAATCCTCGGCGCGCAGACGCGCGGCTTCCCTGCGCATCTTGTCGTTGTGCGGATGCGCGGTGACGACGATGGTGCGCTCGGTGCCATCAGCCGCCCTGACCGCGAGAATGGGTGTGAGGATGAAAACGACCGCCGTGAGCGCGGCGGCGAATTGATTCTTACTGCACATACTTCTACCTCGCTTCCGCGGCTTCTGCGCCGCTTCGCTGGTTCAAACAATCCTCTACTTTTATTCTAACAGAACCGCGCAACGACTGACGCGAGACATGTGGCCAATGACGATGTGAGTTTATTTACAACAGAAGAAAGAAGAAAAACGCGCCCGGCAGGGCTCGAACCTGCGACCTCCAGATCCGAAGTCTGGCGCTCTATCCAATTGAGCTACGGGCGCATTGGGCTTGATGAGAGATTAGCGGTAAGGCTTCGGCAATGTCAAACCGCGTGTCAAGGCGCGACGTGGCCGGTATGACGGCGATGGCTCAACGTCACGCGTTAGAACGGCGCGATTGAGCTGGCCTGATTGTGCGGGCGGTATAGCTCGTTGAAGTCGCGGACGCTGCGCTCGAAGATCGCCTGGAACGACGCGGCATCTTCCGGGTGAATCGTCAGATTCACGCCATTGGCGAATGCCAGATAGGTGTCGAGCGTGCGCAGTTGCGGCGACATCAGTACAACGTAAGTGCGGCGACGCACCTGCGGCGTCAGCGTGCTGACGTACTGCATCATCGCGCCGCCGCCCTGATGCTCGTTGTCAAAGAGCGGACTAAGGACGATGACTTCGGCGCGCGACTCGTGGAAGATTTCGATGGCTTCGGGCGCGAAATCCGCGGAGAAGACTTCATAATGCGATGGGTCGAGCGCGAGGCGCAGCTTCTCTCTGAGCGCCGCGTCGTCAACACATAACAGGACGTGGCGGCGCTGCCACTTCGTATCCGCCTGGGGCTGCTGCGCCTGCTTGATGCCGCTCGTCAACAACTCGACGAGCTGGCGCAGCGGGTCGGGCTCGGTCGCCATCAGCGGCGACTCAAGCAGCCCGGTCGTGCCCGGCAGGCGCGGCTCTTCTTTTGGCGGCGGCACAATCGTCACCGACTGGCGGCAGCGCGGGCACAACACATTGAACGATTCGGTCGGCAGCCGCTCGTCATCAAACGTCAGACTCATCGCGCATTGCGGACAGTTGGCTATCATCGTTGCTTTACCTTTCCACCAGGTTGGCCATGCGCTGGCGGGCGAAAGATTCCGCCGAGCGCGGCACGTAGTTGCGCTCCTCGCGCCGACTGAGCATGTCGTCGCTTGTGCCAAGTCCCGACAATCGCAGCAGCAGGTTCGACGGATTGGTCGCAAACGCCAGGCCGTCTTCCTGAGTCACCGTGCCATTGCGGATCATGCGCTCGATCACCTGATCGAAGTGCTGCATGCCTTCAAGCTCGCCATCGTTCATGGCTTCAAGCAGAGTCTTGCCTTCGGTCTCGCCCTGCTCGATGTACTCGCGGGTGCGCGGCGTCCCTTTCAACATCTCGACCGCCGCAATTCGTCCACTGCCATCGGCGCGCGGCAGCAGGCGCTGCGAGACGATGTAGCGGAACGAATTCGCCAGCCGCGTGCGGATGACATGCTCTTCGCTCTTCGGGTAGATGCCGATGATGCGGTTGACGGTCTTCGAGGCGTCGGTCGTGTGTAAGGTGGACAACACCAGATGGCCGGTCTCGGACGCTTCGAGAGCGATCTCGGTGGTCTCCATGTCGCGCATCTCGCCGACCAGGATGACCTTTGGCGCCTGCCTGAGCGCGGCGCGCAATCCGAGCGCGAACGACGGCGTGTCGGTTCCCAGCTCGCGCTGGTTGATGGTTGATTTCTTGTGTGAATGCAAAAACTCGATCGGGTCTTCGATGGTGACGATATGATAGCTGTATTCCTGATTGATCTTATCGATGATCGCGGCGAGCGTCGAAGACTTGCCCGATCCCGTTGGCCCCGTCAGCAGCACGATGCCGTTCTTCAAGTGTGAAATATCGCTGAGCGCGGTTGGCAGACCGAGGCTTTCAACTGTCGGCACACTCGTCGGAATAACCCGCATGACGATGCAGACCGAGCCGCGCTGCTTAAAGACGTTGACGCGGAACCGCACCTTGCCCGGTATGGCATAACTGATATCGGTCGAGCCGGTCTGGATCAATCGGCGTGCCGCGTCGGTGTTGCCTTCGAGCAACGCCATGGCAATGATCTCTGTGTGGTAACCCGACAGGCTGCGCAGCCCTTTGATCTCGACGGGCGTAAGCTTGCCGTTGATTTCGACCTGTGGCGGGCGGCCTACGGAGAAGTTCAAGTCGGAGATGTTTTCTGCCGCCGCGAGCATCTTTTCGAGGATCGGCGTGAGGTCGAAGAAACTCATTCTTGACTCCAGGGATGCGCTCTACGAGCGAAAGCATGCGAAGGACACGTGGGGTCTGGAACCGACAAAGGGGCAGGGATTGGGACAGCGAGGGCAGCCGCCGCAGCAGCATGGACAAGATACGTCAGGGTGTTTTAAAGGGCAATACTTATTTGTGAAGGCAAGAGCGACGCGGCGACGCGGCGACCGAGGCGATGCGGTGAAGTGAAGGCTCACGAACTGTCTCCGGGCCTTTCCCTCGCCGCGTCTCCCCTTCGCCGCGTCGCCGTATCGCCTGTGCCGAAGGCGCGGGCTTAGCGGGCGCGGCCACGCTCGGTGCGAATGACCATCTCGGTTCCGGGGTCGAGAATCAGCTCTTTATTGCCTTCGATGTAGACCGTGCCGACGCCCGCGGCGCCGCCGATGACCGCGCCCAAGACCGCGCCTTTGACGCCGCCGGCGATGCCGCCGATGATCGCC
Source organism: Blastocatellia bacterium (assembly GCA_045807765.1). Classification (GTDB taxonomy): domain Bacteria; phylum Acidobacteriota; class Blastocatellia; order UBA7656; family UBA7656; genus DATENM01. Next base: position 7,725 of record JBJMGU010000109.1, read on the forward strand.
CCCGCCGCGCCACCAATCGCGCCGCGCGTCTGCGAATCTTTGGTGCGGCTGCCGGTCTTGACGTTACCTTCCTCGTCCACTTCTTTAACGGTCTCGGACTCGATGATTCTTTCCAGGCTCGCTGTCAAATCGGCATTGCGGTCGCGCAGCCGAATCGAATCAAACGCCAGCGCCAGTTCTGTGCGCCCGCTCACTTTGCCCGAAGGGTTGAGCTTATCAATGTGGCCTTCGACAATTGCGCCTTCGTACGCGCCCGGCGTCGTCACTTCGGCGGTGAAGCGGTCGCCCGGACGATTCTGCTTTGAGTCAATCCGCGAGGTCAGCCGCAGATTGAGTTGCGTGCCCGCTGGAATGTCGAGCGGCACGCTGGCGCGAGTGTTGCCCCGCGGCTCGTCACGTCGCGGGTCATCACGGCGCGGCTCGTCACGGCGCGGCTCGTTGCGCGCTTGATCATCGCGCCGGTACTCGTCGCGCGGCGCCTCGCGGCGCGCCCGCTGGGCTGCCGCTAGCGATGCCGCCTTGGCTAGCACCGCGCCGTTCACCGGCGACACCGTGTTGCGCGTCCGCCCATAGTAGCCGTCCATATAGCCGAATTCGACGCCGAGCGTATAAGCCTGCCGGTACTCTTCAGAGTCGGCGAATTTCGGATCGTAATTCTGCTCACGATTCTGAAACACCTGGTTGTTGCGCAGGTCGCGCGGCGTGCCGCGACCGTAATCGTCCTGCCCCGCTTTGAAGCCGGCATCGTAGCCGCGCACATAACCCTGATCATAAGGCGTGGCGGGCGCCGGCGGCGGTGGCAATGGCTTCGCCTTTGGTGCCGGGCGCGCCGGCGTTCGCCGCGTCTGCCCGAGCGCCGGGAGCGCGGCTACCATCAGCAGCACAGAGGTCAGAACAATTGATAAAACGGTTCGCACATCTCTTGACATTGCAGTCTCCTCCTTTGATAAGAAACCGATTCAACCGGGAGAATTCGACGAACTTCTGTAATGAATGATTTGACTGAACGAAATTGGCTGACAGAGGCAATGTAACAGTCTGCCGCCGCGCAAAGCAAATCTCTCAACGCGGGTGGACGCTTGCGCGGCGCGCATTGATTCTCGCTGCCGCCGTCCGTATAGTACGCTGTCGCCATGCAGATTCACCCGACAGCGATCATCGACGACGACGCGCGGCTCGGCGCTGACGTCACCGTCGGTCCTTACGCAATTATCGAGGGCGATACGACGATTGGCACAGGCACAGAGATTCGCGCTCATGCCTGTGTAAAGCGCTTCACGACGCTTGGCCGAGACAACGTAATTTATGAGGGCGCCATCATCGGCGGCGAGCCGCAAGACCTCTCCTTCACGAGCTGCGAAAGCAGTGTGCGCATCGGCGACCGCTGTATGATACGTGAAGGCGTGACGATTCATCGCGGCACTCAGCCGGGCTCGGCGACGGTGATCGGCTCTGATTGCTACCTGATGGCTTACGCGCACGTTGCGCATAACTGCCAACTTGGCGACCGCGTCATTCTCGCCAATAATGTCGCGCTCGCCGGCCACCTGGAGATCAGTGACCGGGTCTTCATTTCAGGTGGTGTCGTCGTGCATCAATTCTGCCGGCTGGGGCGACTGGCGATGATTGGCGGCAACGCGAAGATTGTTCAGGACTGCTTGCCGTTTGTGACTACGGACGGCGTGCCGGGGCGGGCCTGCGGGTTGAACGTCGTTGGATTGCGCCGCGCCGGATTTACGGCAAGTGATCTGCGGGCGCTCAAGGAAGCATATCGCTTGCTGCTGCGCGCCGGCTTGCCGCTCGACGAAGCCTTGCAGCGGTTGGGCCAGATGAACGACGCCAACGTCAATGAGTTGATTGAATTCGTGCGCGGCTCAAAGCGCGGGTTTTGTCATGAATAATACAAACGCTCAGCTTAGTGCTTAAGCTCGGACTCGACCACGGTAACAGTTAGCGGCGCAATGGCCATCTCGCGCGGCGTTTGCTGCATCTCCGGCAGCGCCGCCTCGCCGCTCGATGACAGAGCGGCGCCGAGCAGCGCTGCCGCTTCTTCGAGCAAACGTTGCTGGTCGGTCGTGTAGACCGTCAGCCGAGACGAATAGAGCGTCACCACGCCGAAGCGCTGCTTGTCGCGCATCACAGGGAAGGCCGCCAGCGTGCGGTAATCGCTGAACCTCGCAGCCAGCGATGACGGTAAATCGAGTTTCGGGTCAGTGTTGGCAAACGCTTTGCGATTCGCCAGCACCCAGCCGGTAACGCCTTCGCCCATGCCGATGCGCCGCCCTTCAAGCAATGCCGCGTGCGCGCCCGCCGCGTAGACGACGCGCGGCTCGCCGGTCTCCGGCGCAATCAGGGTAAGGGCGCAGGTGTCATAAGGCACCACCGATTGCAGTTTTTCAGTGAACGCCGCCAGCATCTCTTCATAGCCGCGCGCCTGGATAACGACTTGCGCCAGATCACAGAGCGCCTTTACCTCGTCGTGGCCGACGCCTGCCGCCGCTTCTTTCTTCTCTTCGGCAAACCCGGCGGCGGGCGCCACCTGACGGGCGGCTGCGGATAATTCTTCCGTCGCCTCAATGCCAAACGTCGGCAGCGGCTTGCCGCGCGCCGCCAGGATTTCGGCCTCGAACTCCGGCAGGTGCGCAATAAAAGTGCCGACGATGCGCGGGTCGTACTGCGCGCCGCTGCCTTCCATAATCAGCCGGATGGCCTCGTCGCGCGTCAGCCCCTTGCGGTACTGGCGGTCTTCGCGCACGGCGTCGAAGCAATCAACCACCGAAAGAATGCGCGCCGTCAGCGGAATCGCTTCCTCCTTCAAGCCATCGGGATAACCCTTGCCATCCCAACGCTCGTGGTGGTGGCGAACGACAGGCACGATGGGATAAGGAAACTCGACGCGGCTGAGAATCTGCGCCCCTGCCGTCGTGTGCAGCTTCATCTTCTCGAACTCGGCGGCGGTGAGCTTGCCCGGCTTGTTGAGGATGTAATCGGGCACGGCGATCTTGCCGATGTCGTGCAGCAGTGCTCCTGCGCGCAAGGCTTCGATTTCCATCTCGCTACAGCCGAGCAGGCGGGCGACGCCCGCGGCGTAGACCTGCACGCGCATGACATGCTCATGAGTGACGGCGTCTTTGGCGTTGATGGCGACGGCCAGGGCTTCAATCGTCTGGCGGTGCGCATTTTCCATCACCGCCATGCGCTTGCGCACGCCGTCCTGATATTGATGGTGGCTGAAATAGATCGATAGCAGCACCGGCGCGCCGATGACTGCGGTGACCAGCGGGTTGTGCTGAAAAGCGATGTACATCACACTGCTGGCGGCGCTGATCGGCAGAAACAGCGGCGCCGCCCGGAGAAAATCTTTCAAGTGGTCGAAGACCGGCAGGCCGTGGCGCAAGGCGATGAGCGTTGATAGCAGGATGATGTTGGTGACGACTTGTACGAAACTGCCGACGAGAATGGCTACGGTGACGGCTAAGAGCGGATACTGCCCGTTGCTGCTCGGTTCCTGAAAACCGTAGTGCAAGACGGCGTTGAGCGCGGCGGCGCTAATGCCCGCGCCCGCCGACATAATGGCCGATGAGAAGAGGTAGCTCGACCACCGCCGCTGCGTCCGCACCACCGACGTGAAGCCTTCGATCCCCGATACCAGCACCGCCGGGAAGACGCCACCCCAGCAGGCGATCAGCAGCACGACGGCGTCCGACAATGTCACCGTAACCTTCTCACGCGTGAAGCGCTTGCCGATGGGCAAATGGACGTGATGCGAAAAGAAGCCGACGACGACCGTGACCGGCGTAAGCGCCAGGATGGTGATTTGCTCGCGCAGCGAATAAGCCCAGACCACCTGCGCCAGCGCCATCCCCCATAAGGTCAGCCCGACGACCGTCACAACGTTTTGATAAATATAAAGCTTTCTCTCTTTTGTCATCACTCACCCTCTGGGACCCGCACATTGAATTTCGGCACCGAACCGATCGCTAGGGAAACTTGATTACAGCTTTTCATTCTCTGTGAGGCAGGGGCGCTTGAAACCGTCAGCTTTATTCCTCAGGCGGGCCGCTTTCAGCGGTCGCCTGTGTTGACTTTTTTTTCTTAAACCTTTGGGGAGCGGCGACGTGAAAGCGCACGTTTCTGATTGTCGCCGGCCATTCTGCTGCAAGCCACGCGCCGCGCATGATCCAAGAATCATCTGTAAGTTTTACAACATTAACCCCACTTGGCGCATGTGGAAGGGTGCGGCATTCGGTCAGCTTGCCCGACGCGCTTTAGTCAATTTGACTAAAAGAGAATCGGCAAGCTACTTCAGCCTTTTGCCTTTTGCCTTCTGCCCTTTGCCTTCACCACAGCGCCAGGCTTCGCCTTGGTGGCGTAAGCGGTCGAGGGTCGCTTGCAAGGCGGCTTGCTGGACTTCGGTCTCGGCTTTGCGGGCGTGACGCGCCACATAGATCGGGTCGGCAACAAAGACTGCGGCGCGTGTGAATGGTCTGGGGATTTGCAGGCGATCCCAACTGGGCAGCTCCCAGTAGCGCCGCAGCGCGACATGAAAAGGCAGGATGGCCTGGCCTGTGTGACGCGCCAGAGTCACGGCTCCAGGCTTGGCAACGTAGGCCGGGCCGCGCGGGCCATCAATCGTAAAGCCAGCGTCCATGCCGTTGAGCAGGCATGCAGCCATCTCCGAGAGCGCCCGCTGGCCGCCGCGCGTCGCCGAGCCGCGCGCCGTGCCGTAGCCGAAGCGTTTGATGAAGCGACCGGTGTATTCGGCATCGCGGCTGCGGCTCGACATCACGACAATGCCGCGCCCGCGCCAGAACCATGTCGCGCCGAAGATACAAGCATGCCACGAAGTGAAGATCGCCCGATGGCCGCTCACGTGAATGGCTGTGAGGTGCTCGGCGCCGTGCGCCTCCCAGCGCACCGTCGAACAAATCATACGAATCAGCATGAAGAAGAAGAGGTCGGCGGCGCGGATGACGATCCGCTCGCGCCAGTTGAAGTGGTTGAGCGACGATTGCCCGTAGACGCGGCGGCGCAACGCCTCAGGGTCACTGGTTGGCGACCGCGTGTCGGAATCATTGTCTACGGCGGCGCGGTGGTCGCTCTGCGTCATCGGTTCAGACTCTATGCGGCGGCATCGGCGGCTGTCAATTTGTAAATTGACAAAGCCGGAAGCCTGAACGTAACCTTTATTTTGAATCTTTTTGAAGCTCAGCAACGTTTCTCTCTACGCCTATGAAGCCAAGCATCTATCCCGGAATTGCTCCTGAAGACGATACCGACATCGAAGTCATTCTGCCCGAAGAGCCAGTGACGTCGGCAGGCCTGTGGTCAGAGATTAAATCGATCACCCGCGATATCATCTTCGCGGCGGTTATGGCGGTGCTAATCGTCGTCTTCGTCGTCCAGCCCGTCAAGGTCGAAGGCACCTCGATGCAGCCGCGACTGGAAAACGAGGAGCGCATCTTCGTCAACAAGTTCAAGTACAACTTCGAGGCCATCCAGCGCGGCGACATCATCGTCTTCTGGTTCCCGGACGACCCGAGCAAATCATTCATCAAGCGCATCATCGGCTTGCCGGGCGAGCGCATTGACATAGACGCGCTCGGTCGCGTGACGATCAACGGCGTGCCGCTCGATGAATCCTACCTCGCCCCGGAGCGCAACCAGATGGCGCGCAATCGCTGGGCCAGCGTGCGCGAGGATTGGAAGAACATCAAGCAGCATTATTACTTCGTCATGGGCGATAACCGCGACATGTCGAATGACAGTCGCTCATGGGGCCTGGTGCCGGAAAAATATATTTACGGCAAAGCCATGTTCCGCTACTGGCCTTTGCAGCGTATGGGATCGCTCGATTCGACCGCCGACTACGACCCGGAACAGCAATAAGAAACGATGAACGAGAAATGATGAATGATGAACGGCCAGAGCTAGTGCCCATTGCAGTTCAATAGCTTTTCTTTAATTCATCATTCATCATTCATCATTCATCATTTAACCTCGATGCGCCTCAGGCTCAAACCGCTTCTGACCTTGCTCTACAACCCGTCGCGCGGCATGGCGGAAATCGCCGCGGCGGCGCCTTACATCTTCGCCGCATTGCTGGCGCTGCTCACGACGTTTCTTTACCGTGACATTCTGAGCCGTGACCTCCTGCGCAGCTTCGCCGCAATGAACGCGCGCCCGAGCCAGCCGGGAATGGTAGCGCCGGTTATCTTTCTCTTCATCCGCTTCCTGGGCCGCCTTGCGGCAAGCGCCTCGCCGATCTTCTTCCTCATCGTCGTCTTCACCCCGGCGTGCATACTCGCAGCCAACTTGCTTGATCGCCGCGCCAGTTTCAGCCTGCGACTGCGGCAGGAGTACGCGCCGCTGGTCAGTTGTGCGCTTTACGCCTGGGCGGCAGCGAACCTGTTGATGATCATTCCGGCGGCGCTGATCTATCAGCCGGGCGCTGAGTATCGGCAGATGGCCGAAACCGTCTTGCAGTATGCGCCGGTGCCCTACTTTCTTTTCCTGATAGTCTTCGCGCTGTACGCGGCTTTGCGGTTGAGCGCCGGGCAGGCCATCGGCGCAATGGTTATCGGCGCATGCTCGTTTGTCGTGCTGATCGTTGTTCCGGGCGCGCTGCTGCGATTGCTGAGCTCGCCCTTCCTGCTGATCATATTCATCCTGCTGCTCAGAAATTTCTTCGGTGACCTGATCGGCCAGCAGCGCGCCCGCGAAGACTTCAAGCGCCACCTCGAAATCGCCACTCTCAACCCGGCTGACGCCTCGGCGCATTACAACCTCGGCCTGATCTATCAACAGCGCGGTCAGCTCGAC
>JBJMGU010000110.1:0-13310 GCA_045807765.1 Blastocatellia bacterium
CCCGGTGACCAGCGCGCGCGTCGCCGAGGCCGCCAAGCTCTTGGAGAACACCTTCCGCTCGGTGAACATCGGCCTGGTCAACGAGATCGCCCAGCTCTGCTATCACCTCAACATCGATTCGTGGGAAGTGATTCAGGCGGCGGCGACCAAGCCGTTCGGCTTCATGGCGTTCTACCCCGGCCCCGGCATCGGCGGCCACTGCATCCCGCTGGACCCGCACTACCTGTCGTGGAAGGCGCGGCTGCATGGGTTTGAGGCGCGCTTCATCAGCCTGGCCGAAGAGGTCAACTCGCACATGCCGCAGCACGTCGTGAAATTGGTGCAGGACGGCTTGAACGAGCAGCGCAAGGCGCTGAAGGGGTCGAAAGTGCTGGTGCTGGGAGTGGCCTACAAGCGCGACATCAACGACGTGCGGGAATCGCCGGCGCTGGGGATCGTCGATCAGTTGCTGCACAAAGGGGCGGAGGTGAGCTATCACGATCCGCACATTGGCGAGCTGAAGCTTGACGGCAAGGGGAGGCTTGAAAGCGTCGAGTTGAGCGAGGCGGCGCTGCGGGGCTGTGACTGCGCGGTGATTGTGACGGATCACACGGCGATAGATTACGGGCGAGTGGTGCGGCTGGCGCCGCTGGTCATCGATTCGCGCAACGCGACGCGGAAATTGAATATGCCGGAGGCTGAGAGCAAAATCATCCGGCTTTAATCCTGACCCGCCAAACTAAATAAGCGAGCTAGCAGATAAGGCCAGGCGGTGCATCTGAGCCGACTTGCCGACGGGCTCACCCAGGCGGGGAGCAGACAACCGCCCCTGCCTGGAGTAAAGTGTTGAAGTTACTTCGCTGAAGTAATGGGCGGGAGGACACCAGCTACTCCTCACAGGGAAACCGGCAACATCCTTCCGCTCGATTTCTTTCACCCTCTCAGTCATCGAGCAGTGCGTGGCCCAGGTCATCTCGCTTTCCAGGTCGTCTCGCTTCATGAATCAGCACCGCCGCAATAAATTTACAATCATACGCTTTTCAGGCTGACGATCATCTTTGTTAATTAGCGGTATGAATCTTAATGGCGTCAGGCCGATCCCGGTCATCTGAAGGCTGTAGCCCCACCGCTTGCGGACCGACGTTGCAGGCCGGAAGGCTGAAAGATGAATATCGCGTCTCAGACTGATAAAGTATGAGCAAGGGATTCGCTAATGCCATACCCATACGAATTTTCAAAGAGCCAGCTGCTGAAGGTCGGCACAATTCTGCTCAATGAGAAGCAGCTCCAACTGCAATGTGTCGTGTGCCAAGCGGTGTGGAGCATCGTCAAGCGTGGGCTGCGATTACCTAAAGGCTACTGGAAATGCCTTAACGGTTGCAACGCAAGAAAAATAAGCGGGCGCCGCGCCCTATCATCCTCGGCGGCTGCCGGTGACGAATGTGATTGACTGCGAGCCAACCCGTCACCGGATAGATAAATGCTGATGGCTAAATTGTTGAATGCTCCTGCATGTGCCGCCTCCTCCAGAATGAATTGCGGATGGAATGGAACTTGCTGTATTGAAAAGGTCAAATACAGAGTTTCCGTGGATGTTTGCTAGGAATTAACCAGCCGTTTGAAAACCTCCCCAGAGATTGAAGTATTTGATTATGCAGAGCCGAGTTTTACTCGCCAGTTATGATGGCCACCTTTTGCAGGCGGCGCGCCAGGCGCTGAAGACTGAGCATATCGAACCCGTGATTGCCGACGACGGCAATGCGGCTTTGTGCTTGCTGAACGAGACACTCCCGGACGTACTCATTGCTGACATCGCGCTGCCGGGGAAGGACGGCTATGCCCTCTGCCAATATGTCAGGCAGGAGCCGGAGTTTGAATCCTTGCCCGTCGTGCTGCTCGACAGGCGGTTTGACGCTAACAACCGTGAGAGCGCCTTCAGGCTCGGCGCAGACGTCTACTTGAGTCAGCCGTTCGCGGTGAGTGAGCTGATCGTGGCAGTCCGCTATCTACTTGAAAGCAGGGAAGGGAGCCGCCAAGCAGATGGCGATAAGGCGGCTAGGGCCGTTCAGACGGCGACCGCTTACGCAGTGCCGGACGACTCCGACATGCGCGATGGCGAAGGCATGGCCGCGACGCAAGACACTGCTCAGGTGGCGCTGGCCGAACCTGCTTGGGAGCCCATGCTTGTCGAGCCACGCCTCCCGTCGTCGCCTACGGTGCCGCCCCGGCGACATCCGCTGGGCGCGTGGATGTTCGTTATTGTGGCCGCAGTTGTCATGCTTATCGGCATCGCCCTCGCCATCCTTTTACGCCCGCACCCCACAGAGGTTCAGGGCGGCTTGCCGCAGCCAGAGGGCGACCATTCACCGCCCGTCCAGGGCCTGACAAGGGCCGGGGAGGCGTACGCCAGTCCGGTGCCGGACCGCGGCAGCAAGGCTGAAGCGGGGCTTGGAGTGCTGCCGCCTCTATCGGATACTGTGAAAACACCGCCCGCACAAGACCCAGACGCGCATGTGGCTCAAGCCGCGCCGTCAGCCGCAGCCAGCTCGCCGAGTGAGCAGCCGGCGTCTGGAGCGGGCCAGCCACGATTGAAGCCGGCGACTGTCCCCGCACGCCAATCCTCGCCTGCCCCCTCCGCTGTACACCGCCCGCCGGACACACCCGCGCCCCCTCGACGCAATTTAAGGTCAAGGACGCCAGGTTACCATTGGCATCGCAGCGGCCAGGAGATAGTTTTGGCAGGCGAGCACTTTGGCAGCAGCGCCAAACATTTTGGCAAGGGTAGCGCGAAAACGGTGAGTTGGACCGGAAAGCAGGCCGGCAACGGCATCAAGCGGATTGGTCGGACGCTGAAAGGAATCTTCTAAAGCGGTATTCAATTGGTACGAGTTTGGGCCTGATTTGGAGTGCGGCGACTTGTCGCTGCTTTGTCAGGCGGAAACCAGTCCCCGCCGCTTATGGCATCCGAGAGGTGAAGCGCGGGCAGCGCATCCGGCATTAAGGGGCGCACGGGCCGAAGAACCGGTGCGCCTTTATTCTTTCAGCAATGCAGCTCAAGCAACTCCCTACATGAAGTTGCGGGTATGCAGAGCAGACACAGCGGCTGCCTCATCCGGCGGGAAGCCTAGTTTGATAAGTCGTGCTCGGCGATCAGCATCCATTTCTTCTTTCAGTCTTTGAACTTTAGAGAAACCGCTAGTGATTCTTTCAGGTGTCCAGTCACCAGCCGCAAGCAGGATGAGAGCATCGAAAACCTCTTCGTTAAGCCCGGCAGTCTGGGCTAGCGCCTGATGCCTGCGATCTACGGCTGTGGCCAGCCGGCCCAGTGTGCTCGCATCCTTCGAGATTTGATATAGAAGATGACCCATTCCGAATGCGACATGTCGAGCCTCGTCTTGGGCTGCCAGTTGAGCCACCCTGCGAGTCACCGGGTCCGGCCCGTGCCTTTGAAGAAAATTGAGCAGGTTTAGGAATGTCCCTTCGCCGAGAACAGACAATAAGAACGACGACAGCGTAAAGTCAGACTCGTCCAGTAGCGTTTTCAGCGACGCCTGGCCGCCAACCGTAGACAGCCCAAGCTCGCCGCCGCGCAACGTAGCTCGATGGGTGAAGACCTCCACATGGCGAGCCTCGTCGGCAACCTGTATAGCCAGCAACTGCATGACCTCTCGGAAATGCGGATGAACCTGGGCAATGAATCTTGCTGGAACAAGCAGCGCCGCGTTCTCATTCTCGATCAGGTAAGTCATCACCTGCACGACTGCCGTTTCGATCTCAGGCGCAATCTCAAATGGCTCATCCCAGTTGATAGCGGTTGCCGGGTTCCACTGTGCGGCAGCCGCTTGAGCATATAGGCGAGGAAGACCTTCCGCCCATACTTGCGCTTTTGAATTGAGTCCAAAGAAAAACTCCGGCCCTCCCGCCTCGATTCTTGCGCCGCGCGCCGCCAATCCCCAGGTGGCCGGGGGATGATCACTGACTGCGCCTGAGATAAAAGGGTCAGGTAGGCCGGCCTGCTCGGCACCGCGCCATCGGCTCGTAGCCGCGCTTCCTCGCACGATCCATGCGATGAATGGAGACGATTCAGCAGCGGATGTCTTAGGGTTCTCCGGGACCAGGTCAGGCCAGATAAGATCGTGCCCCTGAGCCCGACACCAGCCGCGCAGATGAGTAGCCAGTGCCGGGTCTCGGCCTCTGATCCCCAGGCGCTCGCCGACGGCAAGTTCCCCCAGAGATCGCTTAATCAGCAGGTGCGCGCCTCGATCAAACCCCAACTCCTCAATATCTATAATTCGGAATGGTGATGCCACCTGCTCGGTCATAAAAGCCCTCTTCGTCAACCGCCTTATCGAGTGCGCGATAGCCTTCAACCCGTCCCTCCCGCCAGGATTTAAGACCTTCAAGATCCATTAGCGGGCGAACTTCTGCGTCCGCATAAGACATGCCCAGCAGGAGTTTGCGGAATTGTTCAATCAATGCGCGGGGGGCGAATGGCCCGGCAGTAAAGTTACAATGATCATACGTTCCGGTTTGCGCCAGGATGCGGGTGGCGTTCGACTTAAGCGTTCCCTCTGTGATGAACAGAAGGTGATTGGCATCTATCATGCAAGCGGCATCTGCGCGACCAGCAACCAGTGAGCGCGCCGCTTCGCGCTCGCCCCCGATGTGATCGCCATGCTTGCCGCCGAGCCGATCATTGTAGATCACCTCAAAATCAACTCCGGGCGTCAATCCTTGACCCCGTAGATAAGAAAGAGGAATAAGCGTGGCCTGAGGGGAATCAATAGCTCCCACGGCAACCGTCTTACCTTTCAGGTCGGAGAGCGCCGCAATTGGGGAATCAGACCGGACGACGACCACAGAGGTCAAATCTTGATCGCTATCCCGCATCGCGACGGCTTCAACCTTATCGCCTCGTGCGCGCGCGAGTCGCTCAGCCCTAATCCAAGCCAGCGGCGAGTTCCAGGCAAGGTGAAAGTGGCCGGCCAGGTGAGCTTCGACCTGGCGTTCATAGTTCGAGTAAAGCACGTAATCGAACGACAGTCTGTGACGCGCAAAGTAGGATTTGAAGCCTTCCCATATGGTGATGACTTTCGGATCATAGGCGACGGCTCCCATCACGAGAGTCTCTGTATCAGCAGGCATGACCTTTTCTAACCTCCTTCCCAAATGTTGGCGATCTAAACATCGTTATCCGAATAATGGAATTCCGCAAAGCGCCTTGCCGATGAAGTCGTAGAGCGCATCAGTCGTCGGAGCCATCACGGTTGCGGCTCGCGCGTCGCGGAAATGTCGCTCGACGCCTACTTCTTTCCGAAAAGCCGCCCCGCCGCAGACGCGCATGGCAAGGTCCGTCACTTCCGTAGCCGCCTCTCCAGCCGCCGCTTTGACTTCAAGTATCCGCAGCATGGCGTCTTCGCGTCCTTGTTCCAGCGCATCAAGGGCATCAAGCAACAAGGCTCGCGCCATATCTGTTTTAATTCGCATGCGCGAAAGGTAGGCGCGCACCGTCGGCAGATCAGCGAGCGCTTGCCCCAGATGCTCAAGCTTCGTGCCGGTGATATGTTGAGCCGTTTTGTTAGTGGCCGCATTCATTGTTCCCACACAAAACCCTGCGCTCATCAATTGAAAGTAAGGGAGAACGACGCCCATCATCAGATCGAACCCGCCGCCGTCCGACCCCAACAAGGCATCGGATGAAATGATGACTCCCTCAGCCGTCACCGGTGAAGAGGAGTTCCCGCGCAGCCCCAATCCATTAAACGGCTGAGGAATGCGAAGATCACGAGCGTCAGCAGGCATAAGCCATACAGTGATCTGGCCATCTGTAGCCAGAGAGCGGCTTGACCATATGTAGGAGTCAGCCTGTCCGGCAGAAGTCACCCAGCTTTTCTGCGCGTCAATCTGGACACCTCCATCAACAGGTTTAGCCGTACTGGTCGGAGCCCAAAAGTGGCTTCTGGAGCCTGTTTCAGAGAAGGCAAGGGTTGTGAGATGGGCTCCGCGAGCGATGGCCTCGCGCACGGCTCGCGGGCCCTGCGCCTCGATAACGGCTGTCGCCGCGTAGTGCATACAGACCACCATCGCTGTTGATGCGCAGGCCGATGCAATTCGCTCGACAACAACCGTTGCCGCGCGGTGCGCCTCCCCCAGTCCACCAACCTCATTGGCGCTAATAAGCCCCAAGAGTCCGGCCCGACCGAGTGCCTCAATGGCGACTCGCGGAAAAGTTCCCGATTGATCGATCTCCTCGGCGGCGGGTGCTATGAGGTTTTTGATGATCTGGTCAAGGGTGTCCAGATAAGAGTTATCTGCCGGCGGGTTTACTGTCGTCATTGAAGTCTCCATTCAATTGAGTATCTTTGCCGCTCTACCTTGCCGATAGGGCTGGGAGAGATACCTCGCCGCAGTTCGACCAGGTCAGGAGGGCTACAATTTCACATTAGGCTCGGAGCACCACTTTGCTCCGAAAAGGAGGGTAAGCGTAGCTTCGAGGTTTATATTGATTGCCGCAAAACTTGCGCACATCTTAAAGCGCAGGCTCAAATTCTCAGCATATATTTATCCTCATCATCGATAATCAGATGACACAGTACCTATAGAACACAGATTTGTAAATCCGTTTTCTGAATTGAGAGATACTGAGGTTTACTCAGCAGCCTCTTCGGCTCTACGAGCGGCGCGGCGCTCTACCCACTCGTATACCATTGGTAGAATCACGATCTTGAGCGGGCGCGTCACGAGTCCGCCGACCACGACAATCGCTAAAGGTTTCTCGATTTCGGCCCCGGTTCCCGAAGAGATAATGAAGGGGATGAGGCTGATACTGCCGATCAAGGCGCTCAACAACTCGGCTCGCAAACGCACGCTCGCACCCGTTATGACCGCGTCTTCAAGCTTCATGCCGCCATCGCGGAGTTTGTTGATGTAAGACACCATCACCATGCCGTTTTGCACCGCTACCCCGAAAACCGCAATGAATCCGACAATCGCCGGCACGCTCAAGGGGAAGCCTGAGATCAGCAAAAAGGTCGTGCTGCCGACCAGCGCGATGGGAATGTTAAAGATGATCGTCAGGGTGTTGCGCAGAGAATTGAAGCAGGCATAGATCAACACAAACACCAACAACAGTGAAATCGGTATAGCAATCAACAAGCGGTGAACCGCCTGCTGTTCATTCTCGAATTGACCGCCCCAGGTGATGAAGTATCCAGGCGGCGTCCGGACCTGGCTAGCGACCTTTTGTTGCGCATCGTGAACGAAGCTGCCAATGTCGCGCCCCTTAACGTTGCACATCACGACGATGCGGCGTAGCGAGTTCTCGCGGCTGACAATCGATTCGCCGCTCGACAACTTGAACGTCGCCAACTGGCCGAGCGGTATGCGTCCGCCGACCGGCGCAGTGATCAAAATATCGTTGAGCTTTTCAACCTGATTGCGGAAGTCTTCCTGCAAGCGAACGAAGATGGCAAAGCGGCGCTGGCCTTCGAGCACGTCTGTGGCTTCGTCGCCGCCGATGGCGATCTTGACGACTTCGAGCACGTCAGCGATGTTCAATCCGTAGCGCGCGATCTTATCGCGTTCCAGCGCAATCTCCAGATGTTCTTCGCCCGCGACCTGCTCGACGGCGAGGTCTTCGACGCCGCGAGTATCTGCCATTGCATTGCGAATCGCTTCTGCGGTCTTGGTCAAGGTCTCCTGATCCTCGCCAAAAATCTTCACGGCAATCTGCGCGTTGATGCCCGATATGAGCTCGTCGTTGCGGGTCTGGATGACCTGCGAAAAGTTGAATTTGACGCCGGGAAATCCTTCTACTCGGTGGCGCATCGCATCAACCAGCTCGTCTTTGGTCTTTGCGGTTGTCCATCTCTCTTTAGGTTTCAGGCGGACATACAATTCGTCATTGCTGACACTCTCCGGGTCGCCGCCGAGTTCGGCGCGTCCGATCTTGGCAACGATAGTCTCAACTTCAGGAAACTCGCGCAGCGATTTCTCGATCTGCGATGAAACTTCGATGGCGCGCGCCAGCGAGATGCTTGCCGGCATCGTCGCCCGCACCAGCATATTGCCCTCGTCTATCGTCGGCAGAAATTCGCTGCCGAGAATGAAGACATCGGCGATGCTCCAGACGATCAATCCCAACGCCAGGAGAATGGTGATGTAGCGATGCGCGATGGTCCACTTGAGCACCGGCACGTAAATCCCTTTGATCAATCGAAGGATCGGATTGACGCGCGGCTCGCCTTTCTTCAATCGCAACCACAAGGCGCAGAGCATCGGCGCGATGCACAGCGCCATCAACATCGAACCGATCATTGAAAAGGTGACAGCATAGGCGAGCGGCTTGAAGAGCTTGCCTTCGATGCCTTGCAGGGTAAAGACCGGCAAGAAGACGGCGATGATGATGAGGATAGCAAAAAACATGGGCCGCCCGATTTCTTGAGCGGCAGCCAGTATGGCGTCGCGCGTCGAGTGTTCACGGTGCTCTTCCAGATGGCGATAGATGTTTTCAACCATCACCACCGTCGCATCGACCATCATGCCGATGCTGATGGCCAGGCCGCCGAGCGAGGTGAGGTTCGCCGAAAGCCCTGAGTACCACATCAGGATGAAGGCCACCAGCATGCAAAACGGGATGGCGGCGGCAGTGATCACCGAACTGCGGAAATCGCCGAGCAGCAAGATAAGAATCAACAGCACCAGCGCTTCGCCCTCGATCAACGATTCGACGACCGTGTGGATGCTGTTATCGACCAGTTCCGATTGATCGTAATAATCGACGATGCTGACGCCTTCGGGCAGCGCCTTGTTAATCTCAGCAACTTTTTCCTTGATCCGCTCGATGACCTGCTTGGTGTTTTCGTTGATGCGTTTCAGAACGATGCCGGTAACGACTTCGCCCGTACCGTCTTTGGTGACTGCGCCCTGGCGTATCTCGTTGCCAACCTCGACACTGGCCACGTCGCTGACGCGAATCGGCGTGCCGCTGCGCGAGTCGAGCACGATGTTCTTGATGTCTTGAATGTCCTTGACCAGCCCGATGCCGCGAACGATGTACTGCTCGTCGCCGTGCTCGATGAAGTTTGCGCCGGCGTTTTGATTGTTCGCTTGAATGGCGTCAAAGAGCGCTTTGAGCGGGATGTTGTAATTGACCAGCGCTTGCTGATTGGCGATCACTTGATACTGTTTGACATCACCGCCAAAGCTCAACACATCGGCGACGCCGGGCACGGTGCGCAGTTGCAGTTTGACGATCCAGTCTTGAATCGTCCGCAGTTCCTGATTGCTCTTGCCGCGACCGACGATTTGGTAAAGATAAATCTGGCCGGTGCCCGTCGTGATCGGCCCCATCTCGGGCTCGAAGCCTGCCGGGATGCGGTCTTTAGCGAGCGACAGCCGCTCAAGCACCTGCTGGCGCGCGAAGTAGATATCGATGTCATCACTGAAATAGACTGTCACCACTGACAGGCCGAACTTGGAATCCGATAGCACCCGCACGACTCCCGAAATCCCGTTCATGACATTTTCGATAGGAAAGGTGATGAGTTGCTCAACCTCCTGTGGCGCAAGCCCCTGCGCCTCTGTGTCGATTTCGACCTGCACGGGCGTCACGTCGGGAAAGGCATCGACGTTTAACTTGTAAAGCGCCAGAATGCCGCCGCCGGTGATCAACATCGATACGACCGCAACCAGCAATCGCTCGCGGTAAAAGAAGGCAATGAAATTGTCGGTCATAATCGGGCCTTAATCGCCAGTGTGAGGACTACGCAATCGCTTGCGGCATATCTTCAGACACGCGTTCAGCTTATTGTTCGGGCTTGCTCTGTTGCAGCAATAGATAGTTGCCCTTCACCACGACCCGGTCGCCGGCTTTCAGCCCGTCGCGAATTTCAATGCGGTCGTTGCTTTGTATCCCGACGCTGACGACACGCTTTTCGTAACCGTTGCCGCCGGCGACGAAGACCACCTTTTGTCCGCCGTCGTCCAGCACCGCCGATTGCGGGATTGAAATGGCGCTGCGATTCGTGTCGGTGATGATTTGTACATTGGCGAACATATCGGGCTTGAGGCGGCCATTGGGGTTTGACACTTCCGTGCGAACCTTGACGGCGCGCGTTTCCGGGTCGACGACGCTCGAAACCAGAATGACCCGGCCTGAAAAAGTCACTTCTGGAAAGGCCGGGACTGTAACTTTAACCTCCTGGCCGAGCTTGATGCGCTCAAGGTCTTTTTCAAACACATTCGCATCGATCCAGACGCTCGCCAGATTGATGATCTTGAACAGGCTGGCATCGGTGCCGACGGTTGCGCCGATGGTGGCGTTGCGTTCGACGACCGTGCCGTCAATGGGCGAGGAGAGAGAAAAGACGGCGGTAAAGTCCGAACGGGTGGTGAGCGCGTTAATATCAGCCTCTTTCAAGCCGAGGATGAGCAGATGACGGCGCGCGGCTTGCAGCGCGGCTTTCGTCGATGCCACCGTGCTTGCGGCGGAGGCCTTTGCCACCTCAAGATCGTGCTCGGCAGATTGCAGATTCTTGCCCGCCGTGATGGTCTTCTCGTAAAGCATCTTGGTGCGGTCGTAGGTGGCCTGGGCGAGCTTGATCTCGGCTTCCGAAGTGCGGCGCGCATTCTCATGCTCCGCGAGCGCCTTGAGATAATCCGCTTCAGCCTCATCGATGTCCGGCGATTCAAGGTCGGCGAGCTTCTGTCCTTTTCTCACGATGCTGCCCTGACCCGCGTAAAGCCGCACGAGGCGGCCTTCATGAACGGGGCCGATGCTGGCCATGCGATCTTCCGAGACGAGTATCTTTCCGGTCGCCGCAATCGCTCCGGCGATGAACTGTGGGGCGACCGTTTCAGTCTCGATGGCATGGTTTGCGGACACCTCCGAGTTGGTGGCGCCCGCTGGCGTGGCAGAGCTTGTGGGCGCATCGGTGGCCTTCTTGCAGCCGTTATAGGTCATCAACACGAGCAGCAGCGCAAGCCAGCGCGCCCGATCATTAGGTCGGAAAAACATGAGCCGCATCCTTTCGCACGCGCCGCTACTTTTGCAACGGCGTTGCGGTCGCCATCTCAAGATCGAGCAGCGACATCTGGTAATCAAACAGCGTCTGGTAATAACTGGACAGGGTTTCGCGGCGCGTGCGGATCGCATCGAGCAAGTCAAGCGTCGAGCCCTCGCCCGCCTTCAACGAAAACTCTGTGAGCTTCTGTATGTCATCGACTTTAGTCAACACGCCACTGCGGTAAAGCTCAACGCGCTTCTTGTGAATCTCGAAAGCGGTGAGCGCTTTGTCGACATCGTTCAGCACCTGATTGGTGAGGGCCTTCTGATCGTTCTGTGCCCGCTTCTTTTGAATCAGCGCCTTGAGCCGCTCGCCCTGATTGCGATCAAACACAGGCAGGGCAACGCCGATGCCGACGCTATAAGTTTTATCAACCAGGATTTGTTTGACGCCGGCGCCGACATTGAGATCAGGGATGCGCTGGGCATCCTGCAAGCGTATGGCTGAATCGGCGGCGCGCTCGCTGATTTGCGCGGCTCTGAGATCAGGCCGCGCCGCCAGCGATTTGTCGCGCAGATCGGCAAACGAGAATTGATAAGGCTGGTAGTCGAGCGTCCCGGCAACCTCTATATTCAGCGCTTGATAATCGCCGCCCAGCGCCAGCCGCAAATCGCGCACGGCGAGTTCGTAATCCTTTTGCGAATTGGCGACATCGGTGTCGAACTTGAATTTTTCGATTTCGAGCCGGCTCAGGTCCAACCCCGAAATCTCGCCCAGCTCTTTGAGCTCGGTCGTGTGCTTGATGATCTCAGCAAAGGTTTGCTGGTTCTCTTGCGCAAGGCCCAGCAGCGATTGCGCCAACACGACCGCATAGAATTTTTTCTTCAGGTCGCTGGTCAACTGCCACATGGTCGTTTGAAATTCGGCGCGGGCCAGTTCGGCGTTGACGTTTGCCACATCGATGCGTTTGCGCCGCTTGCCGCCCATCTCGAAGGTCTGGGAGATGCTGTAAGTAATTTCCTGTTCATGAAAAAACGGGCCGCTGAAATCCAGCGGCAATTGTTCGGTATCAAAGTTGAACTCAGGGTTCGGACGCAGCCGCGCCGTCAACTTTTCCGCATCCGCCGTTTCGATGTCATAACGCCCCGCGACGAGTTGTAAGTTATGTTGCAAAAAAAACGACACCGCATCCGCGAGCGTAAGCGATTTTTTTACTGCCGTCGCGGGCGGTTGCTGCGGGGCGCGGAGCAACTCGCTGAGGGTGGCATTAAGGCCTTGCAAAGCCGGTTGCGGCGTGTTGTTTTGCGCCAGAATATCAGGCGTCAAGAGCAAGAGCAGGCCGACGAGGCAGCGCATATGGCAGCGCGCTTGCCGATGGCCACTTCGCGTGCTGCCGAAGCCCTTCTGCCAAAATCTGAAATCGCGCCGCTCACCGAAACGGCGTAGAGAATTGTTCGTGCGTCGAGACATCCGATCACCTTCACCTTCATCGGCTGGTTGAGTGGTTGTTCATTGCGCGAGTGCGATCCGTGCTCCGGCAGCTTCAATCCCACGCACGTCCGGTCGGCTATCATCAGCAGGGAAGACACGACCGCCGCAGGCTGACCATTTAGCTTAGGTAATGTTTGCAGTGGGCAGGCAGATGAGTTGCGCCACCGTCGCCTTAGCCAAGAGGCGGCGCGCGATTGGAGAGAATAAGGGACACCCTGTGAGAGGCTGGTTCCGAAATGAACATTTTCGTTCTTACAGGCTTCGGACAGAGATCGGAAGGTATCGAGACGCGCCCTGGACCGGCAACCAGGTTGTGCTGCAAGCAGCACGACAGGCAGCACGCATCGTTGTTTGTTCCAGATGGTTTGTTTGAGTCGCTACTGCGGCTGGCCGCAACGCTACTGGTGGCGATCCTCGGAATGCGTTGCTCGCGGTCGTGATGGTGGGTGAGGGTCACCAGAATGGAGTGTGCCACAAGGAGCAGCAGCAGGATCGCTCTTGCCAACGACCTGGCTTTGCTGACTCTCAAATACTTGCCGAGCACTCTCAAAAACGGTGTCCTCTTTGGTTGCGGGATGGAAAAACAATTAAACAGGAATGCGGTTGCGCCGTCAATGAAAGGAAGCTCGGCAAGCTATAACGCCGGGTTGCGCAGAATCAAAGACCGGTCAAAATTGCCCAGGCCAGTTGCTGAGGCGCAACGATGATTTACTGACTCGTGATGCTATCCCTGTTCGATCATTTCATTTCTCGATCACGAAGAAGCGTACATGCTTGCCTTTCGTTACTCTGCCTGTTTGTCCTTTACTATCTACAAACTGTAGCTCGCCCTGC
>JBJMGU010000111.1:0-16593 GCA_045807765.1 Blastocatellia bacterium
GATTGTTTTTTCGTTTCGCTTCGATAGTTCTTAGCTGTCTTTACGGAGCGCCCTGTGAGCCATTTAATATAAACGTTTCTCATCACCTCCCATGCTGGAGGTTTATCGATAAACCGTTTGTTTTCTTCTTCACGAAGAAAGTCAAAAATAGGATTAAACCATTCTATTATTGAATCTAAGTATGATTCTTTTACCTCACGTGGTTCCAGAGCATACCCATCCAAAGGTGCAGGATTAAGGCGCTCTTTCCCAAAATGATACTCGGCAAATCGGGTTGCAACTTTAAGCTTCAAGACATGCAGCTTATCCTCATAGCCGCGCTCCTTTTTGACTGGCTTCCCGTCTTCATCGCAACCATAACTTTTATAGTGGACATCATCTTCGCCCAGCATTTCCCAAACTAGCTTAAGGTATGTATCAGCCGCCTCATCTATACGCAATGAAAGCATCCTAAACATAGTGAGCTTCGAGTTTCTACGCTCTGGGTCTTGCGCGGCTTCCAGCAATGCTTTGCTAATATTCTCGAGATGTTTCTTAGCCGCGGCTTTGAAATCTCCGCGCGCCGCTTTCATTATTGCGTTGCTTGTCTTTTTACGGGACAAAGGATATTGCGTCAGAACAACTTGTTCCCATCGTTTAATGGCGAGGAGAATGGCAGGATGCCCTATACTCGCAGCATTCTTCCTGACCGAGGCTAAGATATCGATACTTTCCCAATCGCCTTCAGGGTACATTACTATTAAACAAGGGCTCTCCAGATTAGGTTCGGTCCAATCGTTAAATATAACTGTGGGGTTCTCTCTCAAGCCTTCCAAGATGCGGGAGCGATCCTCAAGCGTAAGTGCCTGAATTTCCTCTATGAGTTTGGCAACTCTATCCCCATTCGCAAGCTTTTCTGTATTTCTAGTGTCAGACATATCTATTTCTGGTGCTCTGGAAGAAGTGAACCTCAGCGTCACAGCTTGATTGACTATCTACAAAACGGACGTAAGCAAGAGACAGTCAATTGATCAAGCTTTGTGTGTCATCTACCACACAGGCTTGATTAAATCGATCTAACGCATTTGCTGCTTGCCGGGCCACACCTTCATCCGCGTTTACATACCGGCTGAACGTGACGGCCTGTGTGTGTCCACTCACCTTCATTATTAATTGGGAGGGCATTCCGCTTTGAATCATCCGAGTAATGGCGGTATGCCTGCAGTCGTGAAACCGAAATCCAGCAATCCGAGCTTCCCGGCAAGCACTCGCAAATGATTTCTTCACGTTATCTGAAAAACCAAAAACTAAATTGTCGGAGCTTTGATCGGACAGGTGGTATAACGCCAGTAACTCTATATATAGTCTTGCAGTCATGCCAATTGTTCGGCTGCGTTGTGTCTTCGTTGTCGTCGCACGCAGGTTAATAAGCCGATTGTCAAAATCAACATCAACCCAAGTAAGCTTGAATAGTTCGCCGCGCCGCGCACCAGTATCTAATGCTGCAATCAGAATTGCTTTCAGGTGAGCGCGGCGGCCTGTGCAAACGGCAAGCAAGCGGGCTTCTTCTTCATGGGTCAATACACGCTCGCGCCGTACTTCATCCGCTTTGGCGATCAGCGGTGCGCCCATATCGAAGGGGGATCGCAAGAGCCAGCCTTGACGAACCGCGAACCGCAGAACGGCTCGCAGTTGTTCAAGTTCGCGATTGACCGTTGCGATAGTGCGGACTTTCCCTCTCTTTGTCTTGGCTTTCAACCTTAATTGCCTGAACACTTCAATATCTGAATGGGTAATGCTCTTAATGCGCTTCGCGCCGAAATGCTCCGTCACGACGCGCAGGTGTACACGTGGGGCGAGGTGATTTCGCAGACCACGAATCTTTCGATCCCCGTGGTATTCAGCCGGGACAAGATTCCTCTCTTCATAGAAGCGGGCAAGCTCACGAAAAGTTAGCTTGTCGCCTTCGATGGATTGCTCGCCTTGAGCATCAAACTTGTTTATGAGCTTCTTGAGTTCCTCTTTCGCTTCTGTCTTACTATCAGCCCGGAGCTTAACGTCCCGACGTTTGCCGGTCTCATCCGTATAAGTGAACCGAGCCACCCAACTGGCGCTCTCTGCGGAAATTTCTTGAGAGACTTTTAGGCTGTTTCCGAGTTGGTTGTGAAGTTTGGCGATGATCCCTTCAGCAACCTCCTCGCCGCGCTTCTGACTCTTTGCCCGGCGTATCACCTTTTGCCGCTTGCCACCATTGACTGCATAAGTTACTTCGACTGACCAAAAGATTTCTTGATAAACGTAGCCAGCCCGCTGTTTAGCCATCGTCTATTATCCTTTCTTTGTGTAAGCCAAAGGTCTGCGATAAAGAAAGGCGGACACATTGGCGGACACATTGAAGTGTAACATAGCGCAAGACAGGCGAGCATAGGGAAAGACACAAAGGGAGATAAATGTTTTGGAAACTAAACTTAGAAACAATAGTGCGACAAAGGGAAAAACACCGAAACGTGGCGGAAATTGGCTACGAACCAAAAGGTCGCACGTTCGAGTCGTGCCGGGCGCACTAGGTTTTTATAGATAGAACAGTTACGCAGCCAGCTCGTTTTGGAGCGTCCAGATGGAGCCTTTGGCTGCGTTTTCCATTTTGCCTGCCCAAACCCCTTCATCGTCTTTCTGCGGTGACAGTTTGCACACCGCCCGTCGCACTTCTTTAGTTCTGCTTTCAGGTTGCTAAGACTGCCAATGTAAGCCATCAGCCGGGCCGTCATCATGCCGCATTCGCGCATTGGCTTTCTAATCTGCTTTGTTCCTGAGCCGGCAATGGTCCGCGCGGCCAGGGCTAATCGGGTTATCTTCACTGGCGCTTGCCGACATACTTTCTGTAGGCGCTGATCCAATCCCTTGCGATCTCTTGCTGCGCTTGTTCAAGGCCGAGGCTGCCACCGCAAACCAGCTTACGCAGCCTGTGCTCAAGCTCGTTTTTCCTATGCCAGCCCCATTCGCCCGAAAGCGGCTGCGGCCAGAGGTTCTCTATTGAATTCGTCCCCCCCAGCTTCACCGGTATGAGATGATCAACGTTATACCCGACCTCGTACCGACTCACGCGGTATCTGGTGTACACCTGATACTTCAAGCCGGTCGGCACATTGCTGGCGGGATTCTCGTATTCAACCTTACAAATTTCCGCTGCCCTCACTTCGCCGGCGTCGCCAGGAGTCAGCCCGGGGTCGGGCAGGGCGCGCCGCCCTTCTTGCGCCAGCGCCGTGGGGCAGAAGGAGAAGCCCAAAAGCAAACAAAACACTTTGATATCCATTAAGCCGGACATGGTGTCAGCCTCATCCGTTGCCCCGGCGCGGCGACCACGCCGGGGCGTTTCACTCATCGAAGCGTCACCACAAACGTCGCACCTCGGCTGGCCGTTGAATGGCGTAAGGCCGTCGTCGGCGCCGGCCCACAGCCGAGCGCTGAAAATAATCGCCGCTGCCGGCTTCACAACGGTTGACGGGCTAGCGATAGACATAAGAAGACATCTTCTTTTGATGCCATTCAATGCTATCGATATTCAATGGGTCCGATGCCAGTATCTCTTCGGCCCACTGGTCCGTGCTGAAGGCCGGGCTCACATCTATACGGTAGACGATCTTTCCCAGGGGATGTTTTGGGTCCTCCAGGTTGAGCGTGCGAACCTCGACCTTCAGATGGTTCCTTTCGAACATCTCTCTGAGCGCCTGGTCTGTTGCGTCAACGTGGTGCGTCTTCACCCTCAGTTCCATGGCACGCAGCACCTGCTCCGATTCAAAGTGCTCAAGCATCTGAAGCAGGAGGAAGACGAACAAGCTCAGCCCGACGGCGAGGTCCCAGTGGCCGACGCCCGCGGCCAGGCCGATGCCCAGGTTGATCAACAACACGGTGATCTCTTTCGGGTCGCGAATGTTGGTGCGAAAGCGAATCAGCGACGCCGCCGCAAATATCCCGAAAGCGCGCACCGCATTGTCTGCCACAATCATCATGAGCGCCGCCGCCACCACGGCGAGCAGAATGTGGGTTTGTGTCACGTACGGGTCGCGGTGGGAAATGGGCAGCGCTCGGCGCGGGCGAAACGCCAGCAGGGTGGCGAGCAAGGCCGCGAGCGCCAGCCGGAAGCCCATCGTCATGATCTGCTGGACCCAGCCGACGACTGGGGCGTCGTCTTGCTTGCCGTCAAACATTTTCGAAAAGACGGAGCTGTGATCTTGGCCCATTAACTGATTAGGGACGGTCAGCAATAAGATGAGACCGATCAGGCAGACGCCCAGGCGCAGCGCCGGGTGGTGCAGTAGTCGTGAGAACCGGCTCGGCGAGCGCTGTTTGGTGGAACGGGCGGTTGCCGGAACGGCCCCGGCAGGCCCGCCGTTCCGGCTTGTGGTCAACGCGGCTGAAGTCAGCCGGTTGTGCCTTACCATTCCTGCGGCATTGTTATCACCGTTGGACATAGCATCTCTCCGTTTTACCTTGATTCACTCGCCCTGACCGGCGACACCCTTAGAAGTATTTCGAAAAACTGACTGCAAAGGTTTGGCCTTGACCGCGGTTGCGGACATAGACCTCTTTGCCGTAGCGGAACAGGAGGTTGGCCTTCCACGGCGAGATGGTCACGCCGGCCTCCGGCCCGACGGCGAAGACCTGGTCGCGCGGGTTGTCCGTTCGCACGGGGATGTTCGGGCCGCTGTCCCTGGCGAGCTGCCACTGGAGATAGCCGACGACCCCCAGGCGCAGAAAGGTCTTTGCCTCTTTGCCCACAGGGACGACAGAGCCGACGCCATACTCCACGTTCAGGCTGTTCCCGACCCTGACATCCTGATGGCGCTTCTTCTGGTGCAGCTCCAGGATAGCGTTCAAAGAAAAGGAGGTTGATCTCTTCTCATTTAAATAGACGGTAGCGGCAGCCGTGATGTCATGCCCCCAGTAATCGGAGGTGACGCGATCCGCTCCCGTCGGGGCGAAGAAGCCATAGGCAACCCTCAGGTCGGCGGTCAGCAGGTGCCATCCAATATTAAAGGGTTCGACATAAATATCAGACACCGCCGGGGCGACCGAGCGCGCGCCGGGGCGGCCCATCGCAATCACACC
The DNA here is from genome assembly GCA_045807765.1 of Blastocatellia bacterium. GTDB lineage: Bacteria > Acidobacteriota > Blastocatellia > UBA7656 > UBA7656 > DATENM01. Next base: position 5,089 of record JBJMGU010000111.1, read on the forward strand.
GTCAGCAACCGGGACGTCCAGCTTGGCGCCATAGTTGCCGCCGAAAATCTTGAAGCCGGTCGTGTAGGTGAAGATGTTCTGATCAACGGCGAGGCCGGGAACGCTCAAGCCGGCAAGGTCTTGGCCGCCGGCGTCAACGAGCTGGCCGCCCGTGTAAAGGGTGAAGATGTTGGTATAGCTCAAGCCTGGACGTGGCTGCACGCCTGAGTTGAGACCGGTTGTTCCGAGGATGTACTGCCCGCGGTTCTGAGCCGCAGCAGTCGACAGCACCAGCAACGTCATCGCCATGACGCAGCCGGCGAGATTGAGCCCCCTGCCTGTTACATATCTCATGGCCTCTCCTCTGTTTCCTTGCTGCGAACCGGGAACGGTCTACAGCGTCGTGAGCTGAACAGTGGTCTGCTACGGTCGCTCTGGCGGCCCGCAAACCGTCCTGTGGCGTTCAAGCGTCCTCTTATATTCAAGCGTCCTGAGTGATAGAGGAGTTAGGCAGTTGGAATCTGCAATTCCCACCAGGGGAAGGTAGGCAGTTGGCAGATTCTTCCACGCTCAACTGCATAACTCCTGAAGAAATTCTAAAGAGGCCCTGGTCGAGCAGACACTGTCAGTATTTACAGTGGTCGGCGAAAAAACTGACAGCCGCAGAATGCGGCGCATCGAGGCGCTGTGACTTTATGATTTCAACCCTGTCACTTGTTCCTTCCCAATCCTGTCACTTGTAACAGTATTCACCCCCAGAGGCCCGCCCTAGAATTTCTACAGGATGGCCAAGCAAGCGCCATCCGAACGGCACTGATTAGTCCTGGAGATCAGTGCGAGGGTTGCGAGGCAAAGCTCGGTAAACCGTACCGGGACTGGAAGGTCTGGAAGAAAGGAAAAAGGGTTACTCATATGATCGAAAAGACAAGACACACATTCTTCTACACGATGCTCCTGGGCATCTTGTTAGCTGTTTCAGCCCAAGTCGTCTTCGGGCAAGATAACACGGTGCGTCCGCGCCGGGTGACAAAGGGCACCAGCGTCCGCACCATTCCAAATGGCCAATCGGTCAGGATCAAAGGCAATGTCACCAAGGCGAGTGAAAACATCATCACCGTCTGTGACATGGCCGGGGCCGAAACCATCGTGCATATTGACAACGCGACGGACATCACGACGCACCGCAGAGGCATCATCCGCGGCGCGAAGACTCACAACCAGGGGGCGCTGCTGGTCGGCTTGACCCTGGAAGTTAAAGGAAAAGGCAATGAGGCGGGCGAACTGGTCGCCAAGTGGATCCGCTTCCATGACACCGCCCTCAAAGCCACTATGGCCGTCGACGCCCGCGCCATCCCTATAGAGAAGGAACAGGACCGCATGGCGGGACAGTTAGACGAGACGACCACCGTCGCCACCAACGCGAGGGACGCAGCGAAGGCGGCGCAAGACAGTGCCGATAAGGCTCAGTCCAGTGCCGATCAAGCGCAGGGAACGGCTGACGCGGCCAAGACCGATGCGGCCTCGGCGCGTCAAATCGCCGTCAGCGCCCACGAGAAGATCGCGGCGATTGACGATTTTGACACCGCCGAAGCGCTGACGGTGAAATTCAACGTCGGCAGCGCCGTGCTGACCAAGGAGGCCAAGGCCCAGCTCGACGAGTTTGCGTCGAAGGTGCTTGCCTCCAGAGGCTACGTCGTCGAAGTCGCCGCTTTTGCTTCTTCGGAAGGCGCCACGTCCGCCAACTACCGACTGAGTGAGGCGCGCGCCGAGGTGGTCAGGGTCTATCTGATCGCCAAAGGCAGCGTCGCGCCGCGGCGCATTGTCGACCCGTATGGCGGCGGCGAGACTAACCCGATTGCCGACAACAAGACGCGCGCCGGACGCATGCAGAACCGCCGCGCCGAAGTGAAGCTGCTCGTCAGCAAGGGGCTGGCCGCCAAGGAGCCGGTCTCAGCCTCTAGCAAGTGAGGTGGGCTGTCGGGCGACCAGGAGATCGGCTGCCATGGGCCATAGGAACGATCCCGATCTTAACCATTGACGTAAAGCCCGCATGTCAATGGCCGTCCCGTGCACGCTTGACGTCGCTCCCCCAGGAGATCGAGCACTGATCCCCTTCAGTGCCCGGTCTCCTTTAACGCAAAGCTCAACGACGCTGTCGCAGTTGCCCAGGCGCTACCCGTCGCCAGGCAAATTGACAGAAGTGATGATCGCTTAAATGGGCCGACCGCGACCACCCATGCAACGACACGGGCGAGCTTGCCGGAACCATCAGCTAATGACTTCAGGCTGCCGGCGACGCATTCGCCCGGAGGTGCCTCATGCTGAAAAAGAGACACGTCCTCACATGCCCAGTGGTGTACGACAGCCTGCCATCACCGACATCGCCGGTTGCCGCCCACTTGCTTACCCCCGACGACCTGCGCCATCAAGTGCAGAGGACCGTTTCAATGCTCGACGAAGCCACTCGCCAAGTGTGGCGGCGGCGATTGCTGGACGGATTGGCGCGGGCCGGCGTGCAAGTCGGCTCGACGCTATTCATCATCGGCATCGCCGCAGCAGGCTTTGACGACCTGACCCCCTCTGACCTCGGCATGCTGCTGCGCTACATTCGCATCAATCAGCCCGCGGCCATCAAGAAGTTGGCCGGGCCACTGGCCGAGCTGCTCGCGCTGACACAGAGTGCGACGCTGACGGCTCCCGGAAGTCGCGAAGCGGCGTAGTCGACAGGGCCAGTCCCCAGGCCGAGCACGCGGCGCCACGCCCACGGCCCGCGCGCCTCTGGCGGACGCCCGCCTTGAATCCATTCCCTCTCACTCGTGCCGTCTGTCAATAGTGACAGTTACACGCCTGCTCCAATCCCGATACGCTCAACAGTAGGGCAGTTATTTCAGCAGGAGTTGGGCCGGGCGAAGAAAGGCACCGGACAACGATGTGGGTATTCGATGAACAAGACGAGATGCCGAGACGGGCAACCGTCACCTACACGCGGGCCGCGGCGAAACGCCTGCGAAGGGGAGCGCATAGAATGAAGAGAGAACAATTCTCGATGACACCACCGACCCTGTACCTGCCCATGTCCGAGCCATATCATATCGGCTACGTCACGACGAGCATAGATCGGGCAACGCAAGAATTTGCCGAACGCTATGGGGTCAGCAAGTTTCGGATTACGCGCCGCACCTCGTCGCTGCCCGGCATGCCGGAGATGTTGATGGACCAGGCGCATGCCTTTGCCGGGCCGCTGGAGATCGAGTTGATTCACTCGCTGAGCGGCGACGACGACATCTACCGCGACTTGCTTCCCGCCGAAGGTTTCGCCATCCGCCACCACCATTTCGGATTCATGATGACTGGCGAAGAGGACATACAGCGGATCGCGGCGGCGCTCGAAGCCAACGGTATCCCCATCGCCTTTGACGCCTTCATCCCGAACGTCGAGCGCGTGATTCTGGCCGACGCGCGGGCGGTGCTCGGCCACTACCTTGAATACACCTATCTCAAACCGAAAATCAGAGAGGGCTATTATGCGGACGTGCCGCACAATTGAAGACGTTATCCATGTCGGAGCCGGCGAAGCCTTCGGCGCTTTGAAAGCCGATGAGGCGAGGCGGCAACCGCACTCATACCAGCCAGGGATTAGAGCTTTGACTGGTTCAGGTGGCATAACGAAAGGAGGGAAAATGAAGGTCAGTAACCCGAAGGAACTCTTCGTCCTGCTGCTCAGCGATTTGTGGCAGGGTACGGAGAGAACCAACCAGTTCTTCCAAGAACTAGTTCCCTTCGTCCAGGATCGGGAAATCCAGGAGGCTCTCGAAGCGCGAGTCTTCTTATCCGACCAAATTACCGAGACGTTGAGCGAGTGCTTCAAGCTCATCGGCGAGAAGCCCATGTCGCTCGACAGACGTATGTTGGAGATGTTTGTTGAAAACTTCCGCGCGCAACTCGGTGAAATACAGTCGGTAGACGCGAGGTATCTGTTCATCCTGGCCAGGACCCATGCCCTGTTACATCTTCGCATAGGTGAGTATATGGCGCTCATCGCGACAGCCGATGCAACAGGCCATTATAGTGTTGGCGCACTGCTTGAGAGCTGCCTTGCAGAGAAATTCGCCTTCGCCGAGCAACTACGGCGTCTCACTCAGATACGTCGGGAAGTCATGAAGGCCACAGCCTAGCTGTGCCTCCAACGAACCCACCTGAGCCAGTCAACCAATTAGGTCGTGCCGTGCAATTCCCACACGGCACGACCTAATCGGTTATCCGCGGCGTTTTAGATATCGAATCTCGCCTTCATCCTCTCAAGCCTTTCTCACTTCCCCTGTCAAAACTTCCAGTTATGTTCCGCCCCGCGACCGAATACCATAGTCATGAGTCACAAAATAAAGATGCCTCGATTGACAAGAGCGATCTTGCCAAGCGTGTGTCCATTGGCCTGAAACAAGACTGCAAGGAGGGAATTACGTGAGAACGAAACATAGAGTAATCCTGTTGTCGCTGGTGTTGTCGGCGATTCTTTCGTCGGTACTGACGCTCACATCAACGGCGTTCGCCACCAGTAAAGAGATCACCTTCGCTAATCCAACAATGGTCGGCAATGTCGTGTTGAAACCCGGCGTATACCATGTCGTTTGGACTGGAACCGGGCCTGTCGTAGAGGTCAGTTTCATTAAAGGGGGCAAGACCGTAGCCACAGCTCCGGCCCGGCTCGTTCTTGAAAAAAGTTCAGACCGCAAGATTGAGATGTCAAACTTGCCCGACGACACAAGAGTCCTGAAGCGGCTTGTGTTCAGCAGCAAAGTGCTGATCTTCGATTCATCTGGCGTACCGGACGCGTCGTAAGAAAGACCTGTCCTTTAACGGTTGAAGAGCCAGCGAACGAAAACCGACGCCAAACCTCGCTCAGCATCTGAACGAAGTTTGGCGTCGGTTTTTAGTTCGCTGATCCCAGCACCAAGGTGAGCGATTCAATCCCGCCAATCATCCCCAGTTATTTTTCAGGCGCAGCCTGTCAGTTTTGACAGTTACGCGCATTAGGCAATCCCCTTACACTCTTCACGAGATTTCGAGCCATCTCAGAATGGCCCGAGGAGGAAATATGGAATCGTTTCAGCCATTGCGCAGTACATTATTAGCCGGCGCGACCTTCACGATCATTGCTCTGCTGACATTTGCGGTGCAATCGGTCGCCGCGCAGACCCAAGAACCGCAAAAGGCGAGCGAGGAAGTTCAACAGCTAAAAGACCGGCTCAAGCAGTTGGAGCAAACCGTTCAAGAATTAAAGACGCAATTATCCGAGATTGAGCAGCCACGCATCGCACCCGCCGTTGCCAAGTCCACTCAGCCGGTCGTCCCACCGGTAACCGAGCCGCTCCCGGCAAACAGCAATAAAGGTCAGGATAATAAGGGAACCGAGAACACCTTTCAGGTTTACGGATTTGCAATGCTCGACATGGGCTTCGATTTCAAACAGAACCATCCAGACTGGTTCGACACGCTTCGCCTCACCAAGTTGCCATCTTTCAAAGACGAGTTCGCCCCCGATGGCAAGACCTATTTCGGTGTCAGGCAGAGCCGCCTGGGAGTCAAGTCAACTACGGCAACACCTGTAGGTGAGTTAAAGACGACCTTCGAGTTCGAGTTATTCGGCAGCGGCGTTGATGCGGGACAAACGACCTTCCGCCTGCGCCACGCCTATGGCGAGCTGGGCCACTTCGGCGCCGGTCAGTACTGGACCGTCTTCGGGGATACCGATGCTTATCCAAATTCCCTCGAATACTGGGGCCCGACCGGCCTGGTCTGGTTCCGCAACATACAGCTTCGCTGGATGCCGCTCAAAGGAAACAACTCCGTGACGCTCGCCCTCGAGCGTCCGGGTGCCAGCGGCGACCAGGGAGTCTTCGCCGACCGCATCGAGTTACAAGGCATCCGACCCAAGTTCGACTTGCCCGATCTCACAGGTAACGTGCGGTTCACGCGCGACTGGGGACACGTGCAGTTGGCCGGAATCGTCAGAAGGATCAGATGGGTAGATATCATCAACGACCAGTTTGATTTCGGCGGCAGCGCCGTCGGTTGGGGAGCTTCTGTAAGTTCGGCCCCAAAATTTGGCAAGAACGATGTTGGCCGCCTCCAGGTTACTTATGGTGAAGGGATTGAGAACTACATGAATGATGCGCCGGTTGACATCGGTATCAAGAGGCTCAACCCGTTGGACCCGACGCGGCCTATTAAAGGCGTCGCTCTGCCTGTGCTCGGCCTATCAACCTTCCTGGATCACACCTGGAGCAAGCGCTTCAGCAGCGCCCTCGGCTATTCGATGGTCAACATTGAGAACTCCGACGGGCAGGCGCCCAATGCCTACCATCGCGGCCATTATGCGCTCGGCAACCTGCTCTTCTATCCCTACGACAACGTCATGGTGGGCGGCGAGTTTCAGTATGGCAGACGCGAAAACTTCAGCGACGGCTTCGCCGCGAACGACTACCGTGTCCAGTTCTCGTTCAAATACAACTTTGCGAAAGCCTTCACCTTTTGAAGCCGGCAAGGATAAGCGGGCGACAGATTAAGTGAATAGACAGCGCTCACGAGGCAGCATCATGTCAGCAACAAGAATGCGCACAAACAGGCTTCTGGTCGCGTGGCTCATCGCGGTCAATTTCGCCTTTGCCCCGCTTTCCACGCCGGGGCAAAAAATCAACCCGGTCGCTCTGCGGCGTGAGCGGGTAGAGGCGGTGGTGCGCGAGGCTTACGAAAAGTTCAAGAGCGATACGAGCGGCAAGAACGCCGACTACATCCCTTACCTCGCGCAGGTTGATTCCAGGCTGTTTGGCATCGCCGTGGTGACGACCGACAACCAGGTCTTTACGCTCGGCGACGTGGACTACTCCTTCTCCATCCAGTCGATCTCGAAGGTCTTCACGCTGGCGCTGGCGATGGAAGAGATCGGCTCTGACAAGGTCTTTCAACGGGTTGGCTCTGAGCCGACGGGCCGCGCTTTCAACTCGGCGCTGGCCGTCGTTGACATGCCGACGCACATCGGCAATGCGCTGGTCAACGCCGGCGCCATCGCCACTACCAGTTTGATCTCCGGCAAGAACGCCGACGAGAGGTGGAACAAGATACTCGCCTTCTATTGCCGGGCCGCCGGCGATAACCTGTCGCTCATCGAGGACGTCTACCAGTCGGAAGCGGCGACCAACGCCGGCAGCAAGGCGCTGGCGATGCTGCTGGCCAAGTACGAGCGCATCTACGCCGATCCCTTCGAGTCGGTTGACGTTTACACCAGGCAGTGTTCAGTCGGGGTGAATGCCGAGCAACTGGCGCGCATGGGCGCGATGCTGGCGAACAACGGCGTCAATCCCAGGACGGGCGTGCAGGTGGTCAGGCGCCAAGATATTCCCTACATCCTTTCGACGATGACGATGGCGGGGCTGTATGACGCTTCAGGCGTCTGGGCCTGGCCCGTCGGGCTGCCGGCTAAAAGCGGCGTCGGCGGCGGCATCATCGCGGTGATTCCCGGCAAGGGCGCCATCGCCGGCTTCGCGCCGCGGCTGGACGAAGCCGGCAACAGCGTCAAAGCGCAGAAGGTCATCGAGTACATCGTCAGGAATCTGGATTACAACGTGTTCTCTCCGCGTTCGGTGGGTATGAAAAGGACGGTTCAACCTTGATCAGTTACCAGTTCAGAGGACGAAACCCGATTCAGGGAATGAAGACTGAAATGGCAGCCGATTGTCAGTCATTGCGCGAACCCTCGGGGCGGCATCAATGGTCGTTGCTCGGTGCCGCCTTTTTTTTCACCTCGCCAATCGTTCCCGCGCTCGGCTTGGCCCAGACGGCGTCTGCGAACAATCAAGCGCCCGTCGCATCTGGCCGCGCGACCGAATCCGCGAACGACACAGTGCCCCTCACCGACAGCGAGCGCTTCGAGCTGTTGCAGCTCACTCCAAATCTTCAGGAGCCCGTGACCACTTTAGAGTCACGTAATCCTGGGGCTGCTCCCTCCACGGCTCCCGATGCCAAGCCAAAGGCCCCTGCGGGGGCATCGGGAGCCCCCACCATAGCAGCCGGGCCGAAGGTGAGGGCGTCTGAAAAAGCGCACGCCAGTGGCGCCGCTCAACATGATATTGACCGCCTACTGAATATTGACCGCCTACTGACCGCACCCAGTCAATTCTTTCTGGTCTAGCTGTTAATTCTGACAGTTACTGACATGGATTGACACTCCATACAATGTAGCTGGGGCACAGTTAAGCGGCCCCGGCAACGGCCTCGCCAGCAGAGTCGGGCGCAGCGCACAGTCGCCTTCGACGCCGAGCAGCGATGAGAACGGGCATCAGCCGTCGCCTAAGTCTCCGGTGCCCCCGTTCTACGAGGACATGAAATGAACACGCGGATAACCTTCGAGCCCTCGCTAGCCGAGCGCTAGTCGAGAGGATGCTATGCGACGCGCATTCATTGTGGCGGTAGTTTTAGTAATCGACATGATATTTCCGGGCAAGGACTGGCTGCGTGATTCCGCGGCGGTCAATTCGCCCGCAACACGCGCGGCGCAGCCATCAAGGCGCGTCACGGTGCCGCGGGAACGCGCACCCTTCGCCACGTTGAGGATGCGGCTCGGGCGGGCAGAGAAGCAGCCCGACGGGAATCAATAGGAGGTTCAAGATGACACTAGGAAGCACTCGATCAGGTTCTAGGGTATTCATTCGGTACTTGGTCGCAATTTTATGTGCAGCCCTGCTTATGCCGGGGCAAATCTGCTGCGCCAAGAGCGCGCCGCTGCCGGCGACCCCTGCGGTCAACGTGGCGACGAACGTCGCGACTCAGGACGCGGCGCTGATTCCGCCCGACCAGCTCGATTCGCTGGTCGCCCCCATCGCGCTCTACCCCGACCCGCTGCTCAGCCAGACGCTCGTAGCCTCGACTTATCCGCTGGAAATCGTCCAGCTTCAGCAGTGGTTGGATAAAAACAAAGGACTGAAGGAGAAGGCGCTGGCGGACGCGGCGGCGAAACAGCCCTGGGACCCCAGCGTTCAAGCCATGGCAGTGCTGCCGGATGTCGTCAAGCGGCTCTCCGATGACCTGCAATGGACTACCGACCTCGGCAACGCGTTTCTCGCGCAACAGAACGACGTGATGGACGCCATTCAACGGATGCGCCAGAAGGCGCAGGGCACCGGCGCATTGCAAACCACTCCGCAGCAGAAGGTCGAAACGCAGGTCGTTGAGAGCAAGTCGGTCATCGTCATCGAACAATCGGACCCACAGGTGGTCTATGTGCCGTCTTATGACCCGACCTACGTCTATGGCCCGTCGGTTTATCCCTACCCACCGATCTACTACCCGTCATACCCTGCGGGCATCGTTGCCGCAAGCGCCATCTCGTTCGGCGTCGGCTGGGCGATGGGCGCGGCATGGGGCGGCGGCGGTTGGGGATGGAACTGCGGCTGGGGCGGCAACAATATCAACATCAACAACAATAATAACTTCATCCGCAACAGCAACATCAACGGCGGCAACCGCAACAACATCAGCGGCAATGGTAACCGATGGCAGCACAATCCGAAGCACCGCGGCGGCGCTCCCTACTCCGACCGCTCGGTGGCGAATCGTTTTGGCGGCACGGCGCGCGGCGATTCGCTGAGCAACCGTCAGTCAAATGCGCGGCAGCAGATCGGGCGGCAAGGCGGCAACCTCAGCAGCACACGCCCGGGCGCGAGCGACCGCAGCCGCCTCGGCGGAACAGATAACGGCCCGCGCTCTGGTAACGGCCCGCGCTCTGGTGTCGCAGGTGACCGCACAGACCGCAGTCGTGGCGGTGACCGCAGCAGCGCGGGCGCCGGCGTCAGCGACCGCTCGCGCACCGGAAGCATGAGTGACGGCTCGCGCACGGGCGGGGCCAGTGATCGGTCGCGCACAAGCGGGGCCAGTGACCGTTCGCGCACGGCGGGCATGACCGACCGCAGCAGTTCAGGCCGTGGGAGTGATCGCCCTAGCGTCAGTGATCGCTCTTCTAGTAGTGGTGGCGGCGGTAGCCGATCCGGCGGTGGTGATCGCGTCGGCAGCCGTGACATTTCGCGCAGCTCCGGCGGCGGCAGTCGCAGCGCCTTCGGCGGCGGCGGCGGTTTCAGCGGCTCAAGCGCGCGCGCCAGCAGCAGCCGCGGCTCTTCCAGCTTCGGCGGCTCGCGCGGCGGCGGCGGCATGTCCAGAGGTGGTGGGTCCAGAGGCGGCGGCGGTGGCCGCAGGAGGTAACAAGCGATGAACCAGAGAACCAACATGAAATCGTCAACTCGGAATTCGGCTCTTTCAAGGCTCCTGTGGGCCGGAAGCCTGATCACCCTTCTGTGTCTGCTGGCGCTGGTCGCGGCGGGACAGACGGTCGCGAAGAAGGCGATGGCGAGGACGTTTGCGACACCACAACAGGCCGCCGACGCGCTCATTGACGCGGCGGAAAAGTATGATGTCGCCGCCCTCGAAGCGATTCTCGGCCCCGACGGCCAGGACATTATCGCAACCGGCGAGCCTGCCCGCGACCGCGAACAGGCTACCGCTTTCGCGGCACTGGCGCGCGAGCAGAAGAACGTCGCCGTTGATCGCCGGACCGCGTGTCGCGCGTTTCTCATCGTCGGCAAGGACAACTGGCCATTCCCTGTCCCCATCGTCAAGCTGGCGGGCCATTGGTCTTTCGACTCGAAGGCAGGCCGCCAGGAAGTCCTCTACCGTCGCGTTGGTCGCAACGAGCTTGATGTCATCGAGATATGCCGCGGCTACGTCGAGGCGCAGCATGAATATGCGCTGAAGAAACGCGAAGGCTATGGCGTCAACGAGTACGCGCAACGCATCATCGCCACGTCCGGCAAACAGGACGGCCTCGCCTGGCAAAACGCCGATGGCACATGGGATGGCCCGGTCGGCGAGAATGCTGCCCGCGCCATTCAACAGGGCTACACGAACACGGGTCAGCCTCAGCCTTTCCACGGCTACCAATTCAAGGTGCTTAAAGGGCAGGGGCCTGCCGCGCCGATGGGGCGAATGGATTTCGTCGTTAAAGGCGTAATGATCGGCGGATTCGCGCTCGTGGCCGCGCCCGTCCAGTATGGCGTCACCGGCGTCAAGACCTTCATGGTCAGCCACGACGGCGTCGTCTATGAGAAGGACCTCGGGCCGAATACCGCAACTGCCTTCAAGCAGATGGAACTCTTCAACCCGGACAAGACCTGGAGTCCTGTAAAAGAGCCGTAGCCGGGACGCCAGCAGCCCTGGCCAAGGATGTCGGTTCGTCGCAAATCCAGCTCCGCTCACGATGAGGAATTGAGGAATTGCTGACCAGAACCCAGATTTCAGAATGTGACGCGCGCCACTCAGCACATTTCTGAAGAAGGAGAAGTGACATGTCTAAAGAAGCCGAGATGCTTGATGGTGAGCCCAGCTCAAGAGAGCGCCTAGAGGAAGCCGACCAGGAAGATTTGCTTAGCCGCTCGGACCGGTTGATTTCTCAAGAGATTCCACATGGCATGGATCGCCGGA
>JBJMGU010000112.1:0-31276 GCA_045807765.1 Blastocatellia bacterium
GACAGCGATTGTTGCGCGGTGATAGAGAGTCCTTCTTTCAACCGGATTGATAATCTCGCTCGTGAGAATAGGAAAGCGATAGTTCATGGGCTACACGGCTTTAGAGTTAAACGGTAAGGTGGCGGTGGTCATTGGCGGGACTTCAGGGATCGGTCGCGCCATCGCCTATGGAATGGCCGAGGCGGGCGCCGACGTGGTCGCGACTTCGCGCCGCATTGAACAGGTCGAAGCGACCGCCGCCGCGATCGAGCAGCGCGGTCGCCGCACGGCCCGCATCACTTCCGACGTCGCCGACCGCGCCTCTTTAGAGCGCCTGCTTGAAGAGAGCGTCGCGGCTTTCGGCAAAGTAGATATCCTGGTCAACTCGGCGGGCCGTACGCGGCGCGCCCCGACGCTCGATTTCCCTGAGCAGGATTGGGATGACATCATCAACACCAACCTGACCGGGACGCTCAGAGCTTGCCAGGTCTTCGGACGCCACATGATCGAGCGTGGTTATGGCCGCATCATCAACATCGCATCGCTGTCATCGTTCGTCGCGCTTTACGAAGTCGCCGCTTATTCGGCCAGCAAAGCGGCGGTCGCGTCGCTGACGAAATCGCTCGCTCTCGAATGGGCAGCGCACGGCGTGACAGTGAATGCCATTGCGCCGGGCGTCTTTCGCACGCCGCTCAACGAAAAGCTGCTCGACGAGACCGAGCGCGGGCGCGAATTCTTGTGGCGCACGCCGATGAAACGGTTTGGCCGCGTCGAAGAGCTTGCCGGGGCGGCGATCTTTCTCGCCTCGGACGCCGCCAGTTTTGTCGCAGGCTGTGTCCTCGTCATAGACGGCGGTATTCTTGCCAGCGGCGTCAATCAATAGAGGCTCGCCAGAGGCTCACCGTTCAAGGAATGACCATGTTAAACCTGAAACCGTCGTCCGCGTGTCGTTGGGACCTAGTGAGCCTGGGCGAAGTCATGCTGCGGCTCGATCCCGGCGCAGGGCGCATCCACACGACGCGCGCCTTTCAGGTGTGGGAAGGCGGCGGCGAATACAACGTCGCCCGCGGCCTGAAACGCTGCTTCGGTCTGACGACGGCCATCGTCACGGCGCTTGCCGATAATCCCATTGGGCGATTGGTCGAAGACCTAATCTATCAGGGCGGCGTCGATCAATCGCACGTTCGCTGGGTGAAATATGACGGCGTCGGGCGCGAGGTGCGCAATGGCTTGAACTTCACCGAGCACGGCTTCGGATTGCGCGCGGCGTTGGGATGCTCTGACCGCGGCCACACGGCGGTTTCGCAGCTCAAGCCGGGCGATATAGATTGGGATGCAATCTTCGGGCGTGAAGGGGCGCGCTGGTTCCACACCGGCGGCATCTTCTGCGCCCTGTCAGAGACTACGCCGCTGGTGGCGCGCGAGGCGATGGAAGCGGCTCGCCGTCACGGCACGGTGATCTCTTATGACCTGAACTATCGTGAATCGCTCTGGAAATCGATCGGCGGCAAAGCTCGCGCGCAAGCGGTCAACCGCCAGCTCGCGCCACTGGTTGATGTGATGATCGGCAACGAGGAAGAGTTCACGGCGGCGCTCGGCTTCGAGGTTGAAGGATTGGACGAGCAGCATTCAAATCTCGACGTGACGAGCTTCCGCAGGATGATTGAGCGGGCGCGCGAAGCTTATCCGAACTTCAAAGTCGTGGCGACGACCTTGCGCCATGCCCGAACGGCAACCGTCAATGACTGGGGCGCGGTCTGCGATGCGGACGGCGAATTCTATCAAGCGCCGCTGCGCGAAAACCTCGAAATCTTTGACCGTGTCGGCGGCGGCGACTCGTTCGCTTCGGGATTGATTTACGGCTTGCTGACCGAGCGCGGCCCGCAATGGGCGGTCGAATGCGGCGCGGCGCACGGGGCGCTGGCAATGACGACGCCGGGCGATACGACGATGGCGACGCTTGCCGAAGTCGAGCGCGTGATGAAAGGCGGCACGGCGCGCGTCGCTCGATAGCCGTGCGGCGTTTGGAAAGGCGATGAACAAGACGGACGTTATTCAATGGATCAAAGCGGCGGGGGTGATACCAGTGGTGCGCGCCGCATCGGCGGACGAGGCGATGCGCGCCATTGACGCGATCAAAGCCGGCGGCCTGTCGGTGCTTGAGATCACCATGACCGTTCCCGGCGCGGTTCGCGTCATCGAAGAAGTCGCGGCGCGCTACGGCGCTGACGTGCTGGTTGGGGCAGGCACCGTGCTTGATGCCGAGACCGCCCGCGCTTGCATGCTGGCGGGCGCGCAGTTCATCGTCAGCCCGGCGCTCAACACAGAAACCATCGCCATGTGCCGTCGCTATAGCGTCGCGATTATACCGGGCGCGCTGACGCCGACCGAAGTCTTACTGGCGTGGACGGCGGGGGCGGATATGGTCAAAGTCTTTCCCTGCGACAGCCTCGGCGGCGCCCGTTACATCAAGTCGCTGAAAGCGCCGCTGCCGCACGTCGAAGTCGTGCCGACCGGCGGCGTATCGCTCAAGACTGCCGCTGACTTCATCAAAGCCGGAGCGAGCGCTCTGGGCGTCGGCTCTGACCTCGTGGACGTCAAGGCGCTGCGCGAAGGACACGCCGGCTTGATCACCGAACGGGCGCGACAATTTATCGAAGCCGTGAGAGAAGCGCGCCAGTCCACATAAACTGCCTGCGACGCAAAACGCCCGACAGATCAGAGCTGCCGCTTCAGGAATTCAAACGCCCCTTTGCCATAAAACAGGTGTTCGCCTTCAAAGACCTCTTGCCCGGTCATTTCCGGCGCGCCAAATACCGCGTAGATGGCCTGCGCCTTTTTGAAAGCCGCACGGCTGGCGGCGATGGGAAAGATCGGGTCGCGCGTGCCTGATTCGACAAACAACCCGCGCGGCGCGACCAATCCCGCCAGATCATACATCTCGATATAGTTCAGCAGTCCGGGCACGTAATTGTCTATGCAGTGCGACAGACTGACGATGCTGTCGCGGAAGGTGTTGAAATAACCGCTGACCATGGCGACCTTGATGCGCTGATCAAGAGCCGCCGAAAAGAGCGAGATCGTGCCGCCGCCCGATATGCCCATCGTCGCGATTCGTGAAGCATCCACTTCGGGGCGCGTGCCCAGGTAATCTATCGCCCGCATCACATCCCAGACTCGCCAGCCAACCATCGTCTGCCCCAGCAACAACGCCGCGCCGGCAGCAGGCTGGCATGAAGATTGTCCCGCGCCATGCCGCCGCGCTGCTTCATCTCGCCGGCAGCCGAAAGCGAGTTGCTCGATGGCGAAGGCGGCATAGCCATGCTCGACCGCCTGCAAGGCAAAGTCATGCTGATAGCCGCTCTTGGTTTCGCGCTCGCGGCCATCTTCTGCAATGCCGACGATGTCGTCGCAGCCGCGCCCGTGCCCCGGCAAACAGATGACCGCGGGCAACGGCTTCGGGCGATCTTTGGGCAGCAACAGGTAGCCGAAGACGGCCAGATTATCGCGGCTCTGAAAGATGATCTTCTCGCGTGTGTAGCCGGTGAATTCTTTCTTTTCCAGAATGCTCGGTCGTAGCGCCGCGCGCTCGTTGGGAAAGCCGCCGAGCAATTCCACGAGCTTCTTGCGCGTCTGCTTTTGCCAGCGCCGCGCTGTCGGCTCATCCTTTGCGGCGAAGCTCATCGAAGGCGTGACGCGCTCGTATGAAGACAGGCAAAACTGCAAGCTGTCCAGTTGTCGGCCCTGCAAATCCGCATCAGCGAGCGGGCCGCGGTACTGAGACTGAGCGGCGCCGCTCTGCTCTGCGTCTTCCATGAACACCTCCGGCGCAAGGCGGTGTGTCGTCATCATCGCCGTCACCGCGGAACTCTGAGCCAGGAAATCACGTCGCCTCATCTTTTTTATCCTCTCCTAACTGTGTGCAGCGCTTCCATAAAAAAGTAGTCCCCCCACATCACCGATTCGTCCACGCCCCAGTTCATCGAGCGGTGATAGACGCCATGACGCAGGATGCCTTCATAAGCCGGATCGTGCGCGCCGAGGAATTCATCGCCGGTCAGCGTATCCAAAATCGTGAGCGCCGCCCGTCGGTAGACATGCGCGCCACGTTGCGTCGCTTCAATCTCTTTCAGCTTCAAGAAAGCCCCGGCCATAATCGCCGCCGCCGAGCTATCGAGCGGCTCATCGGGAATATCGGGCGCGCCATAATCCCAGAAAGGCACGCCACCGTCGGGCGTGTTCTCAAGGTAATAACCGGCGCAGCGCTCGGCGGTGTCGAGAAAGAACCGGTCGCCGGTGAATAGAAAAGTATCCGTAAACCCATATGTCGCCCAGGCCAGCCCGCGCGCCCAGCAGGTGAACGGCGAGTAGCCCTGCTGCGTCGAGAGGTTGCGAAACTCGCCGCGCACCGGGTTGAATATCGCTTCGTGAATGACCGCGCCTTCGCGATCCATCAAGTGGTCACCGCGCTTGCGAACGAGATACTTTTCCGTTGTCTTCGCATGCGTCACGGCCTTGTCGTAGAGCGCTTCTGCGCCGCCCAACTGGTGCGCGCGAAACAGCAGCCGGATGTTCATCATGATGTCTATGAACAGCGACTGCGGCCCATGAAACGAATAGATGTAGTGATCCTCGCCGCTCTCTTTCCAGCGGAATGATTGGACGGTGGCGGCGGTGATCAGAACATCTTTGAGCCAACGCGCCGTAGGATCATCATCGCCGAGCAGCGCCAGCCAGCGGTCAGCCGTAGACATGAAAATAAAGCCGAGGTCGTGAACGTCGCGGTCGAACTTGCGCGGCTCAAGCGCCCGCGTGTAGCGTTCGGCAGCCTGCCGCCACACTTGATCGCCAGTCGCTTCAAAAGCCAGCCACATCATGCCCGCATAAAAGCCCGGACACCAGTCGGTCCAGATGTAAGCCGGGCGCGTCCATACGCCGTTTACGGTGTAGATGGGCGCCGGCTGATTCGCCGGCCACTTTGGCAGTATCCTTGCCAACTGGCCAACGCCGAAATCAAAGGCCCGCTCGATGCGCGCCAGCAATTGCGCTTCGTCAATCTGGTCGGGAATCTTCATTGTCTAAATTGAAAACAGGGACATGCCACAAAGACGCAAAGGCACAAAGAAAACAC
This sequence comes from Blastocatellia bacterium, assembly GCA_045807765.1. Classification (GTDB taxonomy): domain Bacteria; phylum Acidobacteriota; class Blastocatellia; order UBA7656; family UBA7656; genus DATENM01. The sequence goes on from JBJMGU010000112.1 coordinate 5,111, forward strand.
AAAGCTTTTCGTGAACCTTAGTGACTTTGTGGCTTTGCGGCTGGCTCCCATTATTTTAAGGTCAAAGCCTGCGGATATTCATGCCGCCGCTCACCTCAATGATCGTTCCGGTCGAATACTCAAAGCCGCCGGTCACAAGCGCCGTGATGGCGCGGCCAACGTCTTCCGGCAATCCCCAACGCTGTTGCGGGATCAGCCCCTCTTCGATCAAGCGGTCATACTTGCTTTCGACCGGCGCGGTCATGTCGGTCTTGATGATGCCGGGGCGCACTTCATATACGTTAATGCCGTACTCCGCGAGCCGGTCGGCAAATATCGCCGCCGCCATGCTCAACGCCGACTTGGACAGGCAGTACTCGGCGCGCGAAGGCGACGACATATAAGCCGACACAGACGTGATGAAAACGATCTTCGGTTTGACGGCGGGCGCGGCCTTGGCCTGAGCGATCATTTGCGCGGCGACACGCTGCGTCAGAAAGAACGGCCCGCGCAGGTTGGTAGACAGCACGCGATCAAAACTCGCCGGCGTTGTCTCTAGCACGTCGAGTCGCTGTTCGGGCGCGACACCAGCATTGTTGACCAGCAGATCGATGCGACCAAAGTGATCGAGCACCGCGCTCAACATTCCTTCATGAATTTCGAGATTGGCGACATCGCCCGCTACCGGCAAGAACCGCGCGCCGATTGATTCGACCTGTTGCCTGACTTCAAAGATGGCGCTTGCCGTAGCTTGCGGATCAACGACGCGTGAGCCGCCGGCGATGTCGTAGCCGCAGCCGGCAAGCGCGATGGCGATGCCGCGCCCGATGCCGCGACTCGCCCCGGTAATAAAAGCAACTGGCCGGTGATCGTTCAAGCTCTATCCCTCCGCCGCACCGCCGCGCCGGCGCTGCTTAATCTGCTTGAGCTGCGCGGCGGCCTCGGTCTGCTTATAAAAATCATCCAGCGGGTAGCAGCCCGAAGGCAGCCCATTGCGCGGCGCAGTCGTGCAGTCGCTGAAGGTGCGGCACAGTCGCTTGCGGTCGAGCGCCCGACCCTGCAACACGTCCAGCGGTAATTCGGGATAAGCCAGCACTATGCGCCCAAGCCCTATTGAATCGGCCCAGCCTTCGCGCACCACTGCCTGCGCCACGTTGGGCAGGAAATCTTGCAAGTAAGAATAAGCCGTCCCGACGATCAGCAGGCGCGGGAATCGCTGTTTCAATTCGCGTGTTACTGCCATCTGCCGGGCGACGCCGATGAGCGGGTCTTCCGGCGGCTGGTAGCCATCCAACGGCGGAAAGAGCGCCGGGCGCTGGAGGTGCGGGTTGTAATAAGGCGATCCGGCTGTGAGATTGACCAGACGGATTCCGAGATCGTCGAGGAGCGTCAGGAACTCAACGACTTCGCTCAGGTCAGGCTCAACCGGATTTGTAACATTGACTCCAAACCCCCAGCGATAAGGCAGCAACGCGGCAAATGATTCCGGCATGCCCGCGCCGGGAGGTTTCAACTTTGAGCCGGAGGTTTGCGGGCGAAACGGGATTGAATCAAAGGCCGAGAGTCGCACGCCGATGCGCAAATCCGGCGCGACACCGCGAATGCCTTCGACGACTTCGCGCAAGAAGCGCGTACGGTTTTCAAAGCTGCCGCCATAGTCGCCATCGCGGCTGTGGGCGCTCAAGAACTCATGCCCAAGATAGCCGTGGCAGTGCTTGATATCTACGAAGTCAAAGCCGATCTCGTAAGCCATGCGCGCCGCCGTGTGAAAGGCTTCGATGATCTCGCGCACCTCACTGTCGGTGAGCAGCGGGTAATCTGCATCAAGGCCAAGCCGCTGGTCGAGCAGCGGGTGATGATAGAGAATGCGCGGCTCGGCTCGCTCTTTACGGTTGGGCCGACTGTAGCGCCCCGAATGCGTCAGTTGCAAGCCGACCAGCAAGCCATCGGTCGAGCCGGTCGCCTGATGGTGCGCTGTGACCAGCGCTTCGCGCAGGCGCGCCAGGTCATCGCGCGTCGCTTTGCCGATGAGCAGTTGATTCGGATTGGCGCGGCCATCGTGGCGGACGGCAACCGCTTCGCCGCCCCAGATGAGCTTCGCGCCGCTGCGCCCGAAATGCTGCCAGCGGCGCGTCGTCAGTTCGCTCGGCCTGCCGTCCGCCGTGCCGTCCCATCCTTCCATCGGGTGAATGGCGAAGCGGTTGCCGATCTTCACGTCATCGATGGCGAGCGGTTGCGCCAGCGGCGATTCGCCCGCCGCAAGCAACGACTCGTCGCAAGGAATATGGATGCCGCGCTCCTGCAAGTGAAGTCGGAAGCCGTTGACATCGCGGACGCTGCCGATGTGCAAGAAGTGATGTTTGCTCATCCTGCGACTCCCGCTTGAGAGATCGCCGCATGGCGTTTTTGCGGTAGCCAGACGACCGCCAGCGCGCCGAGCAACGCAATAACGATCAAGGTGACGAACCCTGCGTGATAGTTCCCCGTGCGGTCGTGCATATGGCCGATCAGAAAAGGTACGAGCGCTTCGGCAACGCCATCGGTGGTCACCAGAACGCCCATCAGTCGCCCCAGAACTTTGACGCTGAACAATTCAGCCGCGATCAACGGGATGATTAAATACTCGCCGCCTAAGCCTAAGCCGAAGACCGCCGCGAAGACATACAAGGCCGCGGGCGATGCGGCAAAGAAGAGCAGCGGGATGGCACACACGACTAAAAAATAGATCAACAACATCACGGCCTTCTTTGGCAGATGATCGGCCAGCCACCCCATCAACAAGCGCCCGGCGAGGCTGAAGGTCAGCACCAGCGAGATGAAGGTCGCCGCATCGCTCTGCGAATAATTCAGGTCGCGCGTGAGATAGAGCTTGAGATGTTGATTGGTGCCGCCGACCGCGCCAATCGAGCAAAGACTAGCGAAGGCGAGCAGGTAAAATGCCGGGCGGCGAAAAATCTCGCGCATCGGTGCAAGCGGCTCGCGCTGCTGCGCTGGGGTTGTCGGCGGCGCTTCTTTAATCAACCAGACCATCGGCAAGGTCAGCACGATCATCAGCGCGCCCAGCAGGCGCAGCGAAACACGCCAGCCATAGCTTTCGCTCAACCAGCGCGACAACTGCGGCACTACCGCACCGCCGACGCCGATGCCCAAATAGGCGAAGCCCATCGCCTTGCCGCGCCCTTTGTCGAACCAGCGCGCCAGCAGCACTTGATTGGGCGGCGGCCCGGCGCTGACATAGCCCGCAGCGTTGAAGAGGTAAGCCACATAAAAAAGCCACAGCGCCGACACAGAGACCGCGCTCAAGCCAATGAGCGCGCCACCGGCGATCAAGACGCCGACGATCATCAAGCGGCGCGGCCCGAAACGGTCAATCACCCAGCCGGCGAAGAAACCGAAGCAGACTGCGATCACGACTTTGCTGAGCGCGTTGCCCGATGTGATAAAGGCGCGCGACCAGCCGAATTCCTTCTCCCAATAATCGTAGTAGAGCGGCAGCCCATAGAGCGCGATGCCGACGACGGAAAAGAGCGCCAGAAACGAGGTCGCCGCGACTTGAATTTGCGAAGCGCGTGGTCGTTCAACCATATGGGTCAATCTCTAGCCCCGGTCACATCAGCATGGCTTGATACTTGTCCTGGGCGAGAAATGCAAGGCGCGCGGGCCATCGGAACTGAACAACGCGGCGCGGCATTGGAACTGACCGCGTCTGCCGGTAGAATGTACCGGCAAGCGCATCAGGGGATAGATGCTCGTCGGCCATCAGTTGTAACGCTGCCGATGACCCAACGAACAGGAGACATTTTCATGTCGTCATCTCCAAGACCCGGCGATGAACCGACGGTGGTTGCCTCGATCCCGTCAACCGTCGCCGCAGAGGTCGCTCCGCGCACCGGGCAGTATCGCTGGATGATCTGCGCGCTGCTGTTTTTTGCGACGACGATCAATTACGTTGACCGTCAGGTGATCGGCATCCTCGCCAAAGACCTGCAAGCGGCTATCGGCTGGAGCGAGATCGATTACGGCAACATCGTCGCCGCCTTTAATGGGGCGTATGCGCTCGGCCTGCTGGTCTCTGGGCGATTGATCGATAAGTTCGGCAGCAAGGTGGGCTACGCTTTAGCCATCATAGTCTGGAGCCTGGCCGGCATGGCAACATCGCTGGCGCGCTCGGCCTTTGGGTTCGGCATTGCCCGCGCGGCGCTCGGCCTGGGCGAAGCAGCAAACTTTCCGGCGGCCATCAAAACCGTTGCCGAATGGTTCCCGAAGAAAGAGCGCGCCTTGACGACCGGCATCTTTAACGCCGGCACCAACGTCGGCGCGGTCATCGCGCCGCTCACTGTGCCGTGGATCGCCATTCACTGGGGCTGGCAGTGGGCTTTTGTCCTGACCGGCGCGCTCGGCTTCCTCTGGCTGCTGTTCTGGCTGCCAAACTATCGCAAGCCGGAAGCGCACCCACGGTTATCACAGAGCGAATTAGCTTACATTCGCAGCGACCCGCCAGAGCCGCCCGCCGCACGGCTCTCATGGGCGCAACTGATTCCGCATCGGCAGATGGCCGCATTCGCCATCGGCAAGTACCTGACCGATCCGGTCTGGTGGTTCTACCTCTTCTGGATACCGAATTTTCTCAGGCAAAAGCATGGGCTTGATCTCTCAACGGTCGGGCTGCCGCTGATCGCCATCTATTTAATCGCCGACATCGGCAGCATCGGCGGCGGCTGGCTATCGTCGGCATTGATCAAGCGCGGCTGGACGATCAATCGTGCGCGCAAGACGGCGATGCTGATCTGCGCCGTGGCCGTTTTGCCGATCATGCTGATGCCCAGCGTCAACAACCTGTGGCTGGCGGTCGGACTGTTCGGGCTGGCTGCCGCCGCGCATCAAGGGTGGTCAGCCAACATCTACACGACGGCCTCGGACACCTTTCCGCGCCACGCCGTCGGCTCGGTTGTCGGCATCGGCGGCATGGCCGGCGCGATGGGCGGCGTGACGATGGCCGTAGCGACCGGCTATATTCTTGACCGCACGGGCGGCAACTATATGCTGATCTTCTTTGCGGTCGGCCCGGCTTATCTGGTGGCGCTGGCCCTCATGCATCTGCTGGTGCCACGTGTGCGACAGATGGACGAAGCCGAGCTGGCCGCGCCAAAGCGGTTGTCGGTCGGCGGGCTCGTCGGCTTCGGATTCGTCGGGCTGGTCATCGGCTCTTTCGCCGGCTGGTGCCTCGGTCTGCTTGCGCAACAACCCGGCCACGAGCTATTAAAGAACATCAAGCAGGGCGAGGCCTTATTAATCTACATGGCCGCCGGCGCGCTGATCGGCATGGTGATCGGCATCATCATGGGCAACATCTTCTCGAAGATTCCAGGCGTTGAAACGCCTGGCTGAATTCAACCGCCGCGACGCGGCATGGAATGGAGGAAGACTATGGCAACCAATGACCACTCACGAAGGACGTTCATCAAGACCTCGGTGGCGGGCGCCGCCGGCCTCGCCATCGGCTCGCGCGCCTCAAGTTATGCCCGCATTCTCGGCGCCAACGACCGTATCCGCGTCGCCTTTGTCGGGCCAGGCGACCGCGCCCGCGATGCGCTGATTCCGGCTTTTCTCAGCCTCGCCGGCGAGCTGAATTTCGAGCCGGTCGCCGTCTGCGATCTCTGGAACAAGCGCCGCGAAGACGGCGCCGCCTTCGTCTCCCAACGCGCCGACAAGTTCAAAGTGCCGATGAGCGGCGAGCAACTGGCCAAAGCGCGCAACACCGAAGAGCTTTACGCGATGAAAAACATCGATGCCGTCATCATCGCCACCGCCGACTTTCAACACGCCGTGCATTGCATGGAAGGGGTGCGCGCCGGCAAAGATGTTTACGTCGAAAAACCATTCGCTAACACCATGACCGACGCGCGCAACGCCTTGAAGCTGGTCACCGGCTCGAAACAGATTGTCCAGGTCGGCACTCAGCGTCGCTCGACGCCGAGCTACATGCGCGCCAACGACTTCATCCGCTCCGGCAAGTTCGGCGACATCGTCATGGCCGAGATGACCTGGAATGTCAACCAGCCTGGGCGCTGGCGCAGACCGCAGCTGGTGCCGATGCTCAAAGAGCAGGACACCGACTGGAAGCGCTTCCTCATCAACCGTCCGTCCGAGGCGTTCGATGCGCGCAAGTATCTTGAGTTCCGCTTGTTCTGGCCATACTCATCAGGGATACCCGATCAGTGGATGGTTCACCAGATTGACACGGTGCACTGGTTCACCGGCTACAATCACCCGACCAGCGTGGTGGCGAACGGCGGCATCTACCTGTGGCGCGATGGGCGCAAGAACTTCGACACAATGACGGCGGTCTTTGATTACGGCGATGCGGCCCGTGGCGGCAAAGGCTTTCAGGTCACCTACTCGTCGCGGCAAACCAACAGCGCCGGCGGCACCAAAGAGATTTACTATTCGAACGGCGGCAGCCTGAATCTCGATACGAATAAGATCGGCCCCGAAGGCGGTCTTGAAGAAGGCTATGCCAGGGCGATGGGCAAAGAGGCATATCAACTGCCGAAGATGTCGCTTGTGGATAGCACCGAGAAGGCCGAGACCGGCGCCAACACCGGCGTCGATACGGCGACCCTCATGCATATGCGCAACTGGATGGAGTGCATTCGCTCGCGCAAGCAGCCGAATGCGGATATTCATGCGGCTTACAATCACTCGGTGGCGCTCTGCATGACGATTGCGGCCTTGCAGACCGGCAAGCGGGTGACCTTCGATGAAGCGAAGCAAGAGATTGTGACGGGCTAGAGAAGGAGAGATCAAAGTGATGCTCAGATGGCACGTGGCCTGTGGGCGCGCGCTCGGCTTGCTCGTGATGCTGGCGATGGGATGTGTAAGCGCAAGCACGCGGACGCCGCCGGTTCAAGCGGCTGTGCAGGTAGTCCCAAACGAAGCGGCGCGGCGCGTTGACGTGTTCGTAGACGGCAAGCCGTTCACCGCTTACATCTGGCCGGAGACGATCAAGAAGCCTGTGTTGTTTCCGCTACGGACGGCGCAAGGCACCGTGGTCACGCGCGGCTACCCGCTTGAGCCGCGCACAGGCGAGCGCGTTGACCACCCGCATCAGGTCGGCGTGTGGTTCAACTATGGCGATGTTAACGGGCTCGATTTCTGGAATAACTCGGAAGCCATCAAGCCCGCCGAGCGCCAAAAGTATGGCACCATCCGCCATATGCGCATCAAGCGCGTCGCGAGCGGCAAAGATCGCGGCGAGCTTGAAGTCGAGACCGAATGGCTGACGCCCGATGGCCGCGCCTTACTGCGCGAAGAGACGAAGTTTGTCTTTCACGCCGGGCCGAACCTGCGCGCCGTTGATCGCATCACGCGGTTGACGGCGCTCTCGGAGCGCGTCGTCTTTCACGATAACAAAGAAGGCGTGCTGGGCATTCGCGTCGCCCGTCAATTAGAGCAGCCGTCGAATCAGCCGGAGATTTACACTGACGCCAACGGTAAGGCGACACCTGTGACGAAGATGGATAACACAGGCGTCACGGGCCGTTATCAGAGCAGCGAAGGCAAGACGGGCGATGCCGTCTGGGGAACACGCGGCAAGTGGACGATGCTTGCGGGACAGATCGGTGAAGAAGACGTGACGCTTGCGATACTCGATCATCCGCGCAATCCCGGCTACCCGACCTACTGGCACGCGCGCGGCTACGGATTGTTTGCCGCCAACCCGCTCGGCCAGGAAGTTTTCAGCAACGGCAAAGAGAAGTTGAACTTCGCGCTGGAGGCGCGACAGTCGGCGACCTTTCGCTATCGCCTCCTGATCCTGTCGGGCAAGACCAACGCCGACAACCTGGAATCGCGCTACCGCAGCTTCATCGGCGAAGTGCAATGAGTTTGGCCGCGCCGTTCAAGTTTATATGCGAGGAATCACTGTGAAGAGAATACAAGTTCTGACGCTCATCTTTCTGGCTGGCCTGCTGCTCAACCAGCCACCGGCTCAAGCGACCGAGCCCGCCGCCAAGTCATTTAAAGGCGCGCTCGCGGTACAGCTCTGGAGCTTTCGCAACGATTTCAAGAAAGACGTGCCGGGCACGTTGAAGCGCGTGCGTGAGCTTGGTTTTACGAACGTCGAGCTTGCGGGCTATTACGGCATGACCGCGAAACAGTTCCGCGCCGAACTTGATAAAGCGGGACTCAAAGCCGTCAGCATGCACGTCGGCTATGACGCGGTGCGCGATCATCTGGAGGCGATCATCGCCGATGCCAAAGTTCTAGGCGTCGGCTATGTCGGCGTGCCGTGGATCAAATCGCCGTTCACGCGGCAAGACTGTCTGGACGCAATCAACGTCTTCAACCAGGCGGGCAGCAAACTGGCGGCAAACGGCCTGAAGTTTTTCTATCACCTGCACGGCTATGAATTCGTCCCCGACCAGGGCGGCCAGGGGACCTTGTTCGATCTGCTGATGACGAAGACAGACCCGCGCTATGTCAGCATGCAACTGGACACGGCGCACGTCGCGTTTCCGGGGCAGGACCCGGCGCAGCTCATGCGAAAGTACCCCGGTCGCTTCACCTCTTTGCACTTGAAGGATGTTCGCGGCGACATCGCCGGCAACAACTCAGGCAACTTTAAAGACGAAGACGGCAGGCCGCTCGGCAAAGGCAAGATCAACTGGCCGGATGTCTTGAAAGCGGCGCGTAAAGAAGGCGTCCGCTGGTATATCGTCGAGGACGAAGCCCCGACCGTGTGGCAAACGATTCCCGAAAGTTTGCACTATCTCGATAGCGTCACGTTCTGAGCTTAACCGAGGCCGCATCGCCGCAGGAACGGGCTGCTGAAAACCGCTCGGGCCTGCGGCTTCAATAACTGATTTCTACTCTTCAGCCAATCATCAACGGCGGCGCCGTACATCTTCCGCACCCGCTCCGGCGTGAAATTATTAATCTGTCCCCAATGCAGCGTGTAGGGAATGCCCGCGTCTTCGAGCGCCTTCCAGACGGCGTTATAGTAAGCCATCGTGCGATCCGCATAAGAGCCGGGAAGCTCAATCGTGCAGGTGGTCGCAAATTTGGTAAACGCCAGCAGCGCCTTCGATCCCTTGACCCAGCGGAAGGCGAGGACGCCGGCGTAGTCCTTCACCTCTGGCGTCGTCAGCAGCACGTCGAGCGCCCGCGCCGCGTCTTCCATCGCAACGCCGATCTCGGCGCTCATCACCTTCTGAAAATTGGTATTTGAATCGAAGACCTCACCGGGTGTGCCCAGCACTTTCTTAATCAACGGGTACTGCGCCGGGATGACCAGATTGACCGCCGGGCCGGCCACGCCATGTAGCATATCGCCGAACTTGCCGAGCAGCGCCAACACGTCATCGCCGGGGCCGAGGCCGTTGGCCGAAACGGTCGCCGGCGTGTAGTTGCTGCGATATGGGCGATCATACATCGCCGTGACATAAGCGCCGCCCTTCACGTCATGCGGGTTGACGACGACTTCAAAATGGAAAGGCTCTTTGCCCTTGTCGGGTAGGTCAAGCGCTGTGAAATCGAGCGTCCGCATCGCCCGCCTCAAGGTTTCATCAATGGGCCGCCGCCAGCGCGTAACCTCTAACAGGTAAAGCGGCGTGGCTTCGATCACCACCCCATGAATAATCCCGAAGCTGCCGAAGCTGACCAGCGCCGCGTTGAAAAGAGCGTCATCACGAATCAGTTCAGCGCCGAGCCGGGCGACAAGGCCGTCAGACAGTACAGGGTACGAGGCGCGCTCAAGCCAGATGACGCGATCCGGCGCGGTGATCAGGTGCAGACCGACGACGTAATCTTGCATTGACCCGAAGCGAAACCGTGAGCCGTGCGTGCCGGTGGCGAAGGCTCCGACAATCGTCTGCCCGTTGCTTGCGCCCGAAGTCTTGAGCGCGAGCCGGGTCGGACGATTAGAGAGTATGTCGTTGGCCTCGCGGACGCTGACGCCGCATTGCAAATACATCAACAACGCCGGGTCGCCGGCGTAGCCGGGAGCGACGCTGGTGGCGTCAGCCGGGAAAGCCCAGTTTAAGGCGAGCGTATCGATCATCCGCCCGTCGGTCACCGCCGCATCCGATAGCGACCAGCCGCCGCCGATTGCCCGCAACGTTGTCTGATCGCGGAGGGCGTCGCCGATCAATCCTTGCAGCGCCGCGACGGTGAGCTGCAAATCGCCGAAGAAGTTTGTGACCGGGCTCGGCGGGTTGGCGATGCTGTAAAGCCGTTGGAAAGCCTGCTCGACGTTGCGATGCTTGTTGATCCACGGACTGGGCGGCCCGTCGGCAAGTCGTGCGCGGCGGCGATTATCGGTAGACATGCTTCTCCTCCTTCGCGGAGAGAATGGCCGACCCCTTGCCCAATTGAGGAAATAGTTGAGGAGATAGTTGAAGAGATAAGCGGCGCGCCGCCGGGGGCAAGGGTGGCGCCTGACTATTCGGGACACCCGTCGGTTCTTCGTTGCATTTCCATGCCACCTGCATCGGCGACCAGATGCCGGCGCTCAAGACCGTAATCAACGCATAGCCGTAGTTCATCGGCAGCTTGACCTGCCGCAGACTTTGACAGTTGGCCGGCGTTTTCGTGGTCGCAGAGGACGGCGGCAAGAGGTTCTGTTGCAGCGCACCCCAGAGCAACGCATGTACGGTTCGCTTGGTGAAACCGTCTGGTATTGGCTTCGGCTGCTTGGCAATCTTTGGAGGCGAGGCAATGGGTGGTTGTGGGCCTAACCCTGTGGGGCCGATGACCGGCGGCTCTTTGGCGCATAACCATTCGACCTTGACGCGTGACCAGAGGCCAAAGCTAAAGACGCGGCCCGCGGCATACTTCCAGGGAGAGGTGATGCCGACTTCGTAGAGGCCGTTCTCTTTACAGTCGCCGGCAAAAGGCAGGCCGCTATTGCTCGGCGTCCCACTCTGCGGCGGCACGACATAGTTGCGGCGGCGGCCTTCGCTCGACGGGTCGAGCGTCTTTCTGAAATAGGAAGAGTTGGCGCGGTTGCCGCTGGCTCTCAGATGGTAGTGATAGCAGCCGGAAGTGATAGCGATCAGAGCGATCAGGGCGATGGCGCTAGATAATCTGCGCATACAAGTCTCCTTGTGAGGGACTGCGTTAGACACCCGGACGGTCATTGAACCCAAGACGAGCCTGTACAATCCCCCTCATTGTGGGCGTAACTATGGCTACTGTCAACATGACGATTGAATGCTAGAGGGGGTTCGCTTAGAGCCGTTTTCGATTGCGTTTGCCAAGTAGCGCAAGGCGGTTAGCTTGCGCACGGACTCGCACAAGCTAACCGCCTTGCGCTACACCCGATTGAATCGGCTCTAAGGCGTCCAGTAAAGCAGGACTAACCCGGTGCCCGCCGCAAGCCCTCGTTTCATGTTGCCTCGGTCATTTCAGTCGCGGGTCGATCAGGACTCTAAGCGGCTGCGTGTAGCTCTTGCCACCGACCGTCAGCTTGACGGTATAAGTGCCGGGAAGCACGCCCGCGGCGCGGCCAGCAAAGCCGCCGCCGCCGCCGCCACCTCTTGCCGGCTCACTAGTCGGCGTCGGGCGCAGGTCCCAGACCCAGCGGTGCATGCCTGCGGTCGCCGGCAGTGGCTCAGGCGTGGGCCGCCAGAAAGCCGGAATATCGAGCGTGTCGGGATTGACCGGTGTCGCGTGGTCGGCGCTTGAATAGCGGCGAATCGTCGCTCCTGCGGGGTCAACAATCTCCAGCGTCACCGGTCCCGTTGCGGCAGACTTCAGATGGTAATCGATGATGGCGCCATAGGGCGGATTTTCAGCCAGCGGCTCGTCGCGAGGTTGCGGCGTGCCGTTCTCGCTCGGCGGCGGAACCTTTACCGCGTCGGCAGGGCGGAACAGGTAAGCGTCGGCCTTCAACACCTCATCGGTGATCTGTCGAAGCGGCGTGATGTCGTCCAGCACCCAGAAGCCGCGCCCATGAGTGGCGACGATCAAATCATCGCCGTGAATCACCAGATCGCGCATCGATACCGCCGGCAGGTTGAGCTGTAGCGGCTGCCACTGCTCGCCATCGTTAAACGACACGAAGACGCCAAGCTCGGTTCCCGCAAAGAGCAAGCCGCGCCGCTCGGGGTCTTCCTTGACAGTCTGCATGTAGACGCCTGCGGGCAAGCCGCTGGTGATCTTCTGCCAGCTCTTGCCGCCGTCGCGTGTGCGGTAGATGTAAGGCTCATTATCGTCGAGTCGATGGCGATCCACCGCCGCATAGGCTTCGTTCACATCAAAGTGCGACGCTTCCATCATGACCACCTTGCTCCAGGGCGTAAGCGCCGGCGGCGTGACGTTCTGCCAGTTCTTGCCGTCATCGTTGGTCAGATGGATGAGACCATCGTCTGTGCCGACCCAGATGGTCGGCGCGCGCAGCGGCGAAGGCGCGATGGTATAGATGACGCCGCGCCGTTTGCCTTCGGGCGCATCGGCAGCCGTGGCTTCGTCGAGGTTGGCCGGAACGCCCGCGTCTTCGCGCGTCAGGTCGGGGCTGATCTGTGTCCAGCTCTCGCCGCCGCTGGTGGTCTTGAAGAGAAACTGGTTGCTGAAGTAAAGCGATTGCGGGTCAGCCTGCGAAAAGACCAGCGGCACCGTCCATGTGTGCCGCGCCGGCACCGTCATGCCGCGCTCGGGAGAAACGTTTCGGGTCTCGCCGGTGATGACATTGCAGCGCGACACCCTGCCGCCGAAAAGAATCTCGGGATGCAGCGGATCGGGCGCCGTGTAATCAGATTCGCCGCCGGCACACACAGGGCTCCAATCGCGCGTCGATATTTCCGAGTATGGACTGCGCGTCCGCACGCCGACCGCGCCGCTGTCTTGCTGCGCGCCCGTCACCCAATAAGGAAAGCGATTGTCCGCAGCGACGTGATAAAGCTGCGCCGTCGGCTGGTTGTACCAACTGCTCCAGGTCGCCGCGCCGTCTTCGCTGACGACAGCGCCCTGATCGCTCGCCAGAATCATGCGGCTCGGATCGTCCGGGTAGATCCATAGCTGATGATAATCGTCGCCGCCCGGCGCGCCTTTGATCGCCGTCCAGCTTTTGCCCGCATCCGTCGAGCGATAGACCGAGGTGTTCGAGACGTAAACGATGTCCGGGTTCTTCGGGTCGGCCACGATTTTGCAGAAATACCAGCCGCGCCCATAGATGCGCTTGTCTTCAGAGATCAGCGTCCAGTTCGCGCCTCCATCGTCTGAGCGGTAGAGGCCACCGGCTTTGGCATCAACGATGGCATAGATGCGGTTGCGATTCGTCGGCGTCGCGGCCAGCCCGATGCGCCCGACGCGCTCGGTCGGCAAGCCATTCACGAGCGGCTGCCAGGTCGTGCCGCCATCCGTAGATTTGAAGACGCCGCTGCCCGGACCATAAGACGGCGGATAGATGCTCCACGGCGGACGGCGCGTGTTCCACAATGTGGCGTAGACCACACGCGAGTCCTGCGGGTCGAAGGCGAGGTCAATTGCGCCGACGTTCTCATTCTTGAACAGCACCTTCTCCCACGTCGCGCCGCCATCGCGGCTGCGGTAGACGCCGCGCTCCGGGTTCGCGCCATAGACGTGGCCGAGAGCCGCGACAAAGACAATGTTAGGGTTCTTGGGGTCTACCAGCACACGGCCAATCTGCCGCGTGGCGTCAAGCCCAAGATGCTTCCACGTCTTGCCGGCATCGGTCGTCTTATACATGCCGTTGCCGTAGGAAATCTGCGAGCGCATATCGGCTTCGCCGGTGCCGACGTAAACCGTGTTTGGGCTGGACGGCGCAACGCCGATGGCGCCGATTGAAGCGATGGGCTGTGTATCGAATACCGGCTTCCATGTGCGGCCCGCATTCGTTGTTTTCCAGACGCCGCCGCCCACGGAGCCGAAGTAAAATGTCGTCGGTTGACCCGGCACGCCGCTGACGCCATTAACGCGCCCGGCGCGAAACGGGCCGATCATACGCCAGCGCAGGCCGGCATAGCTGCCGGGGTCATATGGCTGAGCAAGCGCCGCCCCGCAAGCGCCAAGCAGCGCCGCAACGGTCGCCGCTGTGATCAATCGAACCATCCGCCGCCGCCGAGTCTCAAACATGGATTCTCCTCTGTATGATGATCAGTGCATGGCGATCAGCGCTTCACCTGATTGCCGGCGATCCACACCGCAGCGATGCGCCGCGTGTTGCGAATGTCTGTCAAAGGGTCGGCTTCGAGGACGACGAAATCGGCCCAGGCTCCCGGCGTCAGCGTGCCAATGCCTTCGACCTTCATCGCTCGCGCCGCGTCCGTCGTGGCGGCGCGAAGAATTTGCGCCGGCGTCAATCCGGCTTCGGCCATCATCGCCATCTCAACATGCTCGAAGTAACCTTGAAAGCGATTGGCAAACGCGCCGGCGTCCGTGCCCATCGCGATCAGCAGGCCGGCGTCCGCGGCTTTCTTCAGATTACGCCGCGCCACAACTAAGGCGGCTTTGTAGCCGCGGGCGGTGGCCGATTGGCGCACGGCTTCCTGGCGCTGCGGCTCCTGTAACTGCGCCATCACGTCGCGGTCGGCTTCGCGCAGGAAGAACGGATCGGCAAAGAAGTCCGGCGTCGCTTCGTAAACAAAGGCCGACAGTTCGCGCGTCAGCGTCGGACAGTAAGGAACGTTGCGCGCTTTCATCAAGGCGATGAATTCGTCATCGATCTCGCGGTCGCGCACGCTGTGAGCGATGAAGTCGACGCCGGCGCGCAGCAGCTCTTTGGCGTCTTCGAGATAAAAGATGTGCGCCGCAACGCGCAGGCCGCGGCGGTGCGCTTCATCGATGACGGCGCGATAGACCGCCGGCGGCATCTTCGTCGCCGTGCCGAGATTATCGTCAACGCGAATCTTGATGATGTCGGGTTGAGCGGCGGCAACTCGCGCGACCATCTGCCGGGCTTCTTCAGGCGTTTTGCCGACGATGATTTCGCCGGCCACAAAGAGGCGGGTATGGTCGAGCCGGGACGCGTTCTGCGCGTCGCGCGCTTTGAAGGCGGGCGCTTGCTCGCCGCCCAGGCTCTGAACCGCGGTGATGCCATAGCGCGCAAAGATGCCGAGCTGGCGCAGCGTGTTTTCTTCGGTGTAGGCAGGCGGGCGCGTGCCCTGCACATCCGAGACGTGAACGTGAGTCGAGATCAAGCCGGGAATGATGAACTTGCCGGCGAGGTTGATGATCTCTGCGCCGGCAGGCAGGCGCACTCTGGACGCCGGGCCTGCGGCGATGACTCGGCCATCGCGCACGACAAGAACGGCGTTATCAATGGCGGTGCGGTTGCTGTCATCAATCAATCGCGCGCCGACGAAGGCCTTTACCCTGGCTGGCCCCTGCGCGGGGCTCTGACCGAGACTGCCGATCAGCAGGAAGGCGAACACCATCATCACTCGAAGCAGGAGCCGCGCGCCATCAGCAGGGAGATGTCTCATTCGTCAATAGCCTCGTTGACCAATTCTTCAAATGCCGAAACCAGATCAGCGGCATATTGCCGGAGGTAATCGCGCACCCGGTTCACGTTCGCTCCGACTCTGACCAGCTCGATGACATCCACCATGTCTTTGCGCCGCTTTGCCACAAGCTTCATATAAATGAGCACTTCAATCGGAACGATGGCCAACCCCTCGTTCATCGGTGGATGGTTTAGAATCTCTTCCACTTGTGGGCCGAGTGAAGCCGGCGACAGGTAATCTATGCGGATGCCGTCAACTTCGATGGGGACACCGGCTTTGAAAGTGACCAGCGATCCCTGATGCTCGAACGCTTCTTCCCCTACCAGGAAGTCCACATCAACCGTGGCGCGAATGTATCCGTGAGCCCCAACGGCCAGCCCCCCCGCCAAGGCATAGCGGATGCCAAGAAGATTTAACTGGCCGGCGGTCTTGACTGCCGCCTCGCGCACTTGTGGGGCAACAAAACGAAAGACCTCATTGATGTCCATAAGATTTACCGGACGACGAGGGATTTGAGCATACGACAGTTGCATGGTCAACCTCCGCTTCATTTCCTTCGTCCTTCCATCCTTACCACGCGCCCCAGGCTATTTCTTCACCACGGTGAGCTTCACCTCTGACGGGTACTGCTTTGAATGATGGACGGCGTTGTGCGCCACCACGCCTTTCAATTCATCATAGTTCTTGCCGCCGGTGTTCAGGTTGCGGTCGAAGCGCGGGAAGTTGCTGCTCGATACCTCAAGGCGAATCCGGTGGCCCGCCTCAAAGTAATTGCTCGTCGTCATCGGCTGTAGCGTCACCTTGTAGACCTTGCCCGCTTCCATCCACACGAGCGGCTTGTCGTAGCCGTTGCGATAGCGCATGCGCTGGATCGTCTCGTCGAGGTTGTAGGCCCGCCCGTCCGGGTAGACGTCGATCAGCTTGACGGTGAAGTCCGTATCCCTGGCGTCCGACGACACATAGAGCGTCACTTCGATGGGGCCGCTCACTTCGACGCCTTGCTTCAAGGGCTCGGTCGTGTAGACCAGAATGTCCGAGCGCTCTTCCATCTTGCGCTGATCGAAAGCGCCGCCCTGCACGGCGTTGCCGGTGCAGCAAACGTTGCCGCCAAATGACGGCACAGGATTCATCGGGTCATAGGCGAATTGATCCGGCGCGTCCGCCGCCGGAGCCGTGTCCGTGAGCCCACCGTCACCGTTCAGCGTGTTCGCCTTGCCGCCGCTCGCCAGGTACAGGCTTAGAGGCTGCGCGCCGCGCGGCGGCCAGGTGTCGGACGATTGCCACTTGTTCAGGCCCATCGTGTAATAACGCACCTTCGGCATGGTCTCAAGGACGTGGTTGTCTTCGCCTCTAAGAAAGTGATCGAACCACGCCCACGTCAGCTCGTCATAATTCAGCCGCGCATCGCCAACGCTGCGCTCGCCGACGATGGTATTCTCGGTGGCGCGCTTATAGCTGCAATGCAGCGTCGGCGCGATCACTGCGTACTGTTGATTGGCAATCTCTGGCCGCGCCGTCTTGCGCACGTGATTATAAGCCGCCAGGTTCGGCCCCACAGACACGTCGTACCACGACATAAACCAGAAGCCCGGCACGTTGATCTTCATGTCGTCATGCCACAGCCCGCCCTTGTACCACGCCGGATCGTTCGGCGCGCGCGCGATCATCGCGCCGCCGGTGTCAACCGGCATAGGATCAGCGAAGATGCCTTGCGGCCCATTCACCGCCCGAATGATCTCTTTTTCGGGAAGGTGGCGGAGCGCCTGCGACCAATCAACCGGCGGCATCTGCGGCGCGAGATCGAACAGGCGCGAGGCGCGGATCAAATCTTCCTGCGAAGTGCCGGGCGCAAACATGGGCCGCACCTGATTCTGCTCGCCATACAGCCATGCGATGAAGAGCATTTGCACGGCGCCGCCGCGATACCAGTTCCCCTGCTCGTAGTAAGGGCCGACGCGGCCCACGCCTGCACCAAAGCTCTGCGGAATCATCGCGGCAAAGGCCGGGTGGCCGCGGGCCGCAACTGCCAGTTGCCATTCGGCAGTCGAAGAACAGCCGATGGTGCCGACCTTGCCGTTCGACCACGGCTGCGCGGCGATCCACGAAAGCGCGTCGTCGCCGTCGCTGAGCGGCGCGCCGAGAATGTCATAGTTGCCTTCGGAGAAGAAGTGGCCGCGCTCGTTCATCTCGACGAATACATAACCGCGCTTGACCGCATCCAGCTCGTTGCTCATATCGCGCGGCGCGCCAGAGCGAACGTCCCAGAAGTTGAAGTTGTATGGCGTGCGCACGAAGACCGTCGGATATTTCTTTGACGTATCTTTCGGGCGATAGACGTCCGTCGCCATGCGCTTGCCGTCACGCATGGGCACCATGAGCTTGCGCTCGACGATGGCCACCGACTGCAACTCTTTCTCGGTGGCGTTGCGACGGGCAATCATCTCCTGAGTCGGGGCGGTACGCCCCTGCCCCGTGGCGCTCGGCAGGAGGGCGATGAATGCTGCGCCGGACAGGATAAGGATCGAGAGAATTTTCATTCGCATTGGCAGGCTCCTTGGTCAAGACGCGAGCAGCATGCGCCGGGGTTCTGAGTCAATGAATGGCTCACCCGTTTTTCTATCGCATGGGCGCCGCCCGCGCAAGCCGATTCGCGCAGCCGCTCTTGCCCATCTTGCGTCAAGAGAAATCGGCGTAGAGATCATCGGCTCTACTTGTATGGCGATGATGATTGAATTCGAGTCGAGTTGTTGGAGACTGAGCGGATGAGGCATGATACATCTCGTTCGTCTCGGATCGGCAGATTGACCGTTTCAAATTCTTTAAGGAGCGATTGACATGAAACTATCGGTGAGCTGCGCCTGTTTAACTATCGCCATCATCTTTGCATCTGCCTTAACGGTGGTCGCGCAAACCAGCGACCGCGTCAAGACGGCCAACGGCATCGTCGCCGGAGCCGGCAGGCAGAGTTCCGGCGTGCGCATCTTCAGAGGCATTCCGTTCGCCCAGCCGCCCGTCGGCGATCTGCGCTGGAAGGAGCCGCAGCCGGTCAAGAACTGGCAGGGCGTACGCCAGGCCGACAAATTCGGGCCGCGCTGCATGCAAGCGCCCATCTTCGGCGACATGGGTTTTCGCTCCAATGGCATGAGCGAAGACTGTCTCTACCTGAACGTCTGGACGCCGGCCACGACGGGCAAAGAACGATTGCCGGTGCTGGTCTATTTTTATGGCGGCGGCTTTGTCGCCGGCGACGGCTCGGAGCCGCGCTATGACGGCGAGAGCATGGCTACGAAAGGCATCGTCGCCATCACGGTCAATTATCGGCTCGGCGTCTTCGGCTTTCTCGCCCACCCCGAGCTGACGAAAGAATCACCGCACCACGCCTCAGGCAATTACGCCTTGCTGGATCAGAGCGCGGCGCTGCGCTGGGTGCGGCAAAATGTCGCGGCCTTCGGCGGTGACCCGCAGCGTGTGACCATCGCCGGTGAATCTGCCGGCTCAGCCTCAGTGAGCGCACAGATGGTCTCGCCGCTCTCAAAAGATTTGATCGCCGGCGCCATCGGCGAGAGCGGCTCGATCATTGCCACGCTGCCGCCCGTGCCGCTGGCGCAGGGAGAGCAGGCGGGGACGAAGTTCGCCGTTGAGCTGGGCGCGACATCGCTTGCCGCCCTGCGCGCCCTTAGCACCCAGCAGGTTTTCGAGGCCGCGACGAAAGGCGGCTTTGCCAGCATCGGGCGTTTCCCCATCACCCTGGACGGTTACTTCTTCAGCGAAGCTCCGGCGGCGACCTTTGCGGCGGGCCGTCAGGCGAAGGTGCCGCTACTGGTCGGCTGGAACTCGGAAGAGATGACCGGAGCCGCCCTGCTGCGCGGCAAGGAGCCGACGCCGGAGAATTATCAGAAGGCGGTGCGCGAACAGCTCGGCAAACGCGCCGACGAGGCGCTGAAGCTCTACCCGGCAACCACGCGCGAAGAAGTGATGGCGGCGGCGACCGATCTGGCGGGCGACCGCTTCATCGGCTACAGCACATGGAAGTGGAGCGACATTCATAGTCAGACGGGCGGCAAGCCGGTCTACCGCTACTTCTACGCTCGTCCGCGCCCGGCGATGAGCGCAGAGTTTGCCAACGCCACGCCCGGCCTTGCCGGCGGTGTGACGCGCGGCCAGAATACCGCATCGCCACCGGCGAGCGGCGCCGTCCATTCGGCTGAGATCGAATACGCGCTCGGCAATCTCGATACGAATAAGGTCTATGCCTGGACGCCGGAAGATTACCGGGTGTCGAAGACGATGCAGGCGTACTTTGCCAACTTCATCAAGAAAGGCGATCCCAACGGGCCGGGCTTGCCGGCGTGGCCGGCGGTCGAGCGCGGCAAGCCTGCGCAGGTCATGCGCCTGGATGTAGAGTCGCGGTCTGATGTCGAAAAGCACCGCGAGCGGTATCTCTTCCTCGATCAATTCTAGAAAGCTCTGGCCGTGGTGGACGCGCAAAAGATCGCTGCGGATTTCGACCGTTGCGGGGGAGCGGGAGACGCGTTGAATTCTTGCATCGCCGCAGCCTTTCGAGTACCATTGCGGCAGATACAGAAGCTGGTCTTTCGATTCTAAAGGAGGGCAAAATCCTATGAGCCATGCGGAGACCGAGGCGCTCAAGCAGCACCTCATCGACAGCGACACGCACTTCGCGGAACTGGTCAACACACACCGCGAATATGACAAGCGGTTGGTTGAGCTGGAGGAGCTGCATTACCCAAGCGCCGAGGAGCAGATGGAAGAAGCCATGCTCAAGAGAAAGAAGTTGCAGTTGAAAGACGAGATGGAAACGATCATGCGCCAATACAAAGAGCAGCACCAGGCGGCAGGTCACTAAAGATCACTCAGGATCGAGCATTAATTTTTACCTTCGACGGGTTACTCAAGAGCGGCGGCTCCTCGCGCATCTTTGCGTGCCGGGAGGCTTGCAGTTGGGTAACCCTGTTTTATTTTAGAAATCATGGCTAAAGAGGGTATTCCTTACATCATTCTATTTATTGTGCCGGCAGCCATCTTTGCATGGCTCGGCTGGTGGATCGCCGCGGCGCTGTGTCTGGCTCTGACCGCGTTCATGGCGTTCTTCTTCCGCGACCCGCAACGCGATTGCCCGGTTGACGACCGGCTGATTATTTCGCCCGCCGATGGGCGCGTCGTCGTCGTCGCGCCGGTCGAACCCAACAGAGCCGATTCGCCGACGCAGATTTCGATCTTTCTATCGCCGATGGATGTCCATATCAACCGTTCGCCAATTGCCGGCGAGATCGTCGAAGCGGTGTATAAGCCGGGCGCTTTTCACGTCGCCTCGCGCGACATCGCCTCAGTTGAAAACGAGCAGAACGCCCTGACGATTCGTGGCCGGTTGGTGACGATTGGCGTGCGGCAGATTGCCGGCCTGCTGGCACGGCGCGTCGTGCTGTGGAAGCAGCAAGGCGACCGCGTGCAGCTCGGCGAGCGCATCGGTTTGATGAAGTTCAGCTCGCGCATGGATGTCATTGTGCCGCACCTAGTCGAAATCCTGGTGCGCCCCGGCGAGCGCGTTCGCGGCGGCATCACGGTGCTGGCTCGCGTACGCTGCGAGTAGCGCGCCGATTTGTCGGCGGCGACGAAAACACAGTAGTATGTTCTTGAGCCGGGCTGGCACGCCGCACGTCATGACGAATGATCGCCCGCGCTACGCACACCGCCGAGCGCGGCCAGGAGAACGCCAATGGCTGATGAAAGACTCGCCCCGCCGACTGCGCCGCAGCGCCCCATGCGCCGCTCGCGCAAAGCCGTCTACGTCATTCCCAGCCTGTTGACGACGGCAAACATCTTCTGCGGTTTTTATTCGATCATGGAATCGCTCAGAGCCATTGCCGCAATGGGGCTGGGGACTTACGTGCCAGATAGCTTGGTCGACAGCTACTTCAACGTTTCTGGCCTGCCACAGGCCATGGAGCATTTCGACCGCGCGGCGATTACCATCGGCTTCGCGGCGTTGTTCGACTTGCTCGATGGCCGTGTGGCGCGCCTGACGAACACGACCTCGGAGTTTGGCATCGAGCGGGATTCGATTGCTGATGTAGTGTCGTTCGGGCTGGCGCCGGCGGTGCTGGCTTTCGCCTGGGGTTATGGGCAGGTTCCCGAATTGCGTAACGTCGGCTGGGCGGCGTCGTTTCTCTTTTTAATTTGCGGCGCGCTGCGGCTGGCGCGCTTCAACGTGCAGGCGCGGCAGACAAAGCCGAATCAGCCGCCGAAGAATCCCAAAATAGACAAGAAAGCCTTCGTCGGTCTGCCCATTCCCTTCGGCGCGGCGATGATCGCTTCGCTGATTCACTTCGCGCCGCGGCCTGTGGCGTACGTGGATTTCGTCCGCCTGCCGCTGACCAGTCAGACGCTGCCGGTCAACGCCAGAGTGCTGGCGACCCTGTTTGCAGTGCTGGTCGTCGGATTGGCTTTTCTGATGGTTTCGACGCTGCGTTATTCGAGCTTCAAGAACGTCGGCACGCAGAACACCAACCCACGGGTGCTGATCCTGGCGCTGGCGCTCATCGGATTGGCGATCTGGTTCTACTCACGACCGACGCTGTTAATCGTTTCGACCATCTATGTCGCGCACGGCATCTTCGGCAAGCTCTGGTCGCTTGTCCGTGTGCGCCGCAGCGCCCCGCCTTCTGAAATGGAACTTGAACGAAAGCCGCACCCCTAGAAAAAGCGACGCGGCGACGCGGTGAGGGAATAATATTAAATCCTATCGCCGTGTTTCCCCATCGCCGCGTCGCCGCGTCGTGTTGTTTTCAAATCGGCGCGTAGGTTTTGAGGACTTCAAGCAGCGCTTCAAGACCGAAGGGCTTGCTGAGAAAGACATTGGCGCCAGAATCCAAAGCCAGTTGGCGCTCGTCGTCGTGCGCCGAGCCGGATAGGAAAATGATCGGCAGGCGCGCGTCGAACTGACGCACCTGGCGGCATAAGTCAATGCCCGTGCAATCGGGCAGCGAGTTGTCCAGCAAGACTGCCGCCAGTTTGCTGCCGCGGATCAACTGCAAGGCAGCAGCACAGGTTCCCACCACTTCAAACCCATACCCCCACCCGCCAATCATGACACGCATCATTTCTTGCGTATCCACATCGTCTTCAACGCACAAAATGATCGAAGGACTACTGGACATGAGCAGTCTCCTATGTCGCTTTTCGCGAGGATGATTTACCACTGAGGGGGGAAGTTCTAGTCTAGCAAAAGAGGTCACACGCGCCAAGACAATGTGCGAGAAAGAGAGACGCGGTGATACGAGACGATGGCTTGCAGACACGGCGAGATGGATTGCGGCTGCATCTTTCCCCGCGTCGCCGTGTCGCCGTGTCGCCTAACTCGCGGCGCGGTCGGCAACGATAATGTAGTTGCGCAATCCGCCGGCAACTTCGGTCAGGTCTTTTGAGTAGGTGGCGCGCACCGGGCGATGCTCTTGAATCAACTCGGTAATCTCGGCTACAGAAGCCAACCCGATCTCCTGATAGCTGATGGCCCAGGTGCGCAGGTGCAAGGCGGCGCGTAACAGGCGGTCAATCATCGCCAGGTAAGCGTGTTTCGATTGCGGCGCGCTCATCAGCCGGTCGAGGTCGGTCGCCTCTTGCGCGGCGTCTGCGCGCACCCAGACTTCGCGCCACTCGGAACGGGCTTCGGCCCCGGCTTGTGTGGTGTGTGCTGCCGGCAGGCTGAGATAGAGCAAATCGGCGCGTGCCTGGCGGATGAACGCTTCGGCGGGCATATTGGCGCTATGGCTCGCCGCATAGCTCGATGGCCCGGCGAGCGCCCGGCCTGCCAGCCGCCAGAAGACTGTGGTCAGCGGTCGCCTCAGCTCGCGCGTCTCATCGCTAAACGACAGCGCATAATCGCCGGTCATCAATCCCGTGGCGATGGCCTGAGCGCGGCACGCTTCCGAATCGAGCGATTCGATGTTGCGGCGCAGGTTGTCCATCCACCATGCATCTGTCTCGTTGAACCAGCGGCGCAATTCCGGGTTCGCCAAACGCACGCCCGGCACATAGACATCTTCGAGCAGGCGGGCGATCTGCTCTTCGTCGAGCGTCGTCCGCGATTCGAGCATGGCGCGCGCTACTGCCGCCGCCCAGGCGCGCGGGTCGTTGGCCAGAATCGCTTTGCCCCATGCTTTCAGGTAGAGGTCGAGCCGTGTCCAGCCGAAGAACGGAATGGCGACCGAGCGGAACTCGACCTGTCTTAAGACGCTCGCTTCAAAGCCGAGCAGCGATTTGCGGTTATAACTGCTCGAACGCCAGCCGTCCCATTTCGACGCCTGCTCGTCTTTGGCCTCGCGCCAGCGTCCGCCGGTCATCAGCCATTCGACCGGCGAGCGTTCGGTGACCGCTGGCTCGCTTGCGGCGGGCGAGGCGACCGGCAATTCGTCATTCAAAGCGGTGGGCGGCGCAGCTTCTTCGATTGCGACTTCGGGCGCGGTCACCTCTGCGGCGCGCGGCTCGTCGGGCGCGATGGCGGCGGCTTCGCCGGCATCTGTGGCGGCGCGTGCTTCCGGTTCAGCGGCAGACGTGGCATCGCTTACCGCTGAATCTTCACCCACAGGCATGACGGGCACGGCGTCGGCTGGTACTTGCGAAGGCGTCCAGGCATCGGACACGTTCGCGCCTGTTTGCCATGGCGAATCCGCGAGCGATTCGCCGGGCGTCGTTTCGATTGTTGGCGTCGGTGGCATCGGCGCAGGTTCAACGGGCGGGGCCGGCGGTAGAGAGATTTCCGAAGGCTCATCCGGCGCGGGCCCAGAGGTGGATGATAAGGTGGATGCTGTCGAGGCTTCGGCCTGCGCCTGAAGGTCGCCGAGCAGCGCCGCCAGCGCCTTGACGACATAAGGGTCGCATTCGATGCCGGCAGACGCTTTCAGCGTTTCCATCGCCTGCTCGGCGCTCATCGCCGCGCGGTAAGGCCGGTCGCCGATCAGCGCGCAGTAAAGCTCGACGGCGCGCAACAGGCGCGCGCCGATGGGGATGTCTTCATAGGCCAGCATGTCTGGATAGCCGAGCCCGCACCACCATTCGTGATGCCAGCGCACCAGCAATTGCGCATGGCGTGTGGCCTCGCGCTTGGCCATCTGCTGCTCGCCAATGACCGCGTGCCGCCACAAATCCATGCGCTCTTCATAGTTAAGCAGGCCCGGTCGCGAGTGATAAGCCGGCGTCATCGCCAGCAAGCCGATGTCGTGCAGCAGCGCCGCTTCGGTAATGGCATGGGTATCTTGCGGCGTCAATCCGAAGCGCCGCGCCAATCGCGTCGCCAGCTCGGCCAGCAAACGCGCGTGCGGGTAGGTGTATTTTTCGAAGGTGTCTATGCGGGTGCCGAGGTTATCTTCCTGCGCTTTGCCTTTCGCCGTCTCCACACTGCCCCCTTCAGGAATTAGGGACTAGAGCCCAGAGCAAGAGCTATGCTCTAGCCTCTATCCTCCACTCTCTGAGCTTTGAAGGTACAGCCTGCGGGCGTGTGCGTCAAGAAGCGCTTCATGGCGCAACGACAATGGAAACGGTTTAGGCAGCCAGCTCGACGGCGACCTTGCGGCGCTCGCCGAAACAGTCTTCGCACCAGCCATAAAGGATGCCGTCAACCAGGTGATAAGCCACCGTGTCACTCTCGGCAACCAGATGGTGGCACTGCTTGCATTCCCACTTGCGGCAGGTGCCGCCCTTTGCTTGTTCGAATATCACAGCCATTTAAATTTGTTGGACGCTGCCGTCCACTCCCTTCTTCATTCGATCTGCGCTGATTAAATAGAGACATCAGCAGCGCATCTGATACAGCAAACGTCGCACTCCTGTCCCGGTTCCACAATCAAGCGCCCGCCCGCGACTTTTCTTTTAACGCGGCGCGCTTGATTAATTCTTGAATGAGACTTGAGCACGTCGGGCAGGCAAGCATTGCGCGTTAATTGATCAATTTCGGCGTGTCGTCGGGGCCTGCGTCGAGCGACTGTTCTTCGACCGACCAGACTTCAAACAACTCGCGCGGCACTTCGGTGATGAAACGTGATGGCTTTTGAATCACCGTCTGTCGCGAATAATCGGTGACGACGAGCGGATAGCAAATGTACAGCTCGTCGCGCGCCCGCGTCACGGCGACGTAGAACAATCGGCGCTCCTCTTCTTCGCTTTCGGGATCGCGCAACGAGCGCGCCGAAGGGAACTTGCCGTCCGCCGCCCAGATCAAAAAGACGACGCGCCATTCCAGCCCCTTCGCCTGATGAATCGAACTGAGAACGAGCCTTTCGTCTTCGTCGCCGCCTGAGACCACATCTTCGCCGGTCGTCCCTTGCGGCGCGCCGAAGCGCTCCGTATTGACCAGCGCCAGCTCGGACAGAAACTCTTCGGTCGAGCTGAAGCGTGCCGCGTAGTTCGACAATTGCCGCAAGTCTTCGGCGCGCAGGTCGCTGTTCTCGTAAGCGTTTTCGAGATGCTCTTCATAACCGCTCTGAAGAATCAGCGCGATCTGCTCTGCCGGACGGTTCAGATATTCGGGACTGACGAGCTGGTCGATCAGCTTGACGAAAGCGTGCCAGCCGGCTGCCGAGCGCGGCTGCGCGTCGAAGTCTGCGCGGCGAATCAAGGCGAGCGGCTCCTGCGCGTAAGCGAGGCGTTCCCAGATGCGATTGGCCGTGGCATTGCCGACTTTCGGGATCAATTTCAAGACCCGCTTCCA
>JBJMGU010000113.1:0-17701 GCA_045807765.1 Blastocatellia bacterium
CCCCCGCGACGTAAGATAGAACGCCAGCCGTTCAGGTGAAACGGCGGCGATGCGCCCGCCGATCAAGTCAAGGGCAGCATCCCACGACAGGCGGCTGAAGCCCGGCTCGCCACGGCGGCGAATCATCGGGAAGGGCAGGCGGCCCATCTCGCGTAACTTGGCCCCGCTCATTCGCTCAAGCTCGCGGGTGTCGCTGAGCCGACGGATGTCGAGCGCCGGCATGGTATTCAGCCGCAGCAACTCTAGCCGCACCATGCAGAGATGCACGCCGTCCATCGTGAAGTCGTGCAGCCCGGTCGTGCCGAGCGCGCAGCCATCACAGACGCCTTTGCTCAGAATCCGCCAGGCGAATGGCAATTGATCGCGGTTGCGCCAGGCGACCCGCGCCATTTCGAGATAATGGTTCGGCTTGGTGTAGCCGATGCCGTTCGGCGACAGACTGACCCAGTTCTTTTTATTCCAGCGTGGCATGCATTGATTCTTTCTTGAATGCTTTTGCTGTTGAACATTGTAAACCATAGCCACGGCAGTTGGCACGATTGTCGCCGTTCCCGCCTGCCTGCTAGAATGACGGCGTGATTCTCGTCATCGATAACTACGACTCATTTACCTATAACCTCGTCCAATATCTCGGCGAATTGGGCGCGGAAGTAGCCGTCTATCGCAACGATGCGATCACGGTTGATGGCATTCGCGAGCTGAAGCCTGAACGACTGTTGATTTCTCCGGGGCCGGGCGTGCCCGATACGGCAGGCGTAACGCTTGAGGCGATACGCGCCTTCGCCGGCCAGATGCCGATTCTCGGCGTCTGTCTCGGCCATCAAGCCATCGGGCAGGCGTTCGGCGGCGAGGTGGTGCGCGCGCCTTACCTGATGCACGGCAAGATCAGCGAAATCTGCCATGACTCGGCGACCATCTTTCGCGGCGTGCCTTATCGCTTCAAGGCGACGCGCTATCATTCGCTGATCGTCGAGAAGGCGAGCTTACCTGAGACGCTCGAAGTCTCGGCGACGACCCCCGACGGCATCATCATGGGGCTCAGGCACCGCGATTTCCCAATCGAAGGCGTGCAGTTTCACCCGGAGTCGGTGATGACCGAGCACGGCAGGACGCTGCTGGAAAACTTTTTGAGCATGTAGCCTGACTGAATGGTGAAGGAGCAGGCCATCTTGGCGAGCCGAACCGAACAGCGACCGCCGGGCGTGTTGAAGGCCGGCGGCATTCTCGACCGCATCGTTGACCGAAAGGCGGCGCGGCTCGCAGAGGTCATGGCGCAATCGCCGCTCGAAGAAGTAATGACGCGGGCCGAGCCAATCGCCCGACCCGCCAATACATTCGCCGAAAGTTTGCAGCGCCCGGATTCAATCAACATCATTGCCGAAGTCAAACATCGCTCGCCGTCGAAGGGCATCATCCGCGCCGACTTTGACCCGTTGGCGATTGCCTTGAGTTACCAGGAAGCAGGCGCGGCGGCCATGAGCGTGCTCTGTGAAGAAGATTACTTCGGCGGCTCGCTCGATCATCTGCGGACGATTCGCGCGGCGACGGCGACCTCATTGCTCAGAAAAGATTTTATCTTCGACGAGTATCAGCTATTCGAGGCGCGCGCCGCAGGTGCGGATGCCGTGTTGTTGATCGTCGCGATTCTCGATGATGCGTTGCTGCGCCGCTTGCTTGAGCGAGCCGAGACGCTGGGCCTGGATGCGTTGGTCGAAGTCCACACAGAGGACGAGATGCGGCGCGCAGCGAGCGCCGGCGCAGCGATCATCGGCGTCAACAACCGCAACCTGACGACCTTTCATGTTGACCTGCAAACATCGCTCGATCTCGCACGGCTAGCGCCGCCGGGCACGTCACTGGTGAGCGAAAGCGGGATTGGCGACGGCGCGAGTATCCGCCGATTGCGTGAGGCGGGCTACCATGCGTTTTTGATCGGCGAAACTTTTATGCGGGCTGAAAATCCCGGCGGCGCATTGCAACAACTGATCCATGAGGCGGGCAGTGAATCGAGTCCGAGTTAAAATCTGCGGCGTGCGCACGCTCGAAGAGGCTGAAGCCGCCATCGAGGCAGGGGCCGATGCCCTGGGCTTCAACTTCTGGCCGCGCAGCCCGCGCTATGTCGCGCCCATAGATGCGCGAGAGGTCGCCCGACAGCTTGCGCCGCTCACGTCGCTCGTCGGTGTGTTCGTGAACGAAGAGCGCCAGCGCGTCATTGAGATAACTTCGCAAGTCGGCTTGCAGGCCGTACAGCTTCATGGTGATGAGCCTGCGGCTTATTGCGAGGGCTTCAGCTCGCTGCGCGTCATCAAGGCGCTACGCGTCGGCGAAGATTTTGATTGCCGCGAGATCGAGAAATACCCGGTGAGCATGATCCTGCTTGATACGAATGTGCGGGGCAGTTACGGCGGCACCGGCCATCGCTTCGATTGGCGGATTGCCATCGAAGCAAAGCGCTATGCGCCGCTGATTCTGGCTGGCGGGTTGCGCGTTGAAAACGTCGCCGAAGCGATTGCCGCGGTACGCCCGGCGGCGATTGATGTATGCAGCGGCATCGAAGCCGAACCGGGGAGAAAAGACTTGCGCAAGCTGCGCGAGTTTATGGCTGAAGTGGTACGCGCCAATGCGGCGATCATAAATAGGGAATTGCCATGAGCAAGGTAGAAGAAGTCGCTTCATATCAGATGCCGGATGGGCGCGGCCACTTCGGGCCGTACGGCGGCCAGTATGTGCCGGAAACCTTGATGCACCCGCTCGAAGATTTGGTCGCCGCTTACGACGAAGCGCGGCGCGACCCCGGTTTTCAACGCGAGTTCACCGACCTGTTGAAGCATTACGTCGGTCGTCCAACATCGTTAATGTTCGCCGGGCGATTGACCGAGCATTTGGGCGGCGCGCGAATCTACCTGAAGCGCGAAGACCTCTGCCACACCGGCGCGCATAAGATCAACAACGCCATCGGTCAGGTATTGCTGGCGCGGCGCATGGGCAAGCAGCGCATCATTGCCGAAACCGGCGCCGGGCAGCACGGTGTGGCGACCGCGACGGTCTGCGCGTTGATGGGCCTCGACTGCGTTGTCTATATGGGCACCGAAGACATGCGCCGGCAGGAGCTGAACGTCTTTCGCATGCGTTTGCTCGGAGCCGAAGTCGTCGGCGTGGATGCCGGCAGTCGCACCCTCAAAGACGCCATTAACGAAGCCCTGCGCGATTGGGTGACGAATGTTTCGGATACCTACTACCTGCTTGGCTCGGCCCTCGGCCCGCACCCTTACCCGACGATGGTGCGCGACTTTCAATCGGTGATTGGCCGCGAGGCGCGGGCGCAGATTCTTGAGCGGGAAAAGCGCCTGCCGGATTTGTTGATTGCCTGCGTCGGCGGCGGCAGTAATTCAATCGGCTTGTTTTATGACTTCCTCCGTGATGAACAGGTGAAGATGATCGGCGTCGAAGCCGGCGGCCATTCGCTGGAGCTAGGCCAGCACGCGGCGCGGTTCAGTGGCGGCAGGCCCGGCGTTTTGCAGGGCACGCGCAGCTACCTTTTGCAGGATGAAGGCGGGCAGGTGTCGCTGACCCATTCGGTATCTGCCGGGCTCGATTATTCGGCCATCGGGCCGGAGCATGCTTACCTGCACGACGTGGGCAGGATTGATTACACTTCAGCGAATGATGAAGAAGCGCTCGCCGCATTTGAATTGCTGGCGAAGCTTGAAGGGATTATCCCGGCGCTTGAAAGCGCGCACGCCATCGCCGAAGTCATCAAGACCGCACCGCGTATGCCGCGTGAAGCTCTCATCATCGCCAACCTGTCGGGACGCGGCGATAAGGATGTCAACACGGTTGCCGAGATGTTGCTCAAACGGCGAGGCGAACGATGACGCGAATCGCTGACAAGTTTGCCGCGTTGCGCCGGGCCAGCCGCAAGGGGTTCATTCCTTACATCACCGCCGGCGATCCCGATTTGGAAACGACCGCACGGCTCATTCTTGAGCTGGAAAAGAGCGGCGCGGACATCATCGAGCTGGGCGTGCCTTTTTCTGATCCGATGGCCGACGGGCCGGTGATTCAACGCGCCAGCGAGCGCGCCTTGCGCAATGGGATCACAGTGCGCGATTGTTTGAGCCTCGTGCGGCGCATTCGCGAAGAGAGCGAGATTCCGATTGTGCTGTTCAGTTATTTCAATCCGCTATTGTCACTGGGCGAAGCGCAGTTGGGTCGCGAACTGCGTGAAGCCGGGGTTGATGGATTGTTGGTGACTGATCTGGTGCCGGAAGAGGCGGGCGATTTGATCCGACAGATGCGCGCCGTCGAAGTCGACACGATTTTTCTAGTGGCCCCGACCAGCACGGATGAGCGCATCAAGCGAGTCGCCGAGGCGAGCAGCGGGTTTGTTTACGCCGTGTCGCGCACGGGCGTTACCGGTGTGCGCCAGAGCCTTTCGGAGGCGGCCAGTCTGCTTGTTCAGCGCGTCAGACAGTTCACCGCTCTGCCGGTCGCCGTCGGCTTTGGCGTTTCAACTCCTGAGCACGTCGCCGAAGTCTGGCAACATGCCGACGCAGCGGTTGTCGGCAGCCGCATTGTCGCAGAGATCGCCGAGCGCGCTGAAGATGATTCGTTAGTCGAGCGAGTCGGTCGGCTGACGCGCGAGCTGCTCTCGCCGGCGACCGGGCAAAGTGAATAGTATTGCCGCTGGTCGGTCGGGTGATTAAACTGAAACCTCAAAGGGGCGAATCGCATTGAGCATCGAAGATTGGCGGGACGAAATTGATCGCATAGATGAAGAGCTGGTGCGTTTGCTGAATCAGCGCTCGACGTGCGCCATTGAGATTGGTCGCATCAAGCGCGACATCGGCCAGCCGGTTTACTCACCGTCACGCGAGAAGGAAGTCCTGGAGCACGTCACACGGATCAACGGCGGGCCGCTCGACGAGGAAGGCATGCGGCGGCTCTTCGAGCGCATCATTGACGAATCGCGGCGCATCGAGCGCGTCACCATCGAGCATGAGATGGAAGAGATGCGCCGGCCTGCGGTCAAGGCAAGCCCTCGGAAAAAGCGGCGCGCCAATTAATCGAGCCGGTTCATCGGGCAAAAGGCGGCGGGCAGCGCTATAATACTTTTTGTAATTCACGCCGAGTTTTCAGGAGCGCTATGGTCATTGTGATGGAAGAGGCGGCGACCGACGAGCAGATTTCCGCCGTCATCGATAAGCTGGTCAAGTTGGGGTTCGACATTCACCGTTCGACGGGCGTGCAGTACACCGTGTTGGGTGCGGTCGGCGGGCATATCGTTGATACTCGCGACATCGAGTTGCTCGACGGCGTCAAGGAAGTTCATCGCATCACTTCGACCTATAAGCTCGCCAGCCGCAGCTTCAAACCCGGACCCACGCAGATCAAGGTCAAAGATGTCGTCATCGGCGGGCCTGAGGTCATCATAATGGCTGGTCCTTGCACGGTCGAAAGCCGCGATCAGGTGATGGCCATTGCCGAGATCGTTGCGGCGCAGGGCGCGAAGGTCATGCGCGGCGGCGCATTCAAGCCGCGCACTTCGCCTTATTCATTTCAAGGCATGGGCGAGGAAGGCTTGAAGTACCTGCGGCAGGCGGCAGACCGCTTCGACCTGCTGGTGGTATCGGAAGTCATGGAGCCGTCGCAGATTCCGCTCTTCATTCGCTACGTTGACATCCTGCAAATCGGCGCGCGCAACATGCAGAACTTCAACCTGCTGCGCGAAGTCGGGCGCATCAATAAGCCAGTGCTGTTAAAACGCGGCCCGGCGGCGACTATCGAAGAAACTCTGCTGGCCGCCGAATACGTCATGTCAGGCGGCAATCACGATGTCATTCTGTGCGAGCGCGGCATCCGCACGTTCGATACTTATCTGCGAAATACTTTCGATATTTCGGCCATCCCGGTGTTCAAGAAGCTGTCGCACCTGCCGGTCGTCGCCGACCCAAGCCACGCCACGGGCCGCCGCGACATGGTGCCGCCGCTGGCACAGGCGGCAGTGGCGGCGGGCGCCGATGCATTGTTGATCGAAGTCCATCACGACCCGGAATCAGCGCTCTGTGATGGCGCGCAGTCATTAATGCCCGAGCAGTTTGCGGAGTTGATGCACCGGCTGCGGCTGATCGCCCGCGCCGTAGATCGCGAGCTTGCGCCGGGCGTCGAAGCCGTGAGCCGTTGAGGCGGCAGGTGAAGGGCTTATGATCTTTGAGAAGCTTGCCATCGTCGGTGTTGGGTTGATCGGCGGGTCGTTTGCGATGGCGGCGAGAGAGGCGGGCCTTGCCCGGCGCATCAGTGGATGGGATGATCGGACGACGCTGGAAGAAGCGCTGCGGCGCGGCTTGATTGACGAGATCGAAGAATCATTTGCCGACGGCGGTTTCTGTACTGCCGACCTGATTTACCTGTCGACGCCGGTCGGCGGCATTCTGGATTTTCTGCAAGCCCATGGCAAACAGGTGAAGCGCGGCGCGATTGTCACCGACGCCGGCAGCACCAAAAGACAAGTCTGCCGCGTCGCGCCAACTGCGATTACAGGGGGCGCGAGCTTTATCGGCGGTCACCCAATGGCCGGCAGCCACGAACGCGGGCTGGCCAATGCGCGAGCTGATCTATTCCGCGATTCGGCTTATGCCCTGATTGGCGATGATCCGGTGCCGAAAGGGCTGGACGCGGTTGCGTTGAGACTGTTCATTGAGGCGGTGCGCGCCATCGGCGCACGGCCCGTTGTCATGAGCGCCGAGCGTCATGACCATGTGGTCGCGGCCATCAGTCATGCGCCGCAGTTGTTGGCGACCGGTCTGGCGCTCAGCGTCGCCGACGCCAACGATGAAATGATGCCGCAACTGGCGGGCGCAGGCTTTGCGGATATGACGCGGCTGGCGGCAAGCCACTGGTCAGTATGGGAAGACATTTGCGCGACCAATGGCGATGAGATTGCCGCCGCGCTCGGGCGCATCATCGGCACGCTTGAAACGCTGCGCGGAGAGTTGGCAGCAGGCGGCGGCCTGACGCACACCGGCGCCGCCTTTCGCCGCGCTAACGAGCTGATGCGTCGCGCTGAAAAATGATGAAGCACACTTACTAAGAATTGAACTCATTGAAGGACACTATTCATGGCGACTTATGTAATCGGAGACATTCACGGGCGACCGCATCTGCTGGATCAACTCATCCACAACGTGCCGTGGGACATTCGTAATGACAAGATCGTTTTTTTGGGCGATCTGATTGACCGCGGCGCGGATGCGCCAGGTGTCATCGAGCGCGTGATGGAGCTTGCAAACGATAACCCGAACGTCGTCGTCTTGCGCGGCAACCACGAACAGATGATGCTCGACTGTCTCGACTATGGCGACTTGCAATGGCTGATCCCTGAAAACGGCGGGCTGGCCACGCTGGCCGGCTACGGGTTAGACCTTGAAGAATTGCAGGACGTCTCCGACATTCACATCCCCGAAGCGCACGTCGAGTTTATGCGCAGCTTGCCCTACTATCACGAAGACGAGCAGGCCATTTATGTTCACGCCGGATTGATTCCCGGCGAATTGCCGGAGAACACCGACCCGGACGTGCTGCTATGGACTCGCGATTTCGACTTCTTCAGGGGTTATGAAGGCAAGCTCTGTTTCTTTGGCCACACGCCGACACATTATCTGCCCAAAGACGGGCGCACGCGCCGCTTTGGCATCTACATCCACGGCAGTTGCGTCGGCATAGATACCAGTGGCGACAGCGAAAGCCCGCTCTCTTGCATCGAGGTTGAAAACTTCGCTTTGTATCAAGCCCATCCCGCAGGCCATGTCGAAGTCGAACGGCTGCGCTCGCGCAAGCCCGCCGCTCAACCCGCCAAAGCCGCTCTGTGAAGCGCCTCGCCGTAATGCAAACCACTCTGTTCGGAAGGGCCGCGCGGCGGCTCGCTTGCGGGCTATTGGTCGGGGCGCTGCTTTGCGTCCTCGCCTGCAAAGGCATCTTGCTTGACGAACGGTTTCACGGCGGCGAGCTGACGCGCTGGACAGTGATGGACGATTCGGAAACTGTCGAGGGGCCATCGGTGTGGCGCGTCGAAGCTGACGGCTGGTTGCATCAGCGCAGCAATATCTGGGGGCGGCGCGGCGATTTCATCGGTCGCTGGTACGGCACAATGCTGGTCGCGGGCTTCTCAAGCTGGCGGGATTACGCCTTCACTGTGAAAGCAAAAGCGAATGACAACGACGGCTTCGGCGTGGTCTTTCGCCTTCAGGACGGCGAGCATTTCTACCGCCTGTTGCTCATCAATGATGGCATGAGCGGTGGCCCACTGGCGCGGTTAGACAAACGCGAAGGCGCTGACTACACTGAACTTTGGTCAGCGGCGCGCAATTATAAGCAGGGAGCCGAGCTACAAATTGAGATCACCGTCGAAGGTGACCATCTGAGCGGCAAGCTCGATGGACAGCCGTTGTTTGATCTGCATGACACGGCTTACAGAAGCGGCAAGGTTGGGCTGTTCTGCTACGCACAGAGCGATCAAGCGTTTGATGATGTGCGCGTCAGCGAGCGTTAAAAGGGAAGCATCATGACAAGAGCAGTCATTATCAGCGGCGCGCGAACGGCGATTGGCTCGTTTGGCGGCGCTCTCAAAGACACGCCAACTCGCGAGCTAGGGCGCGTCGTCATCGACAGTGCGATCCAGCGGGCGGGAATAGATAAAGGCGACATCGAAGAAGTCATTATGGGTAACGTGCTGCAAGCCGGCGGTGGCATGAATGCGGCGCGGCAATCGGCAATTGCCGCCGGCATCCCGGATGCCGTGCCATCGTTCACCGTCAACAAGGTGTGCGGCTCAGGACTGAAAGCTGTCGCTCTGGCCGCGCAAGCCATCGTCGCCGGCGACGCGGACTTGATTGTCGCTGGCGGCGTCGAATCGATGAGCAGCGCGCCTTACCTGTTAAAAGAGGCGCGCTGGGGCTATTGCATGGGCAACGGCGAGATGATCGATTCGATGTTGAGCGAAGGCTTGACCTGCGCGCTGGCCGGTTGCCACATGGGCATTACCGCCGAGAACGTCGCCGCAAAGTATGGCATCACGCGCGCCGATCAAGATGCCTTTGCCGGGGAGAGCCAGCGCCGTGCCGCCGAAGCTATTGCGGCAGGCCGCTTCAATGATGAGATCGTGCCGGTGATGATCACGCAAAAGAAAGGCGAGCCGCTGGCTTTTCAAACCGATGAATACCCGCGCGCCGCAACCAACGCCGCTGCGCTGGCGAAATTGCGCCCGGCGTTCATGAAAGAGAACGGCACGGTGACGGCGGGCAATGCTTCGGGCATCAACGACGGCGCGGCGGCGCTGGTCATCGCCAGCCAGGAGCGCGTTCGTTTGATGGAGCTGGCACCGATGGCAACCATCGTCGCTTACGCGTCGGGCGGCGTTGATCCAAAGCTGATGGGAATGGGGCCTGTGCCGGCCATTGAACGGGTTCTTGAAAAAGCTGAGCTGACGCTTGCCGACATCGATCTGTTTGAGTTGAACGAAGCTTTTGCGGCGCAGGGTCTCGCCGTCGTCCGTGAGCTTGGCATTGACCCGGCACGCGTCAACGTCAATGGCGGCGCAATCGCTCTCGGTCATCCGATTGGCGCAAGCGGCGCGCGTGTCCTGGTGACCTTGCTCTATGAGATGCGTCGCCGTAACGTCAGGCGCGGGCTCGCGGCGCTGTGCATTGGCGGCGGGCAGGGAATCGCCATGATTGTTGAGCGATAATCGCCAGCCGCGCGGAGGAATCGTCTGCATGAGTCGCAAAGTAATTGTTCTGCTTCTTCTATTCTTGCTTGCTGCGCCTGCGGCAATGGCGTGGCAGCAATCGGAAAAACCGCAAGCGTCTGCCAGCTCAACATCCGAAGAAGCCATCAATCTGATGATTCAGCAGCAGCGCTATGATGAGGCCATCGCGCTGCTGGAAGACGCCCTTAAACGCGAGCCGAGTTCCGCCGACCTGCACCAGCGGCTCGGCAAAGCACGTTTCGTTAAGAGTCTGACAACAAGAAACGCCGCGCTTGAGGCAAAGGCGTTTGAGTCGTTTCGCCGCG
Organism: Blastocatellia bacterium; assembly: GCA_045807765.1. Classification (GTDB taxonomy): domain Bacteria; phylum Acidobacteriota; class Blastocatellia; order UBA7656; family UBA7656; genus DATENM01. Next base: position 10,069 of record JBJMGU010000113.1, read on the forward strand.
CCATCGAGCTAGCGCCGCAACGCGCCGACCTACATCATTCGCTCGCGCTTGCCCTGATGCTGACGGGACGAAATGACGAAGCCATCGCGGCTTGCAATCGCGCGATTGGCCTCGACGCCACCTACCTGCCCGCCTACGCGCTCAAGTGGGAAGTGATGTTGAAGCGGCCTGATATTGAAACACAGGCGCAAGCGATCCGCGCAGAGATTGACCGGCTGCTCGCCGCAAACAAGAGCGAACCGGCGCTCGCCATCGCCGCCAAAGGCTTCGAGATGATCGCCGATGAACAGGCGATGCAGAGGATCGATGACCGCGTCTTGAGCGAGTATCCGAAAGGCCATTGGGCACAAAACATTCTTGCCCAGCGCGCCTTTGAAGAACCGGACAACGACAAGCGAGCCGATCTGCTCGACGCCTTCATCGCCCGTTATCCCGATGACCCGCGCGCCGCGCTGATCTATCCAGAGATGTTTCGCATCAGAGCCCAGCAAGCGGCGTCGCCAATCGCTCGCCTCGCGGAAATCGGTGATGCGTGGATTGCTCATGCCACCGGGACGGCTTATTCGATGATTCTCGCGCGAGCCAAAGTCGCGCTCGTGCTGGCCGAGCGGCGCGGCCATCTCGATCACGCTGAAGCGGTCGCTAACGACGCTGTCAAGATCGCGCAAAGCCTGACAACGGATTCGCCGCTGGTTGCCGGCGAGCCGCCCGCAGACCGCGAGCCGCTCATCGCCCGGCTCAAACTGGACGCTCAGATGGCGCTCGGCTTCGTGCATCTGCGGCAGGGACGGATTGCCGACGCCGCCAGCGAGTTGAGCGGCCCGCTGGATGCGGTCGTCAAGCAGGTCGAACGCGATGGCTATGTACTCTGGCGGGACGCTGATCTGCGCGAGATCGGCCTACCGCCGCGCGTTCTCTGGCTCGCCGAGCTTTACCAGGCGCAAGGCAAGTACGATAAGGCCGCGAAATACCTGCTCGCCGCCGTCAGCGATGAAGATTACAGAAACCGAATCATCCAATCGCAACTACCATCGGTTTACAGCAAGCTCGGTCGCACGGCGCAGGCGGCCTCGGCGGACTTCGATCAGGCTATGCAGCGTTATCGCGCTTTGACGACGCCGACCGCAGGGGCTCGCGACGAAGAGAAGCGGCGTCTGCTGGCAACCCGCATGAGTGTGGCGGCTCCTGATTTCAAAGCGACGCGGCTCGACAAGAAAGCCATAAGCCTTGCGGACTTCAAGGGCAAAGTGGCGGTGCTGGTCTTCTGGGCGACGTGGTGCGGGCCGTGTATGGTCGAGATGCCGCGCCTTCAGGAAGCCGTCAAGAAATACGCCGCCAACCCGGACTTGATCTTTCTCGCCATCAGCGTGGACGAGCGCAAGCTCGCTGTTCGCCCCTTCATTGAGCGCAATGGTTTTCGCCTGCCGGTGGCTTATGATGAAACCGGGGCCGAAGCGTTCGGCGTCAGCGGCATTCCGACGATGATTATTCTTGACCGCCGCGGGCGCATCGCCTTTCGCGAACAGGGAATGGGCGGCGAGGCCGAGCGTTACGTCGAGCGCCTGAGCTGGCGCATCGATGAGCTACTCAGCGAGAAATCCAGCAGCGACAATTCGAAGGTGACGAATGAATGAAATGGGCAATACGTTGACGCGCATTACACCCGGCTCGCCGGTGATCGTCTACCTGCACAGCCCGCGCGAAAAGCTCTGGGGCTTGATGTATGAGCTGAACGCGGCGGGTGTTTTCCTGCGCGGCATTGATCTGAACGCGTTCGACGATTGGACGGCGATGATCGTCCGTGGCGAGCGTAACATCGGCCTGAGTCATGTCTTTGTGCCGATGTGGCGTGTCGAGCGGTTATCGCTGGATGAAACAATTGACGACCTGCCTTCGATGGCAGACCGCTTTCTCCAGCGCGTCGGCATAACCGTCAATGAGTACCTGGGACTTTAGGAATTGCGGATTGCGGATCGCAGATTATCGAACTCATCCCTGAATTCTATTTGCTAGTAGGCAATATCAAGTTCTGAAGAGAGTCCGAGGTTCCAGATTCCGCAATCCGCAATTCTACTGCTCCTGAAGGTGCTGAAAGACTTCCGGGTCGAGCTTGGCCGAATAGACCGCCGTGCTGATGTTGATCTCCTGAACAAATTTGCCGTCCTGGGTCATCAATCGGCGCACAGGCACCAGCGTGTTCTGTACCACCTTGAACGGCGTGTAAAAGTATTTCAGCAGATATTTCGTCGGCGGCTGGCTGTCGTCGAGCTTGACTTCATACTCGCACTGCACAACACGATAGGTCTTGACGCTGACCCAGAAGCGCGTCTTGTCGCCGTTGGGCGTCGTCAGGTCGATCATGTTCGTCTCGACGCCGACGACTGTGTCCGGGCCGACCAGCTCAATCTTCGAGCCGTCTTCTTTGTAACGCAACAGAGCTGTGTATTCGTGGGTCAACTGGGCGCGAAAGGCGCGCTCGGCGCTCTGATTCAAAGTCATATACTGGCCGTTCTGCGCCGACCAGACGCTGGCGCCGTTAAAGCCGATGACGTACTTGATGCCCGGCCTGTTGCCATCGGCGCTGCCGGGGGGCGTCATCTCCAGATCAACACGCAATAAATCGTGCCAGGATTTCTCTCGCCGCATGGCGCGCAGGCTGTAATTGCCCGTCAGGTCGCCCTGGTCGCTGGCCAGCCGGATCGTGCCTTCTTCTTGAATCGCGGCGCGCGCTGTTTCGAGCCCTTTACGTCCGCCATAAGCAAATATCGCCGTCTCAACTAGCAGCTCAACCGGCGACAGTTTCGCCTGCGTGGCTTTAGCCTCGGCTTTCTTCTTTTCCAGCTCTTTATCTGACGGCAGCTTGCCATCGTCTTTCTGCTGGACGCCCGCAGGCTGACCCTTCTGGGCGCCCGGGCGCTGCGCGGGCGCCGGGCTGGCACCTATCACACAAGCGATGAGCAGTAGAGCAAAGACGAACCGCGTGGCTCTGATGTGATGCGTGGCAATCAAGCGTCCCAAGTTAGCTTCTCCTCCAAAACTCTAATTCAGTTTGTTGGGGTAACCTCTGGTAGTATTTCCAACCTTAAGGATTCTAGCACATCACGAAGCGCGTGCGCAGCCGGTCGCTGCGCCACTGAAAGAATGCCGCTGCCCTATGGTATTGCGCGCCATTCGACACCTGCTGCGCCTTGCACACGCCGTAGGGACTTTTGGTTGCACGCCTTGAAATCACTACTATAGAATCCCCGCAGGCTAAGAAATCGGAGGGAGCTATGAAGATTGGTATACTCGTCGGGCGCGAGGGGACGTTTCCGCAGGCGCTCATCAGCGAAATCAACGGGCGCAACGCCGGCGTCACTGCCGAATACGTCAAGCTCGGCGGTGTGCGCATGGCCGCGCCGCTCGAATACGACACCATCGTAGATCGCATCTCGCACGAGATTCCGTTCTACCGCGCCTTCCTGAAGTCGGCGGTGCTGGCAGGCACCAAAGTGCTGAACAACCCTTTCTGGTGGACGGCGGACGACAAGTTCTTCAACTACTCGCTGGCCACTTACCTCGGCATTGCCATCCCCAAGACCGTGCTGCTGCCGCAGAAAGAGTATAAAGAGGGCGTGGTGTCGGAGAGCTTGCGCAACCTGGAATACCCGCTCGACTGGCAGGGCATCATCGATTATGTCGGCCTGCCGGCGTTCATCAAACCGTACGACGGCGGCGGCTGGCGCGGCGTGTCGCGCGTCAATACCTTCGAAGAGCTGATGGAGAAGTACGACGCCAGCGGCACCGATTGCATGGTCTTGCAGGAGTTCATCCCCTTCGATCATTATGTGCGCTCGTACTGCATCGGCAAGCGCGACGTCTACCCGATGACTTACGACCCGACCTTTCAGCGTTATCTGGTGGTTGACCATTACCTCGACAAGGCGACCGAAGAGCGCGTGCGCCGCGAGACCATCCTGATTAACCAGGCGCTCGGCTATGACATCAACACAGTCGAGTTTGCCATCAAAGACGGCATCCCTTACGCGATTGATTACATGAATCCGGCGCCCGATGCCGACTGGTGGTCGGTCGGATCGGTCTACTTCAAGTGGCTGGTCGAAAAGGTCGCAGACCTCGCCGTAGACACGGCGCTGCACGGCGAGCCGACCTTGAAGCAGCATCGCTGGATCGATCTGCTCAACGACGAGATCAAGCGGCCCGGCGTCGGACAAATTGCCGGCGCCTAGAGAGGACACCCGATGAGCGACGCCGTGCAGGAATACAACGCGCTGATCGAGCGGCAGCCGCAGTTGCTTGAAGCGTCACGCGACTTTCTTGAAGCTCACTTGAACGAAGTGCGATTGATCTTTGGCGGGCGCTTGCTGACGCCTTACCTGCGCCCGCACTTCGTCACCCGCGACGAATGGCGACGCATCACTTCGGCTTGCGAGCGGGTCTGGAGCGCCATTGAAAAGGTCGGACGCGAAGCGCCCGGCGACCCTTTGATGCTAGAGCAGATCGGGCTGACGGAAGGCGAGCGCGAGCTGGTCGCTGTAGACCCCAGATACCCGGACGTTTCTGTCACCGCGCGCCTGGATTCGTTCCTGACGACGAATAGTTATCAGTTCGTTGAGCTGAACGCCGAATGCCCGGCGGGCATCGCCTATGCCGATGTCGCATCAGAGATATTCATGGATTTGCCGCTGATGCGCGAATTTCGCAAGACGCACGATGTCGCGCCGATGTACTGCCGCCAGCACATGCTCGACGCGCTGCTGAAGATTTACGCGGTGGCGCACGGCCAGGGTGAGCGCCCGCAGATCGGCATTGTGGATTATAAGGGCCTGCCGACGCAGCGCGAGTTCGAAATGTTCAAAGACTATTTCGAGAAGCACGGCTACGCGGCGACGATTGCCGATCCACGCGAGGTCAGTCTCCGCGACGGCAAGCTCTATCACGAAGATTTCCGTATCGATCTGGTCTATCGCCGCGTGCTGACGACCGAGCTGCTTGAAAAGAAGGACGAGTGCCGCGACTTCATCAACGCCTATAAACAACAGGCTGCCGTCTTCGTCAATTCGTTCCGCACCAAGTACGTTCACAAGAAGATGCTCTTCGGCGTGCTGACCGACGAGCGCCATCAGCACTACTTTACCGAAGCCGAGCGCCAGGCCATCGCGCAACACGTCCCGTGGACGCGGCGCGTCGAAGCCACTCGCATGACGCACGCCGGGCAAGAGGTGGACTTGCTTGAATATATCCGCGAGCAGCGCCACAACCTGGTGCTGAAGCCGAACGATGATTATGGCGGACACGGCGTTTATATTGGCTGGGAGTCGAGCGAGAGCGCCTGGGATGCAGCCATTGAGGAGGCGCTGGCCGGCGATTATCTGGCGCAGGAGCGCGTCACCACGTCGCGCGAGCTGTTCCCCTACATTGACCAGGCGGAAGGCCGCGTTGAGATGATCGAACAACTGCTCGACGTTGACCCGTTGCTGTTCTTCGGCAAAGTGCATGGCGGCTTCACGCGCCTTTCGTCTTCATCACTTGCCAATGTCACCTCGGGCGCAGGCATGGTGCCGACCTTGCTGTGCGATTGAAGGCCGAGTTAAGGAGAACTAGATGGCGAATTTCACGCTGGGAATTGAAGAAGAGTTTCAGATCATTGACCCCGTAACGGGCGAGCTGCGCTCACACATCACCGAGATGATCGAAGAGGGGCGCATGATCCTCGGCGAGCAGGTGAAGCCCGAAATGCATCAGTCAATGGTCGAAGTCGGCACTGCCATCTGCGAAAACATTCAGGAAGCGCGCGCCGAACTGGTGCGCTTGCGCCGGACGGTCTCGAAGCTGGCGGGCAAAAAGAATCTGCGCATCGCTGCCGCTTCAACGCATCCCTTCTCAAGCTGGAAAGATCAGAAGATCACGCCGCACGAGCACTATGACGCGCTGATTAACGAGATGCAGATGCTGGCGCACTCGCTGTTGATCTTCGGCATGCACGTTCACATCGGCATTGACGACCGCGAGGCGCAGATTCACCTGATGAACGCGGCGCGCTACTTTCTGCCGCACGTCCTGGCGCTTTCGACCAGCTCGCCTTTCTGGATGGGCACGAACACCGGCTTGAAGAGCTACCGCTCAGAGATTTTCAAGAAGTTCCCGCGCACAGACATCCCCGATTACTTTTCGTCGCATTCCGAGTTCAGCAACTACGTCAGCCTGTTGCTGAAGACCAACTGCATCAGCAATCCGAAGAAAATCTGGTGGGACGTGCGCCCGCACCCCAACTTCCCGACCCTCGAATTTCGCATTTGTGACCTGCCGTCGCGCATCGATGAGGTGCTGGCGTTGGCGGCGCTTTTCCAGGCGATCACCGCCAAGCTCTACAAGCTCTACCGGCAGAATATGGGATTTCGCCTCTATCGCCGCGCGTTGATCCAGGAGAATAAGTGGCGGGCGGTGCGCTGGGGGCTTGAAGGCAAGCTGATCGATTTCGGCAAGCAGAAAGAAGTGCCGGTGCGCGACCTGATCCTTGAGCTGCTCGACTTCGTTGACGACGTTGTAGACGAGCTGGGCTGCCGTAAGGAACTGGAATACGTTCACACCATTCTTGAGCAAGGCACCAGCGCTGATCGCCAGCTACGCAAGTTTGCCGAAACCAACAATCTGAAAGCGGTTGTTGATCAGATTATCGCGGAAACGATGGAAGGCGTCGAGTAAACGACGCTCTTCCCAACATCCTCGCAGTATTAAAAGCGGTCACGGAGCTGGCGGCAACGCCTTCGCCGCCTTATCAGATCGCGACGCATTGCTACATAACTCCTGGATTCAATAGCTTGAATCCGCCGCCCCGCGCCTCACCCAACGGGCACGATGCTTGCTCTCTACTGCTCAGCAATTTTTGTGTGTATAGGAGAGTGATATGCCCGACCGCAACGACCGGTTCAGCCGAGATGAATACGACGATTGGCACGATGAAAGGGACCCGCGCTGGCGCGATGATTTGTCATATCAGCGTGTCCGTCACGAAGCGCAGGAAGCGATACGTCGCGCCGGTAACGGCGGGCGGCGGCCTCGGCGTGGAAGAGGTCTGATGAAGTCAATCCCCAAACCGGCGCTCATCGTCGGGGCTATCGTCATTGCCACGGCGATCCTGGCGCTGGCGACCTACTTTATCTTTTCGCGGACGACCACGACAAAGTCCGCGGCCCCTGCACAAACGCCGCCAGTTGCTACCGCGCCTACACAACCGGCAACCCAACCAGCGCCGCCGCCGGCCAGCGATTCGCAGATTCCCGGTATGCCGGTTTCGCAAACAAATGGCAACCTGCCCGAAGAAGGCTTCGTCGCGATGGCGGCGCGCATCACTTTGCGGCTGGCGCTGGCCGCGCTTTTGACCTCGCTGTTGGCATTCCGCCCGCGCAAAGACGTGCCCGTCATGCAGCGCAACCCGTATGTCGCGCAAACGCAAATTCTGCTCGCCGTCGTCGCTTCGGCGCTAATGATGATCGTCGCTGACAATGCGGCGCGCGCCTTTGGCATCTTTGCGGCGGCCTCGCTGGTCAGGTTCCGCACCAACATCCGCGATCCGAAAGAGATTACCGTCTTGCTGGTCTGTCTTGGCGTCGGGTTGGCGACCGGCGTCGGC
>JBJMGU010000114.1:0-54232 GCA_045807765.1 Blastocatellia bacterium
CCTCGGTCGCAACCTCGAAGCTCACCTTGAGGCGGTCTTGGAAACGCACTTGCTCGATCCCAAGATAGCAGCGCAGGAATTCCAGCTCTTCTTGCAAGCGCACCTGTTGAGCGCCAGAGTTTTGTAAGGTCATTCGCAAAAAATCGCCCAGCCGCGCCAGCATCTCGTCCGCGGCGTCAATGTCTTCGTCGAGCAATGCTGAGATCGAGTTCAAGGTGTTGAAGAGAAAATGCGGTTGCAGTTGCATCTTCAGCGCCTGCAACTGCGCCTGCGCCAGCTCGGCTTTAAGCCGCGAGGCGCGCAGTTCTTCACGTTGATAGCGGCGATAGTAATCGATGACAAAGCTGATCAGCATGAAAGTGCCGTAGCTCATATAACCGGTCGGCAGGTTGAAGAGAATGTCCGACTGATAAAGCTCGCGAACCGACGAATACTGACGATAGACCGCAACGTGCAGCGCCCAGCCAACGATCAGGTAAACGGCGCGGTGAAAGAAGGCCAGCGTCAAACAGGCCATCACATGAATGATCGAATTGCGCAGCCAGCCGTCGCGCCCGATCCGAAACCAGCGCGCCAGTCGAAAGATCAGCGGCGCCAGCAGCGCCCACAAAAACCAGTAAGGCAGCTCCCACACCAACATGCCGCCGAGCGTCGGCTGATGTTTGAAGATGGCGACGTAGTGGCCGGCGAAGAAATAGTAGTTGAGTGTGAAGGACAGTCCGACGAGCGTCCACGCGACGAGGACTAGAACCCAAAGCACCCAACCGCGCTTGAGCATGCATAGACTCCTTGTGACTTTCGGACGTGGTTCTATGATAGCGCGAAACGACGACGACGGGCATCCGTTTCTTGCGCGTCGGTCGTCTGTGTCGCGGACTGAAGAAGGCTTGAAGCGTTCTTCACTTCAAGCCCTTTGTTGCAAGTGGCGGTTTCAGCCGATTGAATGACACGAATGCGCCGGCGGGTGGCTGCCTAGCGCAGATTGAACTCGACGTCGAGCGCCATCCAGAAGGCGACCGCCGCGCCGCTTTTCATCGCGGGCCGGAAGCGCATCTGCGTGGCGGCGCGGATGGCTTCTTCATTCAAGCCATTGGGCAAGCCTCTGACAACGCGCACCTGTTTGACCAGGCCGTCGCTGCCGACCAGTATGCGAGCGCGCACGATGCCCTGCACTTTGTGCGCCCGCGCCTCTTCGGTGTAATTCGGGCGCGGCTCGTTCAACGCCCTCGGCAGCGTATCTACTTTTAGTGGCGCGTCAACGTTCTGTCTGCCGCCCGGCCCATCGTAATTCCCACCGTCGCGCCCACCATTGTTGCTGGGGCCTTCGCCCTGTCCATTGCCCGGCCCGACGCCGCCTCGGTCGCCGGTGCCGATGCCGCGATTGCTTCCCGGCCCATCTGATGGCGGCCCGATAACGCCATTGAGCAGGCCGGTCGGCACTGGTTCATTGCGTCTGACATTCTGCATCGGATCGCCGAGCAAGGTTTCCGGCATAGGCAGCAACGGGGGATTGATGGTCGGTCTCGTCGTCGGCGCAATCAGCGGCGGCTCAGGAGCGAATGGCGGTGGCACGCCTTGCGATGCGGGCATCGTCTCATGGTTGCCGCCGCCACCGCCGCCGCTGGCGTCCTTGTCAATTTTCGCTGGTGCCGGTTCTTGCGGTTGAAGTGACAGCAGGTGATAGACGGTTAAGCCGCCGTTCGTGTCAGCGCCGACGGGATGCCGGGCGTGCAGCGTCCAGACGACGAGCATCGCAGCAAACAGTGTGGCGTAGACAAACAGGCCGATGGCCATGCCGAAGCGCAGCAGATCTTTGTGCCGCGCGTTGCCTGCCTGGTGATCTTTGAAGGCGCCGGCGAGATAGCCTGCCGGGTCTTCCAGAAACTGAAGCGCGGCTTCACGCGCCTCGCCGGCGAGGCGCTGGATCAGCGATGATTGTTTGGGAAACAGGTCGAGAAACAACACTTCATCTTGCATACTCCCTCCGCGAGCCGGACGACCGGGCACGGGTCGGATCGCTCGGACTCGACTCTGCGAAGAGGGGTTGACCCTCTAGTCATTCTGTTCTCAGATAGCTTGAAGAATTCGGATACGGTGCGCGCCCGCGCGCCGCCGCTTGAGCGGCGCAACGGTCGTGCATTTGATATGCGTCAAGAGAATGGTGGCAATCCATCTGCTTGCAGCGAAACTGCGCCGCCGGCGCATTCATGCCACTGGGATGGCTGCTAATCAACCGCCGCTTTTACGAAATTAAAAAGAAATTGAAACCAGCGGAAGACTGCCTACGTCTAAATCAACGTGGTTTCAACGTGAGCGGGTGTCTTGAAGGCACACTTCATCATCGATAGAGAAGAACAACGCCGTAACGGCGAAGCTCTCCGAATGCGCGTCGAAGATCATAAACGAATAGCTTGTGATGTTGGCAGAGCCAGGCAGGGTCATTAGAATTAGTATTTTTGAACATTGGCTCCCCATCTGCCAGTGAAGTTCTCTAGGCTTCTACGCTTCGTGACCTGATCTTGCGCTAACTCCAAAACTGCTCTTTCAGGAAGGCATAATGACAGATCATTGTGAATACACGAATCAATCCATTCAAATGAAAAGGCAATCTCAACCGCGCAGGCCGGGGAGTCGCAGATGGGTTCGGGCGCTTGTCCTGGGACTCGCCTGGGCGCTGGCGCTGGCTGTGCAATCGTCGGCGCAGGAATTGAGCAACGGCTCGCTGACCTTGCGGCTAGGCATCTCGCCCGAAGGCATTCCGATCATCAAGGAAGCGGTGTGGCTGGATAGCGGGAAGGTGGCGTTCCGCGATATGGGAACGCCGGACGGCCTCGATGACTGGGTGCCTGCGGCGCTGTTGCCGTCGGCATCGGCGCCGACAGGCTGGGAAGTGACCGAAGGCGAAAGCATGACGACGGCTGAAGCGACGCGCGAGCTGGCCAACAAGATGAGCCTCACCTGGATCGTCGAGCTGCCGAAACATGGAGAGCTCTTTCGCCTGCATATGCGGCTGACGAATGACGGCAAGAAAGCGCGAGCCGTCGAATGGTTTCCGGGATGGGCGGCAAGCTGGGATGTCGGCGGCCAATCGCAATGGGCGCGCTGGTGGGAGTCGCTGAAGTTCGACCGCACCGAGCAAGCTCTGAGCAACAGCCGCACGATTCGTCTGGGCAGCCGCCTGCACAGCTCGGACGATGCCGGCGACGGGGTCAATCCTTACTGGGTGGTTGGCGGCGAAACGAACCGCATCTATTTCGGCGTGCAATGGAGTGGTGGCTGGAGCGCGACGTTGCGCGGGCTCGATAATGGCTTCACCTATTCGGTAGGGCTGCCGCCGGAAGAGACGCAACTGGTGTTGAACCGGCGCGAGACCATTGAAGGCCCGGCGCTGCTGGTGATGCCGGTCGCCGACGCCGACGAGGCGGAGAGTCGCGGATCGTGGATGCGGCATCGCTACAGCCTGGGGCGGACGCTCTACGGCGGTCCGCGCGCCTCCTTTCCGCTGATTTATAACAGTTGGTACGCCATCCGCCAGCTGCTCAACGCCGATTTCCTGAGCCGTCAGGTCGCCACCATGACGCCGTACGCCTTCGACGCGTTCGTTCTCGACGCCGGCTGGTTTATGGAAGGGCGCTGGAAGCCCGACCCTGATAAATTCCCTGCGGGCGAGATGACTGATACCCTGGCGGCGCTCAAGGTCAAAGGCATCAAGCCGGGGCTGTGGTCAACGCCGCAATACGTCAGCGACAGCAATAACGCATTTGCCCTGACGCTGGAAGACCCGCCGCTGGAAAACCGCTTCCTGAGCGGCTATCTGCTCGATCTCTCGCAAGACGGCTTCAGCGAATACCTGGAAAACCATGTGCAGGGGCTGCGCAGCAAGTATTCCGTTGACTATTGGAAATACGATCAGCCATTCTTCACCGAGATGTCGCGTTCGGGCCAGATGAAGAACGTCGTCGGGTTTCAGAATGCCTTGCAAAACGTGCGGCTGGCCAACCCTGATCTGACTATTGAGAACTGCTTGAATGGCGGGCGCATGATCAACGACTTCACGCTGCTGGCGACGCAGACGAGCTGGCTCAGCGACTATGGCAAGAGCGGCTTTCCCGATCCAGAGGTGAACATTCGTAGCGCGCTGAATGCGCTGGAGAGCGTCTTTCCGTGGGCGGCGCTGCGCTTCACCATCCGCATGGACACACTCGACCCGGACGACGACGAGATGGCGCGGCTCTGTTGCCGCAGCGCGATGATCGGCACATGGGGACTCTCGACCGACCTGTCGCAGGTCGGCGAGCGCCAGCAGAACGTCATCCTCCAAGAGGTCGCCAACTATCGGCGGTTAAATCCGCTGAAGTTCTCCTGCATCTACGACCTGCGGCTGCCGAGCGACGATGCCGAAGCGGTGGGCGTTACTTTCTATAGCAGCAAACGCTTTCGCGCCGGCGTCCTGCTCTACCGCTGGGAGCGTGAGGGCACCTTTGACGAGCACGTCACGCTGGCGCGGCTAAAGCCAGAGCTGATCTATCATGTGGTTGACGTAGACACGGGCACGGAGATGACCGCCAGCGGCAGCGACTTGATACGCAACGGCGTCAACGTGTCGTTTGGCAGCCAGCGGCTGTCAGCTTTGCTGTTTGTCGAATCGGTCACGCCAATCGCTATGGCAAAGTAGGTGGTTAAATTGCCAAATCAACAGACCGTCGGCGCTCGTCGGCAGTCTGTTGCCAGGCGAAAAAGCGCACCCGCAGAGCCCTGAATTGTTTCGTAGACTTTCGCCGGGCGATCTGGTAAGATATCGGTGTTCGTTTAGGCAGACCGAGCGCTGCTAGTTGACTTAAGGTTTCAGGAGTTTCCCGCTACTGCTTGGAGAGAGTTTGATTCAGTTTCTCATTCCTTTCCCACAAAGCCTCGGAAGTTCCTCTTAACTACTTTCAGGAGACACCATGAAAAGAATCTACGTTGGTAACCTGTCGTATCAAACGACGGAAGCCGATCTCACTGATCTGTTTGAACAAGTGGGTCAGGTCGAATCGGTAAACATCATTACGGACCGTGACACGGGACGTTCCAAGGGCTTTGCGTTTGTCGAGATGGGCGACGAGGATGCAGAGAAAGCCATTGCGCAATTCAACGGCACCGAAGTCATGGGACGGTCGGTGACGGTCAATGAAGCGCGGCCTCGCGAAGAGCGTGGCGGCGGTCGCGGCGGCTTTGGCGGCAATCGCGGTGGCGGTGGCGGACGTGGCGGCTTCGGCGGCGGCGGCGGCGGTGGCCGTGGCAGTGGTGGCGGCGGCGGTGGCCGTGGCGGCTACGGCAACCGATACTAAGTCGGCCACGAGCGCTGACAAGTTCAGGCAAGGGATGAACGAGCCAGGCTCGTTCATCCCAGCCCAAAGAGCGATGCAAGCAGTCGAAGTAATCAAGGCTCCCATCTCATCTCTACTCTGCAACACCCCTGCAATCACCAGTGCTGCGGCGACGCCGGCAACAAGCCGCCACGCTGCAACGAAAGAAAGGTTCATGAATTTAGATAATTTTCACAAGCTTGGCCTGCGCGCACAGCTTGTCAGTGTAATTGAACGGCTCGGCCTCCAAGTGCCGACAGAAATTCAGGCGAAAGCCATCCCGCCGCTCCTGGCGGGGCAAAACATTTTGGCGACGGCCGAGACCGGCTCGGGCAAGACGGCAGCATTTCTGCTGCCGATCATCGAGCGACTCGAACGGGCGGGCGCGGCCCGCGCTCTGGTGCTGGCGCCAACCCGCGAGCTGGCTTTGCAGATCGAAGCCAATGCCCGCGACTTCAGCCGCGCCGCGCGCCTGCGCACTGTCTCAGTCGTCGGCGGCGAAAATATCGCGCGGCAAATCAAGGCGCTACGCGCCGGTGTTGATATCATCATCGCCACGCCCGGGCGCTTGAACGATCTGCTCGAACGTAACGCGGTGCAGTTAAGCGCCATCGAAGCGCTGGTGCTTGACGAAGCCGACCGCATGCTCGACATGGGATTCTTGCCACAGGTGCGGCGCATCGTCCGGTACATTCCCGCCAAGCGGCAGACCATGCTGTTTACGGCAACCATGTCGCGCGCCGTCGAGCTTTTAAGCCGCGAGTTGCTGAACGATTGTGTGCGTGTCGCGGCATCACCGACGACGACGACGACGGCAACGCTGACGCAGACGGCTTTCCCTGTGCTTGCGCATGCGAAGACGCCGCTGCTGTTGGCTCTGCTCAAGCAGAAGACCGACGGCGCCATCCTCGTCTTCACGCAGACGCGCCGCGGCGCCGACCGCCTGGCGCACATCCTGACCGCCAACAAGCACGATGTCGAGACGCTGCACTCAGACCGCAGCCAGTCACAGCGCAACCGCGCCTTGCAGAGCTTTCGCTCAGGCAATGTGCGCGTCTTGGTGGCGACTGACGTAGCGGCGCGCGGCATTGACATTGACGACATCGCTTACGTCATCAACTATGAAGTGCCGGCAACGGCTGATGACTACATTCACCGTGTCGGGCGCACGGCGCGCGCCGGTCGCCAGGGTGCGGCGCTGACGCTGGTGAGCCCCGAAGAAGAATCTATGCTGGAGTCCATCGAGCGCTCGACGGGTGTTAAGCTCGAACGTCAGCGCGTGCATGGTTTCACCGATGGGCGCTCGGACGAGCAGATTCGTCTGGCGAGCGAGATCGCCCGCCTGCGGTCGGTTTCGCGCCGCTCGTTTGCCGGGGGCCGCGCCGCCCGCCGGTAATATGGCTGTTTACTAAGCGTCAGGCGGACACGCGGCAGCGCGGTTCGCCCGGCGCCGGATCGTTTTCGAGTGTGACCGGACGGCTCCCGCAAGAGCCAGGCCGAGAAAGGGAATACATGCCGAGAGAAGATATGATTGCCGTTGACGGTACTGTCGTCGAATGCAAAGGCAACGCGACGTTCAAAGTGAAAGTGGCGCAAGGCCACGAGGTGCTGGCGCACCTGGCCGGCAAGATGCGCAAGCATTACATCAAGGTGCTGGCCGGCGACCGCGTGACCGTCGAGCTATCGCCTTATGACCTGACCAAGGGACGCATCACCTATCGCCATCGCAGCTAATCGCCGGCGGCGTGATCGCCAAGTCGGGGCGCCTCAGTCTGACTAGCGGACTGGCGCTCGCTCTCCGCAGGCGGAACATGGTGAAACACACTCGCATTGTTCCGCCCACGACAACCCTTGCCAGAGCTGACCGCCGGCGGCAGCTTCCGACCTTTGCCCTGACGCCATCCTCTTTCAATTGAACCTCCCGCAACGCCGCTTCCTTAGCCTCATCTTTTCAATAGCTCAATTGCCGGGCTTTCGTTCTACCGCTAACCCTGTATAATCTCCCGCTGATGGCAGAAACGAAACCCTCATTGCTCCGCGCCTTGACGCTGACAGACGCCATTGCGCTCGTCGTCGGCACAGTCATCGGCACGGGCGTATTCTTGAAAACGGCGCTGATGACGCAGCAACTCGGCAGCCCTGTGCTGGTGCTGCTGGCGTGGCTAGCGGCGGGGTTGCTCTCGCTCGCCGGCGCATTAGCTTATGCCGAGCTTGGCGCGATGTTCCCGCACGCCGGCGGTGAATATATCTACCTTGGCAAAGCCTTCGGCGATGCTCCGGCGTTTCTCTACGGCTGGATGCAATTTGCTGTCGCGGGGGCAGGCGGAATAGCTGGCCTCAGCACCGGATTCGCTATTTTCCTTTCGGCCTTGATCCCGCTGGGCGGCGCGTGGACTGAACGGACATTCCATCTGTTCG
Organism: Blastocatellia bacterium; assembly: GCA_045807765.1. Classification (GTDB taxonomy): domain Bacteria; phylum Acidobacteriota; class Blastocatellia; order UBA7656; family UBA7656; genus DATENM01. Next base: position 7,767 of record JBJMGU010000114.1, read on the forward strand.
GGCAGGAAGTCCACTGGCAGTTCGGCCTGCCGCAGGTGGTCGCTGTCGCCGCGATTGTGCTGTTGTCGGCAATCAATTGTATCGGCGTGGTGGCGGGCGGGCGGGTGCAGGCCTTGCTAACGGCAGCCAAGTTGCTGGGCATTGCAGTCATCGTTGTCGGTGTCTTCTTTTTCTCGCGCAACACAGGCTGGTCGCATCTGGCAGCGTCGGGCGGCACACCAGCCGCGGGCGGCGTGTCGGCCTTTGGCGCGGCGATGATGGCGGCGCTCTGGGCTTACAATGGCTGGTATCTGCTGCCCGTCGTCGCCGGCGAGGTGCAGCGCCCACAACGCAATGTGCCGCGCGGTCTGATTTTCGGTATGCTCGCCGTCATGGCGACTTACCTGCTGGCGAACCTGGCCTATTTTTACGCGTTGCCGGTCGCTGAAATCGTCACGGCAAACTCGACGGCGCACCCGGATGCGCTGCCGGTCGCGGCGAAGGCGGCGCAAACCTTCTTCGGCCCCACCGGCGCGGCTTTCATCTCGATTGCTTTTGTCGTCTCCACACTCGGGGCGCTGAATGGATGCATTATGGGGCAGGCGCGTATTCCCTTTGCGATGGCGCGGGACGGATTGTTTTTCCAGCGAGTCGGCGAAGTGAGCGCCAAGCGTCGCGCGCCGATCTGGGCGATTGTCGCGCAATCGTCGTGGGGCTGTGTGCTGGCGCTCTCAGGCACCTTCGATCAGATCACGACCTACACGATCTTCGCGCTGTGGCTCTTCTTCGGAGTGACGGTGAGCGCAGTCTTTGTGCTGCGCCGGAAGATGCCCGATGTAGAGCGTCCGTACAAAACTCTCGGCTACCCACTCGTGCCGTTGCTTTTCATGCTGGTCGCGGCGTGGCTGGTCATCAACACGATTCTGACCAGCCCTGTCGAATCGGTGATCGGCCTTGTGTTGATTGCGCTTGGTCTGCCGGTTTACTTTTACTTCAAGCGGAAGCAGGGGCGCACCGTGACCGCAGAGATCGCGGCGGTTGCTCAACCATAGCAATGCGGCAAAACGCCATTGGCGGGGTAAGAATATGACAGAGCCTGATAGCCGGGAACCCTATTTGGAGTGCGGTGACTGATCGCCGCACTCCATATGCGATGCCCATTTGTAAACCGCTCTAGGCCAGATCAAAGAGCAGGATTTCTGCGTCTTCAGTCGCCCGGATGTTCAGAGAATTCTCTTCACTGATGGCTGCTCCGTCGCCCGCCTGCAAAGGCGTGCTGTTGACGCTGACTGCGCCCTTGACCACCTGTATCCACGCGTGGCGGTCTCCGTCGAGCGGATAGGAAACATCGTCACCGGTCGCCAGCAACGCGTTATAGACCTTCACGTTCTGGTGGATGGTCACCGAGCCATCATCGCCTCCACGCGAGGCGATCAACCGAAGGCGACCGCGCCGCTCGTCTTCAGAGAAGGCCCGCTGCTCGTAACCCGGCTTTAAGCCTTCACGCTCCGGCGCTATCCATATCTGAAGGAAATGGACTCGCTCGGTCTCGGAGCCGTTGAACTCACTATGACTGACGCCTGTGCCGGCGCTCATGCGTTGAAGCTCGCCGGGACGGATCACCCCGCTGCCGCCGGACGAGTCACGATGTTCGAGCGCCCCCTCAACGACATAAGAGAGAATCTCCATATTGTTGTGCGAGTGTGTGCCGAACCCTTGACCCGGCGCGACGAAGTCTTCGTTGATGACGCGCAGACCGCGGAAGCCCATATAACGCGGATCGTAGTAACGGTTGAAGGAGAACGTGTGGTTGCTGTCAAGCCAGCCCGTCTGCGTCTTACCACGTTCTGCCGATGGTCGTACCTTAATCATGATATCCCCCGATAATTGCTTTCCTGGGAAAGCGTTAGAACGAGCGGGCTAGATGTATAGCCCAGGCCATACGCCGCTCTCTTTTTCCCTGGCCATCACGCCGCCTTTCTGACTTCCTGACTTGCTGAGCCAATATCTGGCAAGCGCTTGCCACGCCGCAATACCTGGTCCAGGCCCCATGTCCCTCCCCCGGCGACAGCCATAAAAAGAAACGCGAAGCAGTAGACCACGGCCAGCTCGCCGCCGTTTTTCACGGGCCAGAAGCCTTGCGGCGCGTGAACCATGAAATAAGCAACCGCCATCAGGCCGGAAAGGATGAACGCCACCGGTCGTGTGAAAAGACCCAGAAGAATTAGCAGGCCGCCGAAAAACTCCAGCGCGCCGGCTATGCCTACCATTGAAAACAGCGAGGGCGTAGCTGCCGGCTGAGCGGCAAGAAACCCGAAGAGTTTCTGCGCCCCATGCTGGATGAAGAGAAACGCAATGATGACGCGCAGGACGCTGAGCAGGCGCGTCGCCCACTTGAAAGTGAATGAATCCGGTTTAGACATAAGGTTCCTCCAAATAGATTTCGTGTTTAGCGAGGTAAACTGTTTTCACATCTGTCGTCATAACGACTATTTGAGAAAAAATTAGTCGGCGCTCTGGCGCGCTTGCTCTAACAGAGTGTTCAAGCTGGCCAGTTCTTTTTCTCCCATATGCTTCAGCCGCCGGCGATGGTGTTCTTGTATGGGTTTATCAAGCTCAGCAAGAGTGCGAAGTCCCTCTTCAGTGATGCGAGTGATGATAACCCGACGATCCTTCGACTCCCGCTCGCGTGAGATCAGTCCGCGAGCTTCGAGGCGGTCTAACAGCCGTGTAATATCCGAGTCTTTCGTCACCATACGCTCACTGATTTGGCTGCAAGACAGACCTTCCTCCCCAGCACCGCGCAAAATCCTTAGCGCATTGTACTGAGTCGGGGTCAGGTCCGCCGATTTGAGCGTTTCACTGAAGGCCGCCGACAGCCATTCTGCCGTGCGAATAATGTTCAGATGAACTTCTTCTTCCATGCAAGCGGACCGCTTGATTTGCTTCAGCTCTTTTTGCAGCTTGCTCGGCACATCAGAAATATACTTGTTATAACGAACATTGTCAAGAGGCGTTTTACGGTTGCGGTCGTGCACCTGCTTTTCGGATGGGGATAAGCAACTGGGTGAATGGTCAGGTGTCCGGGTCATTGCCGACGATGGGGCCTCCATGAACCGCGGAGCGCCTCCCATATGCGGCCAGCCAGTGGGTTGCGAGATCGAGAGAAACGCCCGCTGGCCAACTTATTGCGGGCCTGAACTTCCGCGGGTAGTTCGAGCAGGAGACGATAAGCCGTCACGTCGTCGGTCGAGAACGAGTGGACGCATCCCCACAGGTACAGGCGGAAGCGGCGGTATAAGCGCTCGCCCCAGCGGGCGACGATTTCATCGCGGTGGCGGTCCAGACTCTCGGCCCAGTGCCTGGTGGTGAGCAGATAGTTGCGCCGGTCGTTACGCACATCAATCAACTCGAAGGGCGTCTTCGCCACCGCGTCGAGGTAGTCCGTGAGTTGGAGCGGCGTCGTGTTTCCCGGCCAGATATGCGAAAGCACGAATGAGGAGAAGGCGTACTTTTGCCGCGCGGCGCATGCGTCGAGAAATACGCGTCCGCCCGGCTTCAGCAATCTTTCATACTGCGCCAAAGTGGCGGCGTAGTCCGGCAGGTGCTCAGTGACGCCGAGATTCACGATTGCGTCAAAGCGCTCCTCAGACGCGTATTCGAGGAAGTGCTCGCGGACGACCTGGCACGGCAGATTCTCGCGGGCGATCAGGTCGTTGACGTAGCGCTCCGACTCGCCTGAGATCGTGAGCGAGGTCACGCGGACGCCGCGCTTGCCGGCGTATTCGGTAAAGGCCCCCCACCCGGCGCCGATGTCGAGGACGCGCCAGCCGGGCCGGATACCGCAGGCCGCGATGGCTGTGTCCAACTTGCGTCGGATGGCGCTGTGCAGTGGCTCGGCGTCGTCCTCGAAGTAGCCGTGCGAATAGCAGCGGTGTTGTTGGTCGAGAAAGAGCAAGTAGAAATCGGACTCACTGTCGTAATGCTCGCTGATCCACTGCTTGTCACGGTCCACCTGGCCGAAGAGCAAGCGCTGCCCGTAAGTTGACCACAGGTAAAGCAGCGGGTGGCGGTCGGTGAGCCGTGTGCGAAGCTCCAGTGCCGCCACCAGGTCGCCTTCGATGCTGATGTCGCCATCCAGATAGGCTTCGCCTATTCGCTTCTCGTCCATAGAAGTGAGCGCCGACACTCCACGCCGGTTATGGATGGCGACTCGGAATTTGACCGCCCCGTTGCCGATGCGGCGCGGCACTCCGTCAAGCTCTAGCTCGAACGCCGTGTCGGGCGGCAGGCTGGATGCCAGGGAATCTATGATCTGCTTCAGTCTGGCGGGCGGCTCGGCCCTTCCAATACTCGCCATTGCAGGTAACTTGAAACTTTCCACGTTGATCGTCTCCTGTCAGATTAATGTTGATCATCTGCCCAAGGGTAGAAGCGATGGTGTAATGTCAGCTACACTGGATTGATATTCTATAACCAATCAAAGGACTTGGTGTAGCGCCGTCGTGCTCGCCCTCAAATATGTTTTCCAAGCCAACTGATCACCTGGTGTTCGAGCCCAAGCGGGCCGCCCTGGCCGAGGTCAAGGCGCTTCGGGAAATAGACATGGCCGCCCGGCTCGACCCATATGGCGGAGAGCGCGCGGGAGGCTCCGGCGATGGCCGGAATGACTGTCTCGGGTGGCACCAGAGGGTCCTGCCGGCTCTGCACGATCAGCGAAGGGACCCGCAGCCGGTGCAGCCTCGGCGCCACACTCTCCCGCTCGTAATAGTCTTCGGCGCTGCGAAAGCCGAAGCGGACCACGACCGTCAGCGCGTCGCGCTCTCGGCACGAGCGGGCGCGGGCGACTATGGCCGGAGGTATCTGCACACGCCCGCGCCCGGCGGCGGCAGCATAGGCCTTATTCAAGCCGCGGAAGATGTGAAGCCGGTAAGGCCTTTGCGCCGGGTGGTCAAAGGCCTTCGTCGCCTGATGCAAGTCGAGCGGCGGGCAGATGGCCGCGACCGCGCGCAGCCGCGGGTCCGCCTGCTCAACCGCCGCGCGTAAGGCGATGTGGCCGCCGACCGAATAGCCGAGCAGCAAAACATGCCGGTAGCGCGCGACCTCTGGGGCGGCGAGGGCTGCCCACAGGTCTTGAATGATTCCGCCGTGAAGAATGTCTTCGCCGGAGAAATCGGCGCCGCGCAGCGACAGACGTAAGGAAGAGAATCCGGCTTGCGCGGCGGCCTGCGCGGCGCTCGCACAGTAAGGACTCAGAGCGTTGCCGGACAAGCCATGCACGATCAAGACAATCGTATCGGCCCCTTCAACCTCCGACAGCAGCCCGGTCAGGCGCACTGACCCCATCGCCGGGTCAGCGACATGGGTCTGAAACCCGCGGGCTTTTGAACTCACCGGAGGGTGCAGCAAGGAGAGCAGCGCCGGGGCTATGGTCCAGAGATGCCCGGCGATCTGCCCCCACAGCCGCCGCGCCGGAAGTGCCTTCATCCCATGCGGTCGAATGCCTGGTGTCGTTCGGTTGATTAGCAATCCGTCCGTCATTTTGTGTACGACTCCGTGCGTAACTAACCGGGGGCGGCTTGCCACTGCCGCCCCTGGTCGTCGCGTTCATTGCTGAACGCTTAGGCGCCCTGCTTGCCGGCGCTAGTAATCAATCGTGCCGACGACGGTCAGCGTGAAACCGCCGGTGAGTGGGTTAACGGTCACGACGAAATCGGCGCTGCCGCTCGCCGTCGCAAACCGGCCCGTGCCCCCGACAAAACGGAAGACCCCGTGATCCGTGCCCGTGGCTGGATCAAATAATCCTTGAACGACCACGTTGAGCTTATCGCCATCGGCGGAAATGAGCCCTGCTTCTCCGCTGGATGGTATCTTGCCGTTTTCGTTGGGGAGCGCATAATGGACGGTCCCGGTGGCGGTCCACAAACCGAGATGGGTCGCCGTGCCGGAAATGGTGACGTTGGCGCCTGTGATGTTGCCCGCTTCATCTGCGAGAAAGGCCGCGACGCCGTTGCCGTTAAGGGCAAAGGGGCGTTCGGTGGCTGTTACGGGGATCGCTCCCAGCAGCAGGGCGATGGTTAATGTGATAATTCGCATCTTTGAAAATCGTTTCATCTGTTTTCTCCATTTCATTAGCAATGTACTGACTACCGAGTGACGTATAGAGTGATTAACCAAATGTGTGACCTCCTCTATACTTCCTTCCCGGCGCAGAGCCGGCCATCAAGACCTGCTCTAGCCTCTTGTCACTCTAGAGTGGCCAACAATCAGAAAACATCACATCCTGATTTTAGAGACACGGCGGCGCGGCGGGTGAACCGGGTATGGCAATATGCAGCGGCTAACCTTTTTCAGGTTGCGGAAGAGCTTAAGGTCGGGGCCGATTACCGGCTGTGGGGAAGGTGGATCGCCTGCGACCGTCCTTTGCTTTGGCGGGCATTCTCCGGCGGAGTTGTGAGAATTATTTCTTCAGCACTACTTCGAAGTAGTGGTAAGCAACCTCTTCGTTTGCTCCCTCGCGAGTCACCCCCTTGAGAAGCAGCTCGTAATCCCCAGCTCTGAGCAAGCGCGCCGGCAGATTCAAGATGACGACTCGCCCGGCGCGCCCGCGGTGCGCCGGTAAATCGCTCTGGGACCATATCTGATTCCCCCCTGGGGCGCGAAGCTCGGCGCGGAAGCTTCGGTATTCATCTTCCGGCTCGACACCGACCTGGACGCGCACCCTTTGCGCCGATTGAGGGAGGACGAGCTTCGGGCGGGTGCCGCTGTTTCGTGAAAGGCCCGGCCATAACACCAGTGAGACGACGGTTGAGGGCGAGGGTTGCGCCGTTGACGCTTCTATCTGGCGCTGGAGATCGCCGGCCAGTTGCTGACTGCGCTCGCGCTCGTCACGCTCGCGCTGAAGCTCGGCGGACAGTTCCTCGCGGCGCGCGCGCTCGTCCGCGATTTGCTGCTGGAGGGTGTGCTGCTCGCGCTCGCGGGATTGTTGCTCGGCGCGAAGTTCTATGAGCTGTGCGCGCAGGCGAACGCTTTCTGCGATCAGCCAGAAGCCGCCGATGACGACGAGCAAGGCGGCAGCGGCCAGCGCGTATTTAGCTGCCGGGTGGAATCCCGCCAGGAAGGCTTTGACCATGCCCGTCCAGGTGACGCGGGCCGTCGCATCCGAGGGTCGCGTCCGCTTTTCTAAGACCGCGAACTCAGGCGCAACGTGGGCCAGGACTTTGGCGAATTCCACCTTCCGGCGTCGCTCTGCCGAGGCAAAAAAGTGGCCCTCGAACTGTCGGCGCTCGCGTTCGGAGAGTTCCCCGCGCACATAGGCGTCAATCAGGTCGCTCTCAGCCGCCTCTATACTTCGCCGATAGTGCTGATCTTGAAAGGCGCGCTCTTCAATCTCCACCTGCTCTTCTTCCTTGAGATCGCCAAGCAGGTAGCGAACGAGCGAGTCTTCGTTTAAAGGATCAACTCTCATGCTCAACTATGTCCCCTTATAGATAAGTGGCAAAGACCGCTTATTCATCACAAGGCGCGCGTCATTTTTTCAAACACTGCTCGACACATGCCTGGAGCTTCTCTCTGAGGCGGAGCGCCCGCATTCTCAGCGTGTTGACCGGGACCCCGAACCGTTCGGTCATCCTCTTCCGGTTTTCTATCTTTGTGCCTTTCTCGCCTTGATAATACTCGATGATCAATTCGCGGTTATCGGCAGGCAGATTTTCGAGACAGGCTCTCAGGCATTCAATCGACGCTTCCGACTCTGGGTCGTCATCGTTGGTGGTGGCCGGCGAACTGGCCATCTCACCGAGCGCCTGTTGCTCCCTGGCGCGTTCTTTGTTGATCTCCAGCAGGAGCAGGCGCGCCACGCCGATACAATAAGCGGATGGGTTAAGAACCGCTTCGCCTTCGGCCAGCTTTCTGGCCACCCGGTTCATCGCTTCGTCGGCGTGGTCTTCAGGGAACGGACAGCCGCGCCATTCGAAGAACCGTATCAAGTTGCCGCGAACCTCAAGGTATTTGTCGCCGGCGCGCTCTCGGTCTTCCCCGAAAGCGGCCAGCAGCCTGTCGAAGGCGTCTTGCGTCAAGGCCCACTTGCGGCGCGGGGCGGGGACCGCCGGCGTATCGGACGACTCGCTTTCGATGTCTCCCCTGCCCAGCCCTTCCATCGCTGCCTCCGCGTCCGATCACTTCCACTCGCCCTGAAGAGTAAAGGCAGCCCAATAGTGAGCCGCCGTCCAGCGCTTATCTTTCCACATCGCGATCTGAGCCGCGCGCAACGCGGCGGCGGGCCTGAGCCCCTGGTTTAACATCGCTTCGTAGAATCGCCCCATGAACTCAGACGTCGCCCGGTCATCGACCTGCCACAGGCTCGCCACGACGCGCGGCGTGCCGGCGTACATAAACCCGCGCGTCAAGCCGACCAGCCCTTCGCCTTTGATCTCCTTGCCGAGCGCCGTCTGACAGGCGCTGAGCACCACAAGGTCTGCTTGCAGCTTCAAGTTGTAAATGTCGTAAAGGCGCAGGAAGCCATTCTGTGGACGACCCTGCTCGTCTACGAGCGACAAGACCACCCCGGACAACTCGGGGTGCTGGTTGTTGATCAACCCATGTGTGGCGAAATGGATGATGCCGTAGCGGGCCATCTCAGGGCCGGTTGCTGCCGCGCGATTGGCGGCGAAGTCCACCGCTTTGAGTTTTTTGCTCTCAGGGACCAGGCGCATGATCTGGTCGGCTTCCTGTCGGCTGAAACGCAACCTGACGAACCCTTGCAATCCCGACTCTGTGGCCGACCTGTTGACATCGCCCGGTGCTGTTGTCTCTCGATCCGTCGTCGCTCGGCCCTTGCCCGACACTTTGATTCGCGGATCATTGCTTTCAAAGACCGGGTCGGCGAAAACGGCAACAGACTTGTCAGCCGGCTTGCGCCCGCCGACCTCTCGTCGCAAAGCCGCCAGCACGGATGCTGAAGGCAGGCTGATGATCTCGTGGTCCGCGATCAGAGGCGACGGAATGGTGCCCGGGCGCGGGTCAGGGGCGGGCAGAGCCGCGAACGCCGTATACTGCAACATGCCCTCGCCGACAATCACCAGCCGCTTGTTTTGTAGTTCGGCGGCCACAGGGCCTAACAATATTCGGCTCAGCCGGGCGGCGGCTTGCGGATATTCGGCGGCGGCTTGCTCCAGCCGTTGACGCCTCTGTTCGGGCGTTTCGCCGCCGGGGGATTGGTTGCGCGCCGTCAGCAACTCGTAGACGCGCCGCGCCGCCTCTTCGATCTCCGTCCGCTTGGGCAGTTCATAGCTTTTTATTGAAGCCGGCGTTACGGCCCAGAGGAAACTCTTCTCTTCACCAAGCGTGTACTCCAGCAGCAGCGTCTCCTGATCGAGGAGATCGTGTTGAAGTGCTTCGAGCGTCAGGGGGGCCGGCTCGGTCAGCGCCGCGTATCGCGAGCTGGACTGGCGAATCTGCGTCTGCACCTGCTCGTAGTCAGTCGTGAGCGCATCTATTTCTTTAGCCGCCGCCGCCTGCTCTTCGGTGGGCTTGCTGCTTGCCAGACGCATCTGTTCATCCGCCTTATTAGAGATTGACTGCCGCAGTATCCGCTCGCGCTCAAGCAGCGACGGGTCAACCCCTTGGCGAATTTCACTGCTGGCTTCCGTGAGCATTTCGAGCAGGGAACGGGCGCGTCCCCTCTCGCTCGCCTGTAAGGCGGCGGCGTCGAAGCCTGCCGCGGGCTGCTGCTTGTGCAAGCGCATCAACAGGTCGACGTAAAACTCATGGGACTTGCGGACAGAGGCAAAGAAGGAGGCGCGCAGCTTGTAGCTCTTGACGTTGACGCGCAGCGACTCGACCGCCGCGAGCGCCGCCTCGATCTGACGGCGGGCCTCAAGCAGGTTGCCGCGGTCGCGTTCGAGCCGCGCGATGTGCGCCAGCACGCCGGCTTCGTTGTTCGGATCGCCGATGGCGCGCGATATGGCCAGAGCCTCGTTGAAGCAGTCGAGCGCCTTCTGCTGCTCGCCCATCTCGCGGTAGAGCGCGCCGACGTTCTTGAGCGCGCTCGCCAACTGACGCCGGTCGCCGACAGAGCGATGCAGGGCGAGCGATTGATTGAATACGTCGAGCGCCTGCTGCTTATCTCCCAGGTTCGCGTAACAACTGGCGATGTTGTTGAGCGTGACCGCGACGCCATCGCGGTTATTCGTGGCGCGGCGCAGCGCGAGCGCCCGCTGGTTGATCTCAAGCGCCTTGCGAAAATCTTTCATGTCGGCGTAATTGACGGCGATGTTATTGAGGGTGTTTCCCTCGCGGTACTGGTCGCCGGCGGCGCGGAAGATATCTAGCGCCTGATTGTAGAAGTCAATCGCCTTCTGATACTCACCCAGCATGGCGTAGACCCAGCCGATGTTGTTGAGCGCGATGGCGTCGCCCAGAGGCTGGCCCATATCCTTGTGGATTGTGTGCGCCTGCGTGTAGAGGTCGAGCGCCTGCTGGTAGTCGCCCATGCCCGAATAGGCGTTGCCGAGGCTGTTGAGGGCGATGGCTTGGCTCCAACGGTCATTCAACAGCCGCCTGATCGCAAGCGATTGCTGACAGAGGTCAATCGCCTTCTTATACTCGCCCAGGTCGCTACGGATGGCGCACTGATTATTCAGCAGCGAAGCCTCTTTTCTGACGTCGCCAAGCGGGGCGAGCGTCTGGCGCGACTGGTCAAAGAAATTGAGCGCCTTCGGCCAGTCGCCCATATATCCGTAAGCCATGCCGATGTTGTTTAGCGTGCTGACCTCGCCAACGTGGTCGCCGCTTGCTCGCCTGAGCGGCAGCGCCTGGTTGAATAGCTCAAGCGCTTTCTTCTTATCGCCAAATTCAATATAGATCGAGCCCATGACGTCGAGCGTAATGGCCTCGACCTTCTGGCCCAGCCGCTGCGCTTCCTCGCCCGGTAGTCGGGCCGCGGCTTGCGCCACCGGCAGGGCGCGTTCCGAGAAGTCGAGCGCCTTCTGCTTGTCGCCCGCGGCGATGTAAGCGGAGCTGATCAGGTAGAGCGCGGTGGCTTCCCAGGCGAGGTCTTTGGCCGACTGGCAGAGTGGAATGGCCTGCTGGTATTTCTCTATGGCCTTCTGCCGCACGTCCGCGGTCGGTTGCTTCACCAGCCGTATGCCCTCAGCAATCAACGCCTGGGCGGCAGCGAGACTCTTGTCTCGCTCGGTCGCGGCCCGCAGCTCCTGGATGTTGATCTCGTAGCGGCCCGCGGGGGCGGCCTGGTCAGGCGACCGTACCTCCAGCCGGTACGTGCCGGCCACCTCGGTTACAAGCGAGACCAGTTCCAGCTCTCCTATGCTAAAGCCGTCTGACTCGACAAGTTTCTTGCCGCCGGGATCAAAGGCCGCCAGCGCGATGTTGATGCGCCGCTGGTCAACGACCACCCGAACATATTGGCCGGCGGCGAGTGTGAGCTGATAAGAATGCGCCTCTCCCCCGCCAAGCTCTCGTTCGATGGGCTTACCCGCCTCAAGCACGCGAGCATTACTACGATCCTGTGGCGCGTCGCCCTTTGCCTCGCTGGATCGTTGCTGCCGAAATGAGATTCTTAAGGCATCCGGTTGCGGATAAGCGGCGGGAGTCGAGAGCGCCAGGATGACCAGGCTCAGTCCGAGAATGACGCCGTCTCTTAGAGGATGGCGAGCCGGCTGGGCCGCTCTTATCGCTACTATGGCCTGCTGTAGCATAAACCCCCAATCGGTGTGCTGCTGATCAAAAACGAGGTTGCGAGGCCCATAATATACATCCACTCAGCCAGGGATTCAAAATGGCGAGCGCGGCTTCAGCGAAGATTCATGATGTAAATCTCACGGTTGCCGTCGCGGTCGCTATCGAAAAGGATATTGCAGCCGTCGGGCGACCATCTCGGCCCATCGTCGTCGGCCAGATTGTTGGTCAGTCGCCTGACATTCGAGCCATCGGCATCGATCAAGTAGATTTCGTTGATGCGTCGAGAATTGTCAGAAACAGTGCAAATCGAATGGTACGGCGGAGTTGTTCCGGCACAATTCTTTGTGATGTTTTTGAATCACGCGCCACTTAGAGACGAATGACAAAAACATGAAGAGTTGGAGTTCGGATTTGAAAGGAGAACACGCACAATGGATCAGAATCTGCTTTCCGGTCGGTATTCAGCCTCCCGTCTGCTTGTCCATATCGGTCTCGTCGTCGCCCTGCTATTTACCCCAGTGGTCAGTCATGCGGCTTCGTCTGGACCTTACCGTTCCTCCGCCAATCAGCCATTGCTCGCGCCGGTCGCCGCGCAAGGCGCTGTTGTCGTGGCGACCGTGACTCGTGTGGGAAGCGATTTCCAAATCTCGTGGACGACCACGGGCGATGTAGATAAGGTCAGGATCGAAGAGGGCACAAGCGCGGAACATATCCACAACCCGGTCGGCGAAGTCAGTGGAACCACGGCCATGACCGTAACCGGCCTGGACCCGAACTCGCGTCATTACTTCCGCATCAAGGGCGGCAGTGGTGCCGGCGTCATTGCCGCCGAACGGGACGTGCCACAGATCGGCGTCCTCAACTTCCGCGACATCGGCGGCTACTCGACCTCTCCGAATCATGGCGGCAACACCAAGCAGATTCGCTGGGGCATGTTTTATCGCAGCGGGGCACCGAGCGCGCAATCGAGCCAGGGCTTTCTGGCGACTCTCGGGGTAAGAACCGTGATTGATGTTCGCTCTGCAATCGAGATCACGGGGGCGGCGCCGCCGTGGAACGTCGCCGGAGTGAACGTCATCAGCTCGCCCATCTTCGACCAGGCAGGCGGAGGCATCCCGGACCCGGTCACCCCTCACCTCTGCCTGCCGCAGAATGTCTCGTCCTCAGATCCGGCGCATCACTACTTCGCCTTCGACCCCGTTTGTTTTGCGGATCAGGAGGCGTTCTTCGGGCCGCACGGCGAGTTCCTCACCGGGTTCAAGACGGCGGTTTTTCGCGGCCTTGTCTCAGGCGTCGGCCCGCCGAGCGCCAACTTCGGCCCAACGGTTAATGCCGCCCTTCGCACGACCTTGCTGACGCTCACCGATGCCAACCGCCTGCCGCTCGTCTGGGCCGATACGAGTGGTGCCGCGCGTACAGGCTGGGCTGCTGCCGTGGTCGAGATGGCGCTTGGAGTGACCGAAGAAGAAGTAATGGAAGACTACCTGCTGACCAATCAGTTCCGTGGCCCTAGCACCAACGCGCAACTCAATGCGTTGCTCAGATCAGGCCGCCTCGGCAAGTCCGTCTATCTGGAGCCGCAATTGTTCGAACGCGCCGAATATCTCCAGGCGGCGCTCGACGAGATGCGCCAGCTCTACGGCACATTCGACAACTATGTCCACCAGGCGCTGGGCATCACTGACGAGCAACTCGAGCAGATTCGCGAGAACTTGCTCAAAGACTGATCTGAGCGGGCACCTGTTAGCCGAAAGTTCTCCTACAATCCCTTTCAGGTTCTCTTTGGTGGGATGTTGTAAATAAGCTCGCGGCTTCCCATGCCGCTTTCTTCATCCTTTCTGAGTAATAGGGTAATCGTATTGATCGGATGAGCTGTAGGGGCGATGGCGCAAGATGCGCTTGGCGCGGCGCGAACTTGCCCTGCCCCTACTCAACACACCTGGCCCCATTACTAGCATTCGAGGACACTGGTGAAATCGCCCGGATTCGTGTAGACTCGCAGGGCTCAAGTTTTGCCCGGTCGTTTCCATAAGAGATACAACCCGAATGGATTCGCCGCGGACACGACTCATCGCCGCTGGAATCGGCTCTGCCGACTCTCGCCGACGAGTGAGGACGGGACGGGTTGTTCGGGTAGTGATTGAGATTGCCGCCAGATTCGGCAGAATGGTTGAGCCACTTTTTGCGGCAGGTTATCCATTCGGCCGTAACAAAGGATGCTATCTATGCACTGCCCCGTTCGCGTGCGAGCCCTCGGCTATTCTCACCCTCTCGTGCCGATGACGGCGCGATGGCTGATGGGATTGATCCTGCTATTGATGCTCTCAGGGCATCCTGCGCTCGCCGTCGCGTCTTACCCTAACTTGAATTTTGGTCGCACCCCGCGCCCCATGGCCGCCGGTAATAGCGCTGGCCAGCCCGGCAGATTGCCGCCCGCAAGGCGGGTGCTCGCGGTGTGGGCCGAAACCGCAGACAACGGCGTGCGGCTCGTGGTCAAAGCAGACGGGGCCATGGAGTTCAAGCCCTTCACGCTGTCCGCCCCTTGGAGAATTGTTATTGACATTACCGGGGTTCGCAGCGCCGTCGGCAACTCGACGATCCCGGTCACAAGCGCCGTCGTCGACCGCATTCGCATCGGTCAGCCCGACGCTAACCTCGTGCGGGTGGTCCTCGATATGCCGGCTCTGAGGCCCTATCGCGTGGACATTGACGGCGATCATCTACTCATCAGCGTCGGCCATTTCAACCCCACGCCATCAGCCACGAACCCCCCACCGTCGGCGGCTGCGCCTAAGCCGGTGACGGCGACCGTGAAGACGAAGGCTGAGGAATTCCAAACGGCGGCCCCGGTGATTCCCACATCCCCTGGTGCTGCTGCCGAGCAGAGACAAGGCCGCGACAATAACGCCGAGGATCGTGCGACTGTGAGCCGGCTCCTCCGCCATGTCGAGGAACTCGAAGCGCGGGTTCGCGAGCTCGAAGCTAAAGCGCCCGCCGCACTGACCGCATCAGCCGCTCCAGCAACGGAAAACGTAGCGGCAGCCACCAACCCGCCGCAATCGGAAAGCCACGATATCCCTGACGCGCACAGCAATCATGACCGTCCGGGCGGCAAACCCTCATTGCAACTGCAAGGGTTTGCCGACATCGATTACCGCGCCACTAACGAGCACGGCGTCAACAACGCCTTTGCCCTCGGACAACTCGATTTGTTCCTCACATCGCGCCTATCTGATAAGTTCAACGTGCTCGGCGAACTGATCATTCAGGCCGGCCATGATAACGCCTTCAGCTTCGAGATCCACCGTCTACTTCTTCAATACTACCCGAACGATTATTTCAACCTGAGCGTCGGGCGCTACCACACGGGCATCGGCTATTACAACAGCGCTTACCATCACGGCCAATGGTTTCAGACCGCCGCCACGCGGCCCTTTATTTTTGCTTTTGAGGGACAGGGAGGCATCCTGCCGCTGCACAATGTCGGTGTATCGTTGAGCGGTCGCATCCCTTCCGGGTCGTTCGGACTGCGCTACCTCGCGGAGGTTGGCAATGGTCGCTCGGCCAATTCGCCTGCCGACCGGAGTGTGCAAACCACAAATGATGAAAACCAGGGCAAATCTGTCAACTTCGGCTTGCTGATGCGGCCCGATTGGGCGAGGGGGTTGCAGGCCGGGGTTTCGGTTTACCGGGACCGATTGACGCCCGCAGGCCGAGCCGATGTCGATCAGACGATCACAGCGGCTCATGTCATCTTTCGTAACTCCAGCTATGAATGGCTGAACGAGATGCTGCTGCTGCATCATTCGCCGTTAGGCAGTCCGCGCGCTTACAACTCGCCGGCTTTCTACACACAATTTGCGCGGCGCTTTGGCGATGTATGGCCATATTTTCGCTATGAGTATCTGAACGTTCCTGATGATGATCCGATTTATCCGACCATCGGACGCCGCAACGGGCCGGTGGCCGGGCTGCGTTTCGACCTGACGGAATTTGTGGCGTTCAAGGTGCAATACAATCACACGCAACGGCGCCGGCTGAAATCGCTGGACGAGCTCTTGCTGCAACTGGCATTCACGTTCTGAGGCGGAGATTACTTATGCGCTATTGGCTTCCGCTTCTTGCCCTCGTCTTGCTGTTGGCGCTGATCGCGCCGCTGCCGGTGCGGACGGAGCCGCACGACAGCGTCCGCTACCCGTTGGCCCTTTCGAGCGGGTCGCCGGCCTTTCAAGAAGATCTCGCCATCATTGTCAATAAGACGAACCCCATCGAAGCGATGACGTTGGCCGAGTTGCGCGACGTCTTTCTGGCCGAGCGCAGCCGCTGGCCAAATGGGCGCAAGGTGACGATCACCATGCTCGACATCGGCAACCCGGAACGCGATGTGGTGCTGCGGACGATCTACCGCATGCGCGAGGCCGACTTCAACCGCAACTTTCTGCGCGCCCGCTTCGCCGGCGAAACCACCGAAGAACCTAAGCTGCTGGCTTCACCGACGAATATGGTGCGCTTCGTCTTCAACGCGCCGGGAGCCATCGGCTATGTCCGTGCCAGCAGCTTGGACGGCTCGGTGAAAGTCCTGCGCATTGATGGCCGCGCGCCCGGCGAGCAAGGATACAGGATTAGATTTTAGGATTGACGGCATCCCCTGTCGCTAATAGAGAGGAATGGTCGCGATGCGCGCAAATGGTGGAACGCGAACCCTGTTTGCCAGGCTTTTCCGCCGCTATAACACCACGCTGGCCTTTGTCTTGATCGGCGGCGTGGTGATTGCCGTCGGTGTGCTCGTGGTCAGAGAATTGCGCCGCGCCAATCAACAAGTGCAGCAGATGTATGGCGAATCGGTCAGCGGCCTCGATCTGATTGGCGATGTACAATACCAGACTCAGGAAGCCCGCCGCAGCATGCAATATGCGCTGACGACGCGCGACAGCAACCTTCAGCTACAGTATGTCGGCGATTCGCGCGCCGCCGACGCGCGGGTGGCGGCGATGCTCGAAAAGCAACTGGCGCTCGCCACCTCGCCGGCGCTCATTGACTCAAGCAAGCACTTCGAACAGGACTGGTCGGATTATCTGCGCGTCCGCAACGAGTTGATTGGCTTGATTCTCGAAGGCGATCTCCAGGAGGCCGCCAGCCTCGACCTGCGAGAAGGCATTCCGCATTTCAACCACGTTCGCAACGACCTCCAAGAGATCAAGCAACTCTACATGGGCGATGCGGCCCGCCGCCTCGAAGAGGTCGAGAGCTCGTACAATCGCTCGTTCAGGCAACTGATCGCTATTCTCATTGGCATGCAGATACTCGCGCCATTCGTGGTACGCGCCGTGCAGAAGAGCAAAATGGTTCACGCCCTGCAAAAATCGGAGGCGCGTTTGCAGGAGATCATCGAATCGATCAATGAAGGCATGCTTGTCGTCGGCCCCGAACAGACCATCGAATTATGGAATGGCGCCGCCGAGCGCATCACCGACCGGCCGCGCCAGGAAGCGCTCGGGCAGAGCGTCGCCGAGGTTTTCCCTGAGGGCAATGTCACGCCGCTGACCAACGCCATTGCCGAATCGATCAAAGATGGCCGGCCCGGCGATGTTCAAGACTTGCAATTGCAGAGTGAAGCGACCCGCTTTTTTGAAGCGCGCATCTTCCCGTTTCGCCGGCGCACGACGGTTTTTTTCACGGACATTACCGAGGGCTTGCTGGCCAAGCAACGGCAGGCGCAATTGCTGGCAGACCTTGAACGTACCAACGGAGAATTGACCGAGACGCTCGCCGAGTTGAATGAGACGCAGAGCCAGTTGCAGCGCGCCAAAGAAGCCGCCGAAGCCGCCAATCAGGCCAAGAGCGCTTTTCTCGCCAACATGAGCCATGAATTGCGCACGCCGCTCAACGCCATCATCGGTTACAGCGAGATGCTCGAAGAAGAGGCCGCAGATATCGGCCATAACGATTTCATTCCCGACCTGAAGAAGATTAGCTCCGCAGGCAAGCACTTACTCCTGTTGATCAACGAGATTCTTGATCTGTCAAAAATTGAGGCCGGCAAGACCGAGCTTTACATCGAGACTTTCGCGGTCAGCAGCCTGATTGCCGAGGTCGCGGCAACCGTGCGACCGCTGATCGAAAAGAATAATAACCGCCTCGAAGTCAATCTGGATGCGCAGGCTGGTAACATGCGCTCCGATCTGCTCAAAGTCCGGCAGACACTATTCAATATATTAAGCAACGCCAGCAAATTCACTCGCGACGGCACGATCAAGCTCGACATCGAGCGGCTTGCCACCCGCTCGACGGATGGCCCGGCCTGGCTCCGCTTTCGCGTCAGCGACACAGGCATCGGCATGACCGAGGCGCAGCTGGCCAAGCTCTTTCAGCCGTTCACCCAGGCCGACGCCTCGACCACACGGCAATTTGGCGGCACCGGCCTGGGCCTGACGATCACGCGCAAGTTCTGCCAGATGATGGGCGGGGAGATCAACGTCACCAGTGAAGCAGGCCGTGGCAGCGCCTTCACCATCGATTTGCCCGCCGACTTGAAGCAACTGGCGCCGCCGGCAGAACTGCCTAAAAAAAGCCAGGCGGAAGCGACCTCGGCTGCTGCCGGCACCGTCTTAGTCATCGATGACGACCCGACCGTACGCGATCTGCTCCAACGGTTTCTCGCCAAGGAAGGCTTTCAGGTTGTCTGCGCCGCGGATGGCGAGGAGGGCTTGGAGAAGGCCCGACAGTTGTGCCCCGATGCCATCACGCTTGATGTCATAATGCCGGGAATGGATGGCTGGGCGGTTCTCGCGGCCTTGAAAGCCAGCCCGGCGACCGCAGACATCCCCGTCATTATGCTGACGATTCTCGATGACCAGAACAGGGGCTACACGCTTGGCGCTACGGAATACGTCAGCAAGCCCCTGGACCGCGAGCGGCTCCTTAAAATATTAGGCAAGTACCGACAGGGCGACAGCCAAGACGTGCTCGTCGTCGATGACGACGACGCGGCCCGCGCGGCGATGCGGCGACTGCTTGAAGGCGAAGGGTGGACGGTTACGGAAGCTGAAAACGGCCGCGTCGCGCTTGACCGCCTGGCTAGTCACCGGCCTGCCGCCATTCTCCTCGACCTGATCATGCCGGAGATGGACGGTTTCGAATTCATTCGCGGGATGCACACGCATGCAGGGCTTAACCGCCCGCCGGTCATTGTCATTACCGCAAAAGACATCACCGCGGAAGATCGCTTGCGATTGAACGGCTACGTCGAGAAGATTCTCGAAAAGGGCAGCTACAGCCGCGAGCAATTGATGCGCGAGGTGCGCGACCTGGTGGCCACTTGTGTACGCAATGGCGCGGCGGCAGAATCTTAATCCGTCCGCATGGCCTGAGCCGCAGATGGAAAGGGGTGAGTATTCTTTGGCGAAGATTCTCCTGGTTGAAGACAACGAGATGAACCGCGATATGCTGTCGCGCCGGCTTGAGCGGCGAGGCTTTCAGGTGGTCATCGCGCAGACTGGCGAGGAAGGCATTGCCATGGCGCAGAGCGAACGGCCCGATTTGATTCTGATGGACATGAGTCTGCCGGTGATTGACGGATGGGAGGCGACCCGGCGACTCAAAGCCGCTTCGGAAACCGCAGGGATACCGATCATTGCGCTCACGGCGCACGCTATGTCGGGCGACCGCGAGCAGGCAATCGAGGCGGGGTGCGATGATTACGACACCAAACCGATTGAGTTTCCGCGCTTGCTTGCCAAGATCGAAGCCCTACTCAAAACGGAGACTGAGTCATGAAATTAGATTCGCTGTCGCACTTGCGCCATGAAGTCAACACACCGCTCAATGCCATCATTGGCTATAGCGAAATGCTGCTTGAAGACCCCGAAAGCTCCGGTTTGAGTGAATTCACGGGACGCCTGCAAAAGGTTCATGCGATGGGCAAGCACCTGTTGGCAATCGCCAATGATGTGCTTGACCCGGCCAAGATCGTCGCCAATCGTCAGGCTGAAAACCTGATGGCGCTTGCCAACGAGATTCGCGACCGCTTGACCATACCCCTCAGTGTAATTATTGATTCGAGCGAATGGCTGGCGCGCGACACCGCCGCCAGCGGTCAGGCCGATTCGGCCTCCGACCTACAGAAGATTCACGTTGCCGGCAAACGGCTGCAACAGTATCTTCAGGAAATCGTCCGGCCCGACGCGCAATTCAGTAGCCCGGTGGCTGCCGAGCCGGACGCCTTGTTCAACAGCCCCCGTCAAGCCGGCGCCAGAGCGGCAGATGAACACGGGTCCTTGCTGGTGGTCGATGACAACGAGATGAATCGCGACATCCTATCGCGCATCCTCATGCGGCGCGGCCACCGCGTGTTAATGGCGAGCAGCGGGCGCGAGGCGCTGGCAACGGTCGCGGCACAATCGGTGGATCTAGTGCTGCTCGATATCCTCATGCCGGAGATGGACGGCTACGAGGTGCGACAACAGATGACAGCCAATTCGGCGCTCGCCGGGCTGCCGGTGATTTTCATCAGTGCCTTTGACGACATCTCCGAAAAGATCAAAGCCTTTCAGTCCGGGGCCGTCGATTACATTACCAAGCCCTTTCAGGCTGAAGAGGTGCTGGCGCGCGTCGACAATCAACTGAAGATCAGACGACTGCAACGACAATTGGAAGAGCAGAATCATCAGTTGCTGCGCAAGAATGCACAGCTCGTGGAGGAGCAGAAACGCACGGACATCGCCTTCTCAGCGCTGTCGGACGCGCTCCCCGGCGCGGTGCTTGATCGGAAATATCATCTTGAGGAAAAGATCGGCTCCGGCGGCTTCGGTGCGGTCTTTAGGGCCACGCATCTCGGCCTGGATCGCGCCGTCGCGGTGAAGGTCTTCCGCCCGATGCCCGGCAACGATTCGCCTGAAGGGCTCGACCGCTTTCGCCTCGAAGGCATTTCGGCGAGCCGCATCAATCATCCGAACGCCGTCACGGTTCTCGATTGCGGTATTTCAGATTCGGGCATTGCTTATCTGGTGATGGAATTGCTCGAAGGACATAGCCTGAGCGAGGAGTTAAAGCAGCAGGGTGTGCTACCGCCGTCGCGAGTGATCGAGATTATTTTGCCCGTCTGTCGCGTGCTCGCAGAGGTTCACGAGCAGGGCATTGTCCACCGCGATATCAAGCCAGACAACATCTTTCTGCACCGTGGGAAAGACGGCGAAGTCGTGAAGGTGGTCGATTTCGGTCTGGCGAAGATATTCGGCGACGAGGCGAATATCGCCACCGCGAACACGGTCACCGGTGGCATTGTCTGCACGCCGGCTTACATGGCACCAGAGCGCATGACGAGCGACAGTTACGATGGGCGAGCCGACGTCTACAGCCTCGGCGTCATCATGTTCCAGATGTTGGCGGGGCATGCGCCTTTTAAAGCGAGTGAAGGCGGCGCCATGGCGCTGATGCTGATGCACGTGATGAAGGAGCCGCCCGGCCTGCGCGATTCGAACCCCGCCGTTCCGCCAGAGATCGAGGCGCTGGTGCTCGAAACCCTCAGGAAAGATCCGCAGACCAGGCCCGACGCGCGGCAACTCGCCGCACGGCTGGCGGCCTGGCAGCCGCCGCAGCCCGCTGCCAGTGCATAGCCGAATCAGCTTACATGGATATAGACCGTGGTGCTGCCGGATCGCGGGGCACTCACACATAGAGGGCGATGCGAACGATCATCGGGCGGCAACCGATTTAGATTTCACCGCGTTGAGGCAGTCCCGATAGAACTTCAGGGTCCTGGGTGACACATTGTTGAGGAATTGTTTCTCGCGGCAGAATTGGGCAAAGAGTTTCTCAATCACACTACACCACTTTCCGAGTCTGCATATCTTTTGGTGTAGCGAATTTCCAGGCGGGTTTTGCAACTTCTCTAAATAGAAAAGTTTGGCTGGGAGGCAGGGATTCGAACCCCGATAAGCAGATCCAGAGTCTGCTGTCCTACCGTTGAACGACCTCCCAATTCTATCAACTTCTTCCAAGTAGAGAATCAGCAGGTCTTTCATAATCTGCTGACCTCGGAATAGACAGAATTTTACCTTAATCCTTAAAGATATTTCAACTAATTGAGTGCTTTAAATCCTTCGTTGACGATTCCAGAGCCTCTATCCACGCTGCCGGTCATAATGATTCTACAAAGTCTTTCGCGGCTTTCAGGCCAGATCCGGTTCTTTCTCTAACCAGCTTGACGGCCTCGATCTTTCGCCCTCGGCGGACGAGCGCTCGCGCCGTCTGGGCAAGCGCTTCATCGAAACCTCCCGTGGCGCCGCCGGTCATTTTATTCTCAAAGGCATGCGACAGCACGGCGATTGAAAGCGGCAGCCCGCACTGACCGCAAAACAAGTCGCCCGGGTACATCTCCGCATTGCATTTTGGATTGCTACCTTTCATGACGTTCTTTTTCGGATTCAACTACGCTCAAAAATGGTCGCCGCTTACGTGACCCGCGCGCCACATTTGGTGCAAAACTTCTTGCCGTGAGCGAGCGGCTGCCGGCATTGCGGATTTGGGCAACGCGCAGTTACCGGCGCCAATCCGACGCCGGCTCCACCGACGCTCACGGCTTCGGCTTCGCCGGCCTGCCTTCGAGGCGCGCCACAGGCCGTGCAGAAAGCTTTGCCCGGCTTTAATAAGACGCCGCAGTGGTCGCAAGCCGCTTGCTGTGCTGGCCCAGGTGACTGAATTGAAGGTGACGGAACTTGACGATCAACTGCCTGTTGGCCGCCTGCCTGTTTGGGCAAACGCGGCTTGCGGCGTGAGACGGCAACAATCAACAAGACGATTAACAGCAGCGCCCCTGCGCCGATGCCGACATAAACCAGGCGGTCGCTTAGGAACTTAATGACGCTAACCGGGGTATTGGTCACCGGCCCGACGTTGCTTTGCGTGACCTTCACCTGCTGGCCGGCCTTCAAGGTGACGGGCTGTAACGAACTGT
Source organism: Blastocatellia bacterium (assembly GCA_045807765.1). GTDB lineage: Bacteria > Acidobacteriota > Blastocatellia > UBA7656 > UBA7656 > DATENM01. The sequence continues at coordinate 30,400 of JBJMGU010000114.1, forward strand.
TCGCAGGCGTCACCAGCACGGCACCTTTTTCCACGGCTACGGTGCTGGCCTGGGCTTGCGCATCATACGCGGTCGTGAATATCGTGCCCGCGACCGAAGCCGCTGCCGTCGGCGAGCTGATGCGGAACTCGGTCGGGCCACGTTCGGGGATGACTTCCGAACGAATCTCGCCGGCGCTCAGCGCGAAATCGAAGCGGTTCGGTTTGCCGAGCGCCAATTGGAGGATGTCGAATTCGGTCGCTTCAGAAACCGCGAGCGCGGCCAGCGGCGACTGATTCTGGTCGGTGATGCTGACTTCCATCTTGCAATTGGCCGCGCTGCGCACGCGGTCGGTTTCGAAAAGTTCCATGCCTTCTTGAGCCTCAAGCTCCTGGCCGTCTCTGGTGACCGTCGCCAGTCGTTCATTGCTTGAGTATTCATAGCGCCAGCGCAGCGTAATCTGTGGCTCAGGCACGATGCGCTCCCCTTGATAGCGATCATTGCGCCAATAGCCGCGATGGGCACCGACCACATAGTACAGATCAACGGTCGGAGGTGCATTCGGGTCTGGAGGTGTCTTCGGCCCCCCATTAGGATCGGGTCCGTTTGCGTATCTACTCGTCGGATGCAAGGTTGTGAATTTAGTTGGAGAGGGAAATCGGAACCCCATCGTTGTGGTGCGAACTACACCCGTAGCGATGTCTTCCTTATCGGAAGAAGGCCATCCATCGTTCGGCAGACTCTCACCACGAATGTTATCGACCGGGCCATCAAAATAAGCCCAGAAGCTGAGCTGCGCGCCCTTATTGCCGGTGACACTGGCTTGCTCCTTATAAGTGCAATCGGCTAAGGATGTCGGAAACATGGTTGGCTTATCGATCCACGGCTCGTCATTCATCCTTTCCGGCGGTGGCGCCCAGGTCGCCGTGTTGCTGAACGCCTCTCCGGCAGAACCGACCTCGCGGAACGTCACACTATTCCCAGCAATCGGTAGCTCGCTAGAGGTTTGAGCCATCACTTCGCCTTGCGCAGGGATTGTCCGTATCCACACGCCCGGACTGCCTGAGCGCCCCGGCCCTGTGCGGCTCATACGGGTAATCATCGCGCGGGCGCCAGGGCAGACGCCGAAGGGCGTGACCTTTACCGATTCGTTATCCTCTAACGTACAGTTGCCGCTCAAGAAGGTGAATAGTCCGATGCTATGGCGAACGAAGACGCCCGGCCTCACGCCCAGCCGCTCGGCGGTGAACGGGTTGCTGGTCAGCACGCCGCCGCTACAACTGGCGACGACATAAAGCACAGCTTGCTGATCCTCCTCTGCCGCCGGCAGGCGAATGGTGACTAGATTCGTCGCCGGAATGTCGCCGACTAAGCTGACGGTCTTGCCGGCGTACCCCCAGCGGAACCAGAAGTTGGCCGCCGGCTCAAGCGAATTGCCGAATAGATTGGCCCTGGCGCACAGGCGGAGCGAGCCGTTGCGGTGCCTTTCGATGCCGAGCACTTCGATTTCCACATGCAGTGTGCGGGTGACTTCGACCTGAGCCGATTGCGCGGGGCCTTCGACAGGGCTGGCCGGGTTGCTGAGATCAACGGCGTGCGCGGTGATATTCTTGGTGCCGAACTGCATCAACGTGTGGTCTTGCACGATCTGGCCAAAGGGTGGCGCTTCCCAGATGATGCTGTTGGCAGTGTAAGCCGCGAGCTGGTCAAAGGTGCGCAATTCGTCGCCGGCTACGATTCCCGCAGCCGGTATGCTCACAGAGGCGTAGAGATTGCCTTCGCCAATCAAAGGCCCTGTGCTCTCCCAGTGAACCGTAGTCGCAATGCTGCCGGGAGCGCCCGAACCGGCAGGCGCAATCCCTTCGGCGACGACTAAGGTGAAGCAACTCGGTATGGCTAAGGAGGCGGCGGTGACAGGGTTGTGGACGGGGTCGCCGATGCCGAACGGTTCTTTATGGAAGCGCTGATCCCAGCCCAGACTGATATGGAATTGATCGGGCTGCCAGGCCGATGACAGTGGTAGCGGAGTTCCAGGGAAAGCATTTGTCGCTATGGCCGTGAGCAGTCCCACGGTTCCCTTCGTCGGATCGCCAAAGCCCGGCACGTCGCGCAAGCCATTCGGATTGATAGGCGTCTGTTGGCGGGCGTTTTCAACTCGCCCATGACTCATGACAGTGCGGCTGGTTTGGAAGCCGAAGATTTCAGGCGGCGTGCCGGGCGCATTCGTCGCCTGTGCGCCAACGACGCGCGAGCCGATGCCGTGTTGCGCCAGCCAGGGAGTCGTTGAAAGAGCGAAGAGGGCCATCAAACTCCAGATCAAGGCCAATCTCGCTTTTAAGCCCAATCGCGTATCTCTCATCTGCTTGCCCGCCTTTTCCAGAGCGCCCAGCCTTTTCGACGGCGCTCAATTTGAACCGACCTCACCCGTCGGCGGTGCTGCCTGTAGCCGCGCGGCGACGGCAGATTGAAGGCCGCGAATCACCCGCAACGCCTCAAGCTCCTGACCGGCAGGCGCATGGCGCACCGGCAGACAGACGACCAGCGTCGAATCATCATTGCGCATGTGCAGCAGGCTATCGGGCGCGCGATAGCGCTCGATGAACTGCTCGAACTTGAGATGTGAATCTATGGCGGCCTGCTCGTCTGCCGACTCAACAATGGGTTGATCTACGGACTCGCTGGCGTCGTCGCCTTGTTGTACGGGCGCTTCCGGGATGGGTGGTTGAGCGTCCTCGGTTTCGGTTATCTCGTCCACCTCAAGCGGCTGATGGTTTGCCCAGGGCCAGAGATGTTTGAGCCATCCTGACCGCCGGGCAGGCTTCTCGGCATTCGGCAGACCAGCAGCCGGCTCTTCCGCGGCTCGCGCCTCTGAAGCCTCATGCAGTGAATCTGCCGGCGATGATCCTTCAGCCGATGAGCTAGAGTCAGAGCTGTTGAAACCGAGCAAGCCAAGCAGACCCTCAAACAATAGCCCGCTCTGCCGGCTCTCTAAGCACTGCAAAGCCCATTTGCTCATGGCGTCGGTGCCGAACAAAATCATGTCGCCGGGCTCGACCTGCGCCTCCCAGCGATCATAGCGCGCCGGCCTGGCAATGCGGTTGCCGAGCAGCACGGGGTTGACGCCAAACTCATCCGAGTGCTGCATCGGAAAAGAGATCACTTCGCCGCTCGCCTTAAACAGCAACAGACAGCAGTCGCCAACCGAAACGGCGCGGATATGAAAAGCGTCATTGCCTTGCGCGCCTGCAAGCGTCGCGACCAGCAAGGTTGCCTGGCTGCCTTGATCAAGGTATTTGTTGCGCACGAACCAGGGGATTTCTTTCCCCGGCTCAATCGGTGAAAACGCCTTGCCGACCTGCTTGAGCTGTTCGCTCAGATCATCATCCGGCAATGCCGGCCAATCGGGCGACGCCGCTTCGACCAGTTGCCTCGCCCACAGGCGCGAGTAGACCGCTTCGGTCGCGCCATCGGCTACGGCGATCAAGCACAGCGGCGAGTCCGCCTCCTGATTCAGGCTTCGGATGACACAGGCATCCTCGTTTTGTTCGGGTTGCAGCCCGGCTTTTTGGATGGCCCATTCCCGATAGAACAAGGCGGGCGAATGATTCTGGCTCATATGACTCAATCTCCAGCGGCGGTCGTCAGTCAAGCAGCAGGCTTGCAATCCGGGCGAGGCATTTCAAAACGGCAATTGACCTTCTCGGCAAACCCGCCGAGCGCATGGCCCGCGTCAATGGTTCTTGTGCTTTCCGTGCCCATCATTGAATCCGCTCTAGCGCTGCGTTCTTGTGTACAGGGCGATGCCCATCAGGACGAAGTAGAGAACCCAAAAGGTGATGACCAGGATGCCGACGACCATGGCAATCTTCTGGCCTTTGCCCGAAGGCTTTTTCGCCGGTGGCGCCGCGCCTTGAAATGCCGGCGGGACGCTCAACTGCGACTGCACCGGCGGGCCGATGTTTGGCAGGCTGCCTGAAATCGAGCGGCCACACGTCCGGCAAAACTGATCTCCGGCAATCAGCTCCGTGCTACAGAAGCCGCACCTTTTCACCGCCGCCCACTCCGGCTGCATCGTTGACACGGGCCACTGCTGAAGCGGCGCGGTTATCGACCGCCCACACCGGCGACAGAACTGATCGCCCGGCTTCATGGCGTCCTGGCACCAGGGACAGCGCGCTACCGACTGTACTGGCTGCACTGGAAGAATGGTTGATGGTTCGCTCGGAGCCTTGATGCCATGTGACATTCCCCAGATGATCAGGTCTTTGCGGGTGATGACGCCGGTCTTCTCCTGCATCTTCGAGATGTGGCCTTTTACGGTTTCCGGTTTGATCGATAACCGCTGAGCAATCTGCTCATCACTAAAGCCGCCGACCAGCAATCCAAGCACCTCTTGTTGTCGTGGCGTTAGCGGGTTGGCACCCGCTGCCAAATTGCCGGATGTCGTCACAACCGGCGTAAAGCCAACCTGCTGCCCGCCATCGCTCACACGCCAAGTCGGGTCGAACAACTGCCGGATCGTTTGATCGGCGACAATCGTGGCGAAAGGCGGAATGGCATCAACTTCACCGAGCGTGGCACGCTTCAACATCACCGCGAGCTTCTTGACCGGCGCGTCGGGCGAATTGATCAGCTCGCTTACCAGCGCCGACTGGTCAGGCTTCAGCAGGTCGGCTTCTTTCAACAAGAGGTACGAATCATCCTTGTGACAGCGTTGCCAGCGGGCGCTGTTGACGCCGGCCAGCGTCAGCAAGATCACCAGCGCCCCGAAGTCATCGAGTCGCTCGTCAAAGTAACCGCGATAACGCTTCGGGTGCTGGTAAGCGGCCATGCCGAACTCAATCGCCGTCATTCCGGCCTGCCGCATCACCGGCACGAACATGCCGTCGTAATCCACCAGCTTCATCGAGCCGTCGGGCATCACCAGAATGTTGCCGTGCTGAAGGTCGCCGTGTGCCATGCGCCGCTCGGTCAGCTCGCGCATTACCTGCGCCCACGCCAGACACAAGCGCCCGTTGCTGGCTTGGCCGCCTTGCTCAAAGACGTTGCGCAGGTAGATGCGCAGCGTATCGCCTTCGGCCCAATCCATCACCAGCGTCGGATACCAGGCGCTACGTATGCGTATGCCATTGGGGTCATAGCTGAACGAGACCAGACTGCTGGCGGGCGGGCTGCTGCCAAAGTGACGGGCGATCATGCTGTAGCGCTGCTCGCGCTCGGGCTGCGAATCGGCAAAAACTTTCAGCGCGTAAGCCTGCCGATGATTCGAGAACTTGTAGACGGCGCCGAAATTCCCGTTGCGCGAGAATGGCACTTCGAACGCGCCCATCTTCTTCATCTCGACCTGCATGCCATGCAGGCGCGGGTCCTTGAGGTTCCGCTTCGGGTCGAGCACCGCCTTCTGGTAATCGTCCCTGAGTGGCCACAGTTTCGAAGATGCGCTCATCGCTGCTCCCTGCCGTCAGTCGTCAAGCCCACACGCTCGTTCAGGCTTTCTCAGTGCGGTCTTGAACGGCGCGCGTGCCGATGTCGAGGAAATCGATCATCGTCACCAGGTCGGCATTATAGACATAGCCGCGAGCGCCGCTCTCAAGCTGATAGCCTTTGGCCTGCGCTTGACGGCGCATCGGCTCCGGGAGCGGGCTCGACAGGTCGTATAGCTCGCGCGCCAGCCCCGAAAGACCCGCCGCCTGGCCGTCGCTTGGGAAGGTCACAGACATGCCGGGGTTCTGCGAGATATGACAGTTGAAGATCAACGCGCTGCCGTCCGACGTGCCCAGCCGCATCAATTCGTTGACCGCCGCCGACGGGGTTTGATCGGTGTAAGCGCCGTCCGTCAGGTTGATGATGATGGGCGGAAAGCACGTCGAGTGCTGCGTGACCCAGCCGCGTAACGGCCCGATCACCGCGCTGAAAGCGCCATTCATCGGCGTATTGCCCTGCGCCACGGCGTCGAACCACACCGGCAGTTGAAACTCGTCTTCGTAGACGCCACCGGCGCCATCCGGCATGCGGCGCTTGCGCGTTTCCATGCGCTTGGGCTGCTCGGCGATCTGCGTGATCGACGAGAGGTCTGAGCCGAACGCGGGCCGCACACCGCCGATGCCGTCATAGCTCCACACGCCGATGTGAAAGTAAGGCCGCACGCCGTCTTCTTTCGAGCATCGCAAGACGGTGTTGTACAGCAGGCGGTTGATCGCATCGGCGACGACCTGCTTCTTCTTCTCGCCGGTGCCGCCGGCAATCGGCTCGTCCATCGAGCCCGATTGATCGATCAGAAAGATCAGGCAGGCGGGGTTCTGCCGGGAAATCTCGGCGCTGTAGGTGCCGCGCTGCACGGCGGGTGTCATCAGGGGCGGCGGCGCCGCTGCCATATCGCTTGCGGCCTGCGCCGGCGCAGGCGTGCCGCACTCCCCACAGAACAACTCACCCGGACTGAGGTCTGCATTACAACTGGCGCATTTCATGAAGTTTCGTCCTCCTTTGAAGGTTGCTGGCCGCTAGGCCAGATGGTAACCATTTAGTGAATATCGCGCGACTTGAGAATCCGCATCATGCCGACGACCAGCGCCGCGAGCATCAATGCGAGAATGCCGAGATTGGCAGCGATGCCGAGCCGATCCTTCTTCGGGAAATAGAATTCCGCCGAGCCCGGCGGTGCCGGCGATTGCGGCGCGGCATCATTGGCAAACGCATTCAGCGGCGCGCTTGATGAATGGGCAGACGAAGGCTCGCGGCTTTCGTTCTCTAACAACAGCATTGATTCGAATGTCCAGCGCGCAGGGATAGCGCTGGTGATGGGCCGGGCCGCCTCCATCATCTCGTGGACGGGTTGAATCATGCCGCCCAAAAACATCATCGGCAGCAACAGCACAGGCACCAGCGCCACCGCCACTTCCGAAGTTCGCGCCACCGCTGAAGTGATCAACCCGAGCGCCAGCGCCACCAGCGACGCGAGGATCAGTACGCCGAGCATCGGCAGAAACGCGCCTTTCAGGTTGCAGCCGTTATAAACAATCGCCAGCATGATCGAGCACTGAATCACGCACAGCCCGCCAAGCACCGTGAACTTCGAGGTGATGTAAGACGGAATCTTCAGGTTGACCATGCGCTCGCGGTGATAGACCGCCCATTCGCTGACGATCTCGCGCGCCGCATTGGAGCAGCCCAGCCAGATGGCCGAAACGATCAGCAGAAAGATCGTCGTGAAGGTTTTGCCGAGCATCGGGTAACGTTCGTCGCTGGCCATCTTGCCGAAGACCAGCGCCAGCAAGCTTGCGATGATCGGCGCTTGCACCAGCAGAATCGCCGTGCTCCAGCGGTCTTTGATCTTGATGGCCATGCAGCGCTTCACCAGCACGCGCCACTGCGCAAGCCCCGGCTCGCGCTTCATCTTCGGTCGTATGGGCTGTGACGACTCGGAAGGCCGCTTGCCCAATCGTTCGTCAACGTACTGGCGCTTGTAATCAGAGCTGGCGTAGCGCCCGACCCACTCGGTGGTCTTGCCTTTCGACAGACCGCGCATGATTTCATCGGGCGACGGATCAACGCCGGGCTTGGCGCCCGTCACGCCTTGCGGGTTGAAGAACTCGACGGCGTCGGGATAAGCCGGGCCGAAGTAGACCATCCGCGCCGCCTCTTTCGCGCCCTTGTCCTTAGAAACCATCAGCAGGGTGTCGGCCATGCGGAAGACTTCGAGGCCGGGCTGGTGGATGGTGATCAGAATGGTCTTTCCGGCATCGGCCAGATCGCGCAGCACCTGCATCACCATCAGCGCATCTTCGGATGACAGTCCCGATGTCGGCTCGTCGAGAAAGAGGATCGAAGGGTCGGTCATCAGCTCCATCGCCAGGTTGACCCGTTTGCGCTGGCCGCCGCTGATGCCTTTTTTTTCAGGCGAGCCGATGTGAACGTCTTCCGTCCCTTCAAGGTCCAACAGCTTCAATACGCCATTGATGCGCGCCTCGATGTCTGCTGTGCTGTAATCCGCCGGCAACCGGAGTCGCGCCGTGTAGTAGAGCGCCTGACCGACGGTTAGCTCACGATGCATGATGTCGTCTTGCGGCACATAGCCGATGTGGCCGCAGAGCTGGTCATAGTTGGCGTACACATCCTGGCCGTTGATTAGCACTGTGCCGCCGCTCGGCGGTGTGTAGCCATTGAGCGCGTTCATGAGCGTCGTCTTGCCGGCGCCGCTCGGCCCCATCAAAGCGACGATTTCCGAAGGGTAGATCGTCAGCCACGCGTCTTCGATGATTCGCTTGCGCCCGCGCGATACGGCTATCGTCACGCCGCGGGCTTCGAGTGTGACGTTGCCGCGATAGTCGCGTTGCTTGATGACGTTCGGCGCCGTGAAGTCGAACGAATAGCTGCCGATGCGGATCACGTCGCCGACGCTCACAGGCATCGCGCCGGAGATGCGCTGGCCGTTGACGAACGTGCCGGTCGTCAAGCCGAGGTCTTCGACCTTGTAGCCGCTATCGGTGCGCGAGATGCGTGCGTGATGGTAAGCGATCATCGGATGATTTAGCACCACATCACAATCCGGCGCGCGTCCCAGAAGCATGGACTGGCCTGTGAAATCCAACAGCGTGTGCGGCTTTTTGCCGAGGCCGATGTTGCCCGCCAGCAATCGAGTCGCAGGCAGCGGGAACGAGCCGAAGTAAACCGTGTCGGTCTTAGACAGGCGAGCGCTGCTGGTTTTGTAGTCGGGGCTGTTGATGGCGATGCCGTGAACCGAGCCGAGGTCTTCGATAATGGCGGCGTCGCCCAGCGTCGTGATGCGCGCGTGATGCGTCGAGATCATCGGGTAATCGAGCACCACGTCGTTATCGGGGCCGCGCCCGATGCGAATGACATTCGCGCCGCAATGCGTACAGAAGCTGCGGCTGGCGGCCATTACCGCGCCGCACATGGCGCAGCGCGTCGTCACGGCCTGTACAGGCGGCAATCCGGCTTGCAGCGGGATGGGCGTCGAAGGGCTGAGCGTGTGCCCGCACTTCGTGCAAAAGCGCTTGCCGGGTGCAACGCTGCTGCCGCATTGCGAGCAACTGACTCCTGTAATGGTCTGCACCTGCGGCGTTGCGGCGAGCTTCGCGCCACAGCGCGTGCAGAAGCGCTCAGCCGCTTTCAGGCGAGAGCCACATTTTGTACAGTGAGCCATGCCGACTCCTCCTCGGACTGTCACTGATATTTAGACCCTTGATCGAACCGGCTGAATTACTTCTCTTCGCCTGCGGGCAGGATGCGAACCATCAGCAGGCGACCCTGGCTGAAGACGGCGTTGATGCCGTTGCCATAGTCGTAGCGGATGGCGTCCGGCAATTCTTCTTTCGGAAGATTCGCCTCCGTGACCGGCTTGTTGCCAACCAGCTTTGAGAGATCATCTACGGTCATCTGCTCGGTGATCTGCTCAAGGCGCAATTTCTTTGCTGCTTTCGCCGCGCCCTTGCCCAGGGATTGCAGGTCTGAGCTGAACTGGTACTTGCCGCCGAGAAAAACAAACGAGACTTTGCGGTCAGGGTAAACCCACACTTCGCGGCGCACTGGTTTGGCAGACGGCTGGCTTTCGTCACTGGCCAGAATAACCGTGAAGAAAGGCGGCGCGCCGTAATAGCTTTCGAGAAGCTGCTTGTCATCCAGATGAGGCGGCTTGCGAATGAAGAGCGCATAGATAGTAAACAAGGCAGCGGCGACCAGGATGACCGCCGCGACCGGCAAGCCGATATACAACAACCGGCGGCGCGCGGGCGTCATCTTGCTCACAAGCGGCTTGATTTCGACAGGCGGCGTTTGCAGCGGCGCTGCCTCGATCACCGGCGGATTCGGCGGATACTGCGGCGGCAGCAATGCGTCCGCCGGTTTTGCCTCGACGGGATTGCCACAGGCCGTGCAGAAGCGCTTGCCCCTCGGCACCGTCGCGCCGCACTTCCGGCACTCTACCTCTGCGACAACGGGTGGCTGTGACGTGGTTGTCGTAGAGGCTCCGGCCTGACTCGGTGCCGCGGCAAGGATAGACTGGCCGCATTGCGCGCAGAACTGCTTGCCCCTCGGCACCGTCGCGCCGCACTTTGAACAGAGCAGCGGCGTAGAGGTCGGCGCTTGCGGCATCGTTTGCGGTGCAGCCGTCGCCAGCTTCGCCTTCGCGCCACAGGCGGTGCAGAACGCTTTATTCGCCTTCAGCGGTGCGCCGCATTGCGTACAATGGGCCATCTACTTCCTCCTGACTGAAATGGAAAAATGCCGGGCACGGCGCGGAGCCAACGTCGTTAAGCGCGTGATCAATTCAAGGCCACTCGCCAGAGCAAGACCTCATTGTTGCTGCCGACGTTCGCCACCAGCACGGTCTTGCCGTCGGGCAAGACCATAACCGCGACTGACCATGTCACGCTGATCGTCTGTTTCAGGTTTCCGCTTTGCGCATCCCACAGCATCACGCCGCTCGACATACCACCGGCCAACAGCTTGCCATCGGGTGAATAGCCGATAGATACCGGCATAATGCCGCCTTTCAATGTCTGCCTGGGCTGTCCGGTTTGCAGGTCCCAAAGGATGACGGTCTCATCCAGGCTGGCGGTCGCCAGTGTCTTGCCGTCCGGCGAGACGGCCACGTGTTGTACGATGTCTGTATGGCCGGACAGCCGCTTTTGCATGGCACCGCTGTGTGCGTCGAAGAGAACGATATCGCCCACCTGGCGCAGCGCGCCCCCGGCAGCGACCAGCGTATTGCCATCGGGCGAGAAGGCGATGTCTCTGATCTCGAAGCGCCGCGACCTGTCCTGCGAATCGCCATACGCCATTAGCGTCTGTTTGAGTGATCCACTCTGCGCGTCCCAGAGCTTGATCTCGTAATCGCCGTTTTGGGTGGCCAGCGTCTGACCATCGGGCGAGAAGACCAGCCGCTGTCCATAGATCGCCAGCGTGTATTTCAAAGCTCCCGTCTGCGCGTCCCATACCTTCACTGGTCCATTAAGGCCATCGCTTGCCCCGGTCTTGCCATCGGGCGAAAAGGCGACCGACCCGAGACCGCCGCTATGATTTTCGAGCGTTCTCAGCAGCGCCCCCGATTGCGCATCCCACAGCCTTACGGTTTTGTCGGCGCTGCCGGTTGCGAGCATTCGGCCATCCACGGTGAAAGCGCCGTCCTCAACCCTGTCGGTGTGGCCGGTCAAGGTCAGCGAAGTCGGCTTGGCCGGCTTCTCCGTTTCGCCGTTTGTTCCCGCGCCGGTCGGGCCGCGCTCAGGCTTCACCGTTGGCCATTCGGGTTCCGCGGACATGCCTGGCGGTTTCATGCCGCGCAGCGTTTCAATCGGCGATTTCTCGATGCTTGCGACGAGGCGATCCAGTATGTCCGAGGTGCCGAGTCCTTTCAGCTTGCTCACGGCTTGCTTCACACAATCATCATTTGCTTTGCCGCCGCGGCGACACTCCTCGATCTCGCGGCGGATCAAGTCGGCGCCGAGCGAGTGGCGGATTTCATCATCCATCGGTATGGCTTGCCGTGCGTAAAACGCCTCGATCTTTTCTTGCGATCTTTCGGGACTGACGAGCCCCAATGACGAATAGGCTTGCATCGCTGAAGCGTCGGATTCCGGGCTCTGATCGCCCACGGTGCGAAGCCGCTTCAACGCCGAAGCCAGGCTCGCATCATCACCGGTGCTCGCAGGTGGCGGTTGATCGGCGTAGCCCGCTTGCGGCGACCACTGACCGAGAGCCGCCACGACGAATAGCGCCGGTATCGCCAACCGTAAAAGCTTGAGTGTCGCGCCGCGCGACCGAGGCTTAGCCGCCTTCATTGCCCACCGCCCGACGAGGCCGCGCCGGCTGTCTCTGCCGTGACGTCCGTGAAGCGCGTGCCCGATTGCGCGAGCGTCGCGCCCGGCTCGGCTTGAATGCCGATGTTGCCGTTGTGAATCGAGCAGTTGGTCAGCTCGCCCTTTCCACCCGACGCCACCTTGACGGCGCAATCGAAGAAGTAGCCGATTGACGAATTGCGAATGACCGCCTCGCCGCCCGAGTTGATGCGAACCGCGACCATGCCGTTCGGGTTCTGTCCGATGTTGCAGCTATCAAGCTCGACTTTGCCGCCGGCGTCCACCTGTACATAGGTCTTCGCGTCGTTGACGGTCAGACCATTGGCGACGATGCGGCCCCCGAAAAGCGCTCGGATGCCGATGCCGCCTTGATGATAGATCTTGCCGTTGCGCAGATCGGCCAGCGAGTCGCCGTCTTCGACCAGCACACCGTCAGCCGGCCCGGTGTTGGCACCTGTCTCGTTCGTCACGGTTCCAGAAAGCTCGCAATTTTCAAAGACGCCTTTGCTGCCGCCCGTCAGATGCAATAGCGCGCCGATGCCGCTGATGCCGATGCCGCTCAGCTTGATCTGTGACCCGCCGCTCACGCGCACCACGTCAGGCGCTCTCGCCACTTGATCCGTCGTCACCGAGACGAGAACGGTCTGGGTCACTTGCCCCTGCGTCATCTCGACCTGCGAGCCGCTTTCAACGGTGATCGTCGTAATGATGCCGGTTCCCCAATTGGCGGCATTGATATCGGAGATCAGCTCGCTGTTTGCGAGCGTGACCACCGCGCCGTATTGCGCCACCACGCTACGGGCTTCGTCCCAGGACGAGAAGCCGCCGGTAACGGTCGAGCCATCTACGATCACCCCTGTACCCTTACCTGCGGCATTGAAGCTCGACAAAGTGCATTGCACGGTTGATCGGCGGTCTACGAATCCGGCTTCGACCAGCAGCACGGCTCCGGTCACACGGCTGCCGATGCGAACATAGTCGAGCGTTACCTCGGAAGCGATGATATGGATGCCGCCGGTCACCAGCGGCTGGCGAATGTTTTCGGCATGGTCACAGTTGTCGTCGCATTGCGCGCGCCATTCGACGTTTTTAACCGTGAGCGATTTGCTGTCATCGACCAGCAGGCCATAGCCCTGCACAGAATCCATCGTCGTGTTCTCGACGAGAAAGCCGGGCGCGACGTGGTAGAGCGCCATGCCATAGAACTTGGTGCCGCGAAACAGACCGCCGACGATTGAGCCATCGGAACTGTCTTCGACGATGACGCCGAACAGGCCGCCGTAGACTTTATTGCCGGTGATCTCTACCGTCGAGTTGGCGGCGAGGATGCCGCGATCCGCATCAGTGATTTCGTTCTGCGCCAAACGGACGCGAGTGCGCCGCGCCGGTTTGTCGCCGACCGTCGCCGCATAGATGCCTGTGCTGGTGGCAAAGTCGCCGGGCGCGATGCCGCCCATCTTGTTGCCTTCGGCAATCCCTTCGCTGTTGAAGAAGAGGATGCCCGCTTCTTTGATTTTGTTGAAGGTGTTATAGAGCAGCGAAACATCCTGGCAGTTCTGCGATTCGATGCCGCGCACTTCGAGGTCTTCAAAGCGGCACTCTCTGATTAAGACGCGCGAATCGTAGAGCCGTGCGGCAGCGGTGGGAATCAGCGTCGGCCCGATCTTCTGAAAGACGCAGCCGCCGACGGCAATGGTGTAGCGGCCATAGGGCATCTCGTAACGCGCCCACTCCAGCGGCGGCGGGCTGGCCGGCGGCGCATCGTTGCAGTCGCTGACGACGAGGCTCGGCGCGGCATGGGTCAAGGTATTCAAGTTGACCGCAATGCCCGACGAGCGCCGGATGTAGAGGCCGCCGTTGATCGCGTTCTCGTGGACATGGCCATAGCTGCTGTCTTCTATAAGTATGGCTTCGGTTGTGCCGAATTGAACGAGGATGTTCTGGCACTTCACGAAGGCGATCAGCGACGTGGCCGTGAAGTTGGGATAACCGATCAGAATGGCTCGCGGGCAGCCGATAAAGGTGATCGACGTGTTTACGGTGGTGCCGGCCAGTCCAACGGCAATCTCTTTGCCTTCGGCCATAAAGCCAGGACTTTCCGCAAGACTCACCGAGATGAAGGTTGGCCCTTTCGCCATATCAACCGCGGCTTGAATGGTCGGCGCGCTCGGCACCTCGCCCGGCTTGCCGGGAACGTAGATCGTTTCGTAGCGCTCGCCTTCTGTGAAGATGCCGATTCCCACTTTTTGCGCCATCGCCGCCGGCGAAATCAGCAGCAATAGGGCGATTCCTAACAATCCCGGCAGCAGTCGTCGCATGGCTTGGTATGTCATCAGCCTCCCGGTGTTTCGGTTCCTTTCCGCTGCTATGTGGCGCAATCTGATAGATTGCGCTGCTTCCAATTGATAACCGGCTAAATCTGAAACTTGTTGCCCCATCCCACCAGCCGTTCATGGGGAACAGCAGAAGGCCCGCCGAGGACGACAAGGTATGGCCCTTTCTGAAAGATGAGAATTCGCTGCCCTTCCGAATCCAGGTAAAGCGCGCCTTCGCCTAAGACGGTCGTCGATTGCATGCCGATGCCCGCCGTCCAGCGCAACATCATCCAGGCATTCCAGGCCGAGCGCGTCGAGCCGAAATCACACACCAGGGCATTCCACTCTCTCTGCGAGCCGTCGCTGTAGCGCGCCGTGGTGAAGCGCTCAGGGATGAAGAAGCTGACGCCGTTCACCATGTCCTGCGCTTCCTGGCTGTTCTTGCTGCTGCTTGAGCCCTTCAGGTCTTCGGGCGTAAACAGCTCGTCGCGCGTTATGGTGTTCATCTCTTTCAAGATCAGATCATCTTGCTGCCTCTGCGGCAGCGTCCAGATCGAGCTTTGAACCTCCGGGTAATCATTCAGCCCCTGGCCATTGCCGACGCTGGTGGCCAGCCGCTCGGCGACGCTCTGTGTATCGGTCGACGGCGCGTAGATGACGATCACAATATCCGCGCCTTGTTTGTCGAGGACGAAGACGACAATCTGCGGCGTGCGAATTCGCGAGCCGACATAGACGACACCGCCGGGGCTGTCAACGCGCACGCCGCTGCGGTCGCCGCGTGTTGCCTGAGCAATGTTGCCGGCAATCTCTTCTCCCTGCTCAGGCTGGCTCGCCGGCCTGTCTATGACGTGGACGTAAACCTGATCGGCGGTCCCCGCCTTTTGTTTGCTGCGAGAGTTGCTTGTCGAAGCGGGGCTCGAAGACGCCTGCGGTTGTGGGCGATAGCTCACAGAGGTCACGGCATTGGCGCGGCTGCGCAAGCCTTCGCGATCAAGCCCCGGCGGCAACCACTTGGGCGGCAGTTTTTGAGAACCGCCTTTCGTGCTGCCCTGTTGAAAGTCCTGGGTGATGACAGAACCGGGGCGCGACTGCCCTGCGGTATCAACCGGAAACTCTTTCAAGGTGCCGGCCAGCCGCTGCGGCATCTCCGGGGCCTGGCGATTCGGCGGCGTGTAAGCCATAGCGCTGCCAAACGCCATCCAGCCGGCGCCGCCAACCGTCCCCATCACCAGCACGACCATCACCGCTCCGACCAGCGCCATCTTGCTCATCGGCATGCGCGCGATAGCCGCCGATGGCAGCGCCCGGCCACACCTTCCACAAAACGGGTCAATGGCGGCGGCCACCGCCCCACAGCTCGCACAACTCTTCGGCTCGCTGCCGATTCCCGGCGTCGTCTTCTGGCCGCCGGCCAGATAGGCGAGCGTCAAGAGGTTCAAGATCGGCGCCAGCATCAAAGCGCCCGTCCAGGCCGGCTTGCCGCGCATCTCGGCAATCGACATCCACAGCAAGGCGGCGAAATAGATGTTGACGATAGGGATCAATAGCAGCAGCACCCACCAGCCGGGCCGTCGGGCGATCTGGCACATCAAGAAGAGATTGACAAAGGGAATCCAGGCGAGCCCGGCGTTCGGCGTGTTGCTCTTGCGAGCGATGATCATCAGCAGAATGCTGAAGTAAAGGTAAAGCAAAAAGCCGACGACCAGCAGGATGCCCATAAAGCCCAGAATGCTCGATAGCGGGTTGAATTCTGCCCCGGACGTTTGCATGACGGCTCACCTCCACTGGTTCTCGATGAACTGATTTCGTTTACACCGATAGCTTCACCTAAAGCTTCTTTTTCATGCCCCGGTCCCGCAGCGCCTTGTTCGATAGTCTTCTGTTGTTGCTGATTGTCCGGTTCTTATATCACCGACACGGTCGTGCAGGCAATGGAGCGCCGTCGGCTGGTCAAATTTGCTGTCTGGGCCCTTGCCAATTGCGGTAACAAGGTATTTACTCTTCCTCAACAAACGGGCGACCGAGGCGGCGTCCGGCTGCAATAACGATCAGTCATTTACATTACGGAGGAATTATGGGTCGCTTGAGAATACTTTTCGCCTTCATCCTTGCGCTCTCACTGCTGCCGCTAAGCGGCCTGCTCGCGAAGGCCGCCGCGCCCCCGCTTGCACAAACCGCAAGCCGCGAAGCCGTGCCGTACTTCACTGAGCCGGCAGTGTCGCCCGACCGCTCTGAGATCGCTTTCGTATCGGGCGGCGATATCTGGACGGCTCCCCTGAGCGGCGGCGAAGCGCGCCTGCTGATCTCGCATGCGGCGAGCGAATCGCGTCCGCTCTATTCACCTGACGGCAAGCGCCTGGCTTTCGTTTCGACGCGCACAGGCAATGGTGACATCTATGTGCTGACGCTCGACAGCGGCGAGTTGCTGCGCCTGACGTTTGATGAAGCGAACGACCAGCTTGATGCATGGTCGCGTGATGGGCGCTGGCTCTACTTCTCTTCGAACGCCCACGACATTGCCAACGTCTTCAATGACATCTACCGGGTCAGCGCCGAAGGCGGCACGCCGATGCCGGTGAGCGCCGAACGCTACGTCAACGAATACGCGGCGGCCCCCTCACCCGATGGCAGCCAGATGGCCTTCACGGCGCGCGGCGACAGCTCGGCGCAGTGGTGGCGCAAGGGCCATTCGCATCTCGACGAATGCGAAATCTGGGTGATGCGCGACACCATGCCGCCGACCTACGAACAGATCAGCGACAGCGATGGCAAGAATATGTGGCCGATGTGGAGCGGCGACGGGCGGACGATCTATTACGTCTCTGACCGCAACGGCGCGCAGAACCTTTGGAGCCGTCCGCCGGGCGCGACACCAAAGCCGCTGACGCAATTCAAGGACGGGCGCGTGCTGTGGCCGAACATCTCTTACGATGGCCGCGTCATCGTCTTCGAGCACGACTTCACGATCTGGAAGTTTGATACCGCGAGCAATCAAGCCAGCGAGGTTAACATCACGCGGCGCGGCGTGCCCGCCGGCCCGTCTATCGAGCGGTTGACGCAGACCAGCCAGATTCAAGAGATGCAGCTTTCGCCTGACGGCCAGAAAGTCGCTTTCATCACACACGGCGAAATCTTCGCCGCGTCGGCCAAAGACGGCGGCGACGCGGCGCGCGTCACCAGCACCATCGCCGCCGAATCGCAGCTCAACTGGGCGCCCGACAGCCGCCGCCTGGTCTACGTCTCGAACCGCGATGGCGCGCCGCATCTTTTCTTGTACGACTTCAGCGCCGGCACCGAAACGCAACTGACAACGGGCGCGACTGCCGACACGACGCCGCGTTTTTCGCCCGACGGCAAGCTGATCGCTTATGTGCGCGACGCCCGCGAGCTACGCGTTCTCGACCCGCGCTCGAAAGAAGAGCGCCCGCTGGCGACCACACGCTTCGAGCGCCAGCCGTTCATCTCCGAGCGCCCGTTCACCTGGTCGCCTGATTCGCGCTGGCTGGCGTTTCTGACCGTCAGCGGCAAACTCTTCCGCAACCTTCAAGTCGTCCCGGCGGCAGGCGGCGAAGCGCGGCCCGTGAGCTTTCTGGCCAACTCCTTCAGCGGCACCGTATCGTGGAGTCCCGACGGCAAGTACCTGCTCTTCGACACCGGCCAGCGCACCGAAGAGTTCCGCGTCGCCCGCGTTGATCTGGTGCCGCGCACGCCGCGCTTCCGCGAAGATATGTTCCGCGATCTCTTCAAAGAAGAAGCGCCGCGCCCGCCCGCGCCGCCCGCGCCGCAAGAATCGCGCCCCACTGCCGAGCCGCCACGCGAGCCTTCTGTAGCTTCGGTTACGGACGCCAGGAAAGCGCCGAAGCCGGTCGAAGTCGTCTTTGACGATATCCGCCGGCGGCTACAGTTACTGCCTCTCGGCGTTGACGTGGGCGCCCAGACAATCAGCCCCGACGGCAAGACCTTGCTGCTGATCGCCGACGCCGCGGGCCAGCAGAACCTTTACACCTACTCGCTCGACGAACTGGCCAAAGAGCCGCCGGTCGCCCGCCAGCTCACCTCGACGGCTGGCTCCAAGCGCGGCGCGCAATTCACGCCCGACGGCAAAGAGGTCTTCTACATTGAGCAGGGTCGAATCAACGTGGTGACGGTCGAATCGCGGCAGGTGCGACCGCTGGCGGTCACCGCCGAGCTGGATGTTGATTTTGCCCGCGAGAAGATGGAAGCCTTTCGGCAGGCGTGGACCTACCTGCGCGACAATTTCTATGACGAGAATTTTCATGGCGTCAATTGGGAAGCGGTGCGCGTCGCCTATGAGCCGCGCATCCGCGGCGCTCGCACCTCTGAAGAAGTGCGCCGCTTAATGAACCTGATGGTCGGTGAGCTGAACGCTTCGCACTCAGGCGTCGCAGGGACGCTCACAGCGGCGCAGGCAACGCCGAGCGGGCGCATCGGCCTGAGCTTCGACCGTCGTGAATACGAGAACGGCGGGCGACTGCGCATCACCGCGGTTCTGCCGCTCAGCCCCGCCGCGCTTGCCGGCCTGAAGCCGGGCGAATATCTGCTCGCGGTGGACGGCGCGGAGATCGGCGCGCACACCAACCTTGACGCGTTGTTGAGTTTCAAAGTCAACCGCCGCGTTGCGCTCGCGGTCGCCGCCACTGCCGACGGCAACAGTCGCCGCGAAGTCGCCGTGCGTCCCGTGAGCGTTGGTACGGATAAGGGCTTGCTTTATCGCAACTGGGTCGAGGAGCAGCGAGCTTACGTGGCGCGCGTCAGCAACGGGCGGCTCGGCTATGTTCACATGCCCGACATGGGCGAAGCGTCGCTGGCGCAGCTTTACGTTGATCTCGATGTCGAGAATCATTCGCGCGCAGGCGTGGTGATCGACATACGCAACAACAATGGCGGCTTCGTCAATGCGTATGCCCTCGACGTGTTTGCGCGGCGGCCTTACTTGACGATGACGCCGCGCGGCTTTTCAGCGACGCCGGCGCGCACACAGCTCGGTCAGCGGGCGCTGGAAGCGCCGACCATCCTGGTGACCAATCAGCATTCGCTTTCTGACGCCGAAGACTTCACGGAAGGCTATCGCGCTTTGAAGCTCGGCAAAGTGGTGGGCGAGCCGACCGCCGGGTGGATCATCTACACATCGGGCGCCGGCTTGATTGACGGCTCTTCCGTGCGCATCCCGTTCACCCGAATTACTGCAAGCGACGGCAGCCTGATGGAGCTTAAGCCGCGCCCGGTTGATGTTCTGGTAGTGCGGCCCATCGGCGAGAGCTACACCGGGCGCGACTCGCAGCTCGACGCGGCAGTGCGCGAGTTGCTCAAGCAGATCGCTGGCCCAGTAAGCAGTAGGCAGTAGGCAGTAGGCAGTGATAAAACAGCGAAGGCAGCGGGCCGGTGATCTTTGAATCATTGCCTGCTGCCTTCCGCGTTTATGCTAATGGGTTGACTGCCACTGCTTACTGCCTCCTACTTGGCGGCGAGCAATTCGGCGAGGTGGAGGGTGCGGACCGCGAGGCGCTGGCGGCTCAGGCCGCCGCTGATCTGCATCAGGCATCCCATGTCGCTTGCGACAACGACCTCGGCGCCGCTGCGCTTGATGCAGTCGAGCTTTTCTTGCAGGATGCCCCCGGAAATCTGCGCGTACTTGATCGCAAACAGCCCGCCAAATCCGCAACAGGCGTCGGCGCGTTCCAGCTCGACCAGCTCGATGCCGCGCACGGCACGCAATAACTTCAACGGCTCGCTTCGCACATTCAGCTCACGCAGCAGGTGACACGACTGGTGCAGGGCGACGCGCCCACTATAGCGCGCTCCGACGTCTTCGACCTTCAAGACATTGACTAGAAAATCGCTCAGCTCATAGGTGCGCGCCGCAAGCCGGCGAGCGCGCTCCGTGCGCGCCGGATCGTCTTCGAAGAGGTCGGCGTAAAACACCTTGACCATGCTGGCGCACGAGCCCGAAGGCGCGACAATGTACTGGCTATCGGCAAAGACATCGAGAAAGCGCGCGGCGAGCTGGCGGGCCTCGGCGCGGTAGCCGCTATTGAAAGCCGGCTGGCCGCAGCAGGTCTGCGCTTCGGGAAAGTCTACCTCGACGCCGAGCCGTCCGAGCAGTTCAACCATGCTCACGCCGACTTGCGGAAAGAGCTGGTCAATCAGACAGGTGATGAAGAGCGATACTTTCATGGTGGATTAGCGAAATGCCGCCGACATCATAACACGACCGCCGGCTGTGTCGTTGCGGCAGGATTGAGCCTGATCGCTTCAGCCGGGAATAGTCTGCCCTATATCAAAAGTATTAGTCGCGGCTCTTACCCTGGTTTAATGACAGAAGGCGCGGGCTAAGGTATCCTCTGCCGCGATACGATAGGCCGGGGTGGTGCTCTCTCCCGGTGATTTCCATAAAAGTCAGTCCTCAATTCAGCAAACGAATTCAGGATCGCCGCGGCCCGCAAGCGTCGCCGCGGCAGGCTCGGCTATCGGTCTCATATAACGCGCATCGCACCATTCCGAAGCAACCGACAAAGATAATGAGGAGGCAACTGATGTTCAATCGATTCCGCTCTCAGGCCGCACGATGGCTTGTTGCCGGCACGGCTATGCTTGCCGGGTTTCTCTTTCCCAGCCCGAATGCCTGGGCGCAGGGCTGAGTGGCCGCAAGACAAAGCGTGCCCGTGATTGGCCCGCAAATTCCCAGAGGAGAAACTAACCCATCGGGAGAGTCGTGGCTCAGTCCGCGCCGCTTCCAGCTCTCGGTCGGTTATCGTTATCAACACTCGCACCGCCATTTCGTCGGCACCGAGGAACAGCTTGACCGCGCCGAACAGCGCACCGAAGTCAACAACCGCATTCACATCCTCGATGTCGCCGGAACCTACGAGGTGAATTCGCAGCTCAGCGTTTCGATGAGCGTGCCGCTGTTTTTCGCCAAGCGTTACAATCAGCGCTCGCCCGATCAAGTGACACATGGGTACGGCATCGGCGACATCAGCATCGTCGCCCGCCGCTGGCTGTTCCGCAATCCCAATGAGGCGCGGCAGAATGTCGCCGTCGGCTTTGGCATTAAGCTGCCGACCGGCAGGTACGATGTCACCGACACCGTCAACACCCCTTTGGGGCCGGTGACGCGCGTCATTGACCAGTCCATCCAGCCCGGCGATGGCGGCTTTGGCTTGATCGCTGAATTCCAGGCGTACAAAGCGATCAAGAGCATGAGGTTGTTCGCCGCGGGCGTCTATCTGTCCAACCCGCGCGGCACCAATGGCGTGGCGACGGGCCGCAGCCGCCCGTCTGAAGCCATTATGTCGGTGGCCGATCAGTACCTCTATCGCGCCGGCGCGGTCGCGCCGTTCCCCAAAGTCCGCAGTCTCGCATGGACGGTGAGCGTGCGCGGCGAAGGTCTGCCGTCGAGAGATTTGATTGGCGACAGCAACGGTTTCCGGCGGCCCGGCTATGCTATTTCGCTGGAGCCGGGATTGATCTTTACCAAAGGCAGCCAGTCCTGGTCGTTCAGCGTGCCGGTGGCGCTGCACCGCAATCGCACGCGCAGCGTGCCGGATATTATGGATAACCGGCATGGCGATGCTGCCTTCGCAGACTACCTCATCCTGGTCGGTTACTCGCGCCACTTCTAGAGCGGTTATCAATCGGGTGTAGGGCAATCTGATAGATGGCGCAACGCCTCGCGCCATCTATCAGATTGCCCTACATGGCAAACGCAATCGAAATCTACTCTAGAGGCTGTTTAAAAGCTCTGGCTGAACCGGTTAAGCCTAATCTTTGCGGGCTCGGCACGCCCTATGGCTTGTGCCGAGCCCGCCGCTTCAGCCAGTAAATGACGCTTTCTGCCACCGATCTTCTTGCCCCGTCGTAGCCGTGAGGCCCCCTTTTTCTGTCGTCTTCACCGATTGCGAGTCAATGATGGCAGCCGAGGGCAGCACATGGCGCTGCATCTGTGTGCGCAGTTGCTCGTGGAGGTGATCGTGAATATGCACCCAGGTTTTGTCGTTTCGCCACTGACGAAAGTACTCATAAGCGGCGCGCCAATGCGGCAGGTCATGAGGCATCAAGCGCCAAGCACATCCGCCGCGAAGGATGTATTGAATGGCATTGATGATCTCGCGCAATGTGTATTTGCGATGACGACCGCGTGGTTTCTCAGGCGGAAGAAGTGGAGCAAGGATCTGCCATTCAGCATCAGAAAGATCCGTTGAGTAGGCGCGTCGCCCGCTCAGCATTAGCGATCCTCCTGTATAAGGAAGACTACACTATCAGGCTTTCGCAAGCGAAAACCTATTACTCTCAGCTTTTTAAACAGCCTCTAGGAGCGCGCATCTGTGAAGTTTCAATCCCACACTGGTTCGATTCAACGGGAAGTCAACCGCCCCATCTATGAGCTGAATCAATGTTTCAATCCCACACTGGTTCGATTCAACGTCAAGAGTTCCCGTCGCTCAAGAATCGCCTTTGGGGGTTTCAATCCCACACTGGTTCGATTCAACGTGCTGCTGCGTCTGTTGCTTAGGCTCTGGGACTGGGTTTCAATCCCACACTGGTTCGATTCAACGAGACGCCCCGGTGGATTTCGTAGGCCAGGCTGTTTGCGTTTCAATCCCACACTGGTTCGATTCAACGAATACGCGGGGCTTGCGACCAACCCTTACAGGGGCTGGTTTCAATCCCACACTGGTTCGATTCAACGTTTCAAAGCCCTCGCCCGCAAGCAGGCTTGTGGCTTTGTTTCAATCCCACACTGGTTCGATTCAACGCCGTGAGGTGATCACCCTGCGCGAGCTCAGAAACGGTAGTTTCAATCCCACACTGATTCGATTCAACGGCGGAAGCGATGTTGATGGCTGTCGCTTCTACGGGGTGTTTCAATCCCACACTGGTTCGATTCAACGGTAGCTGATCGTTACCTTGCGCTCTTTCAAATCTCTGTTTCAATCCCACACTGGTTCGATTCAACGACATGAGACCAGCCCTTTCCTGAAATCGCCCGATGGAGTTTCAATCCCACACTGGTTCGATTCAACGCAGATACGCGCCGCCATCTACAGCATTGCCGTCTACGTTTCAATCCCACACTGGTTCGATTCAACGTCGCCCCAGACTTCCTTCGAGCTGAAAAGCAGGCCAGGTTTCAATCCCACACTGGTTCGATTCAACGGCGGGAGATCGCGCGCCCACGAATCCCTCCACTGATGTTTCAATCCCACACTGGTTCGATTCAACGTTTCTCTTGTTTCGCCAGCCACTCAGCCTCACATCGGTTTCAATCCCACACTGGTTCGATTCAACGACGCCATAGAAGCGGTTTTTGAGGCGGATAAGAACATGTTTCAATCCCACACTGGTTCGATTCAACGCCAGCCGCACGACCGCCGGCTGCTTCGCGTGAAGGGGTTTCAATCCCACACTGGTTCGATTCAACGGCTGGCGCGACGCCGGCGCCAGGACAGGCAAGTGGAGTTTCAATCCCACACTGGTTCGATTCAACGTGTGCTGGCCGAGTTCGGCCAGGGCGGCATGATGGTGTTTCAATCCCACACTGGTTCGATTCAACGCACAGCCCGGCGGCGGTCGCGGCGCGCACCGGCTCGGTTTCAATCCCACACTGGTTCGATTCAACGCCAGCATCACGGTAGACGCGCAGGGGCGCATTACACGTTTCAATCCCACACTGGTTCGATTCAACGCAGCCGCGGCGACCCG
>JBJMGU010000115.1:0-26026 GCA_045807765.1 Blastocatellia bacterium
CGAAGGCACCAATCACCGGACGCGGCTGGCGTATGTGTTCGATAATTCGCCAGCCGCGCGCCTTAGACTTTCGCCAGCACGCGCTCGCCGGTGCGCGCATTGGGCGGCGGCGTCTTGCTCGGCTTTTTACTAATCCAGTAATTCCACCACAACATCATCGGACTGGCGACGGCGATTGAAGAGTAAGTGCCGATGATGATGCCAATCGTTAAAGCGAGAGCGAAGCCGCGCAGCACTTCGCCGCCAAATAATACAATCGCAACCACCGAAACGAATGTCAATCCCGAGGTGATGACCGTCCTTGAGAGCGTCTGATTGATCGAATCGTTGGCCACCTGCGCCAAGCTATCCCGCCGGCGGAAGCGCAGGTTTTCTCGTATTCGGTCAAAGATGACAATCGTGTCGTTCATCGAATAGCCGACCAGCGTGAGCAGCGCCGCGATCACCGTCAGGTTGATTTCCCACTGGAAGAGACTGAAGATGCCGAGCGTGATCATGACATCGTGGAAGACCGCCAGCACCGCTGCGACACCGTAGATCCACTCGAAGCGGAAGGCAATGTAGACCAGCATGCCGGCGAGCGCCGCGAGCGTCACATAGATGGCGCGGTTGCGCAGGTCCGAGCCGACAACCGCGCCGACGACGTCTGCCGAGATGACCGCAAACGAGCCTTCCATGAAGGTCGGCTGCATCTTCTGCACCAGATCGCCCGGCAGGTTGGGCACCTGGCCGAGGTCGTTGATGACGCCGTTGCTGTTCTTGCGATGGTCGGCAATCGCCTTGGCGGCATTCTTGTATGTCTCGTCACCTGGACTGGTGCCGAGCGGGTTGATGCGCGACAGCGCGTCCTCGATCTCCGAGGTGCCGGCGAGGTTTAAATCGATCTTGCCGGCGTAGAAGCGATCAAGGATCACCTGCTTGATGCGGTTCTGGTCGAACTGATCATAGTTGCTGGCCGTGAGATTCAACCCCTGGATGGCGTTGATGTCGGAAAGGAAGCCACGGTTCTGCCCGTCGCGGAAGGCGATGAGTTGGTCACCGACCTGACGGTACGGGTGGGCGGTCGCAAAGACCTGTTGATTGATGCTGAACGGGTCGGCCTGGCGCAACTCGGCTTCGACGCCTGCGGCATCAATCGAATTGATGTTGACGCGGCCCGCCGCCACGTCGCCCGCAGGGCTCAGGCTCTGCAAGCCGCGAATGATCCGCCGCTTGTCTTCGTCAACCCGGCGCTCGGATTCGCTGCCCTGCTCAAGCTGCGGCGCGTGGATGATCAATTCGTTCGGGCGCGAGACCACCGGCTGCAAGGTCACCTTATCCGTCGGGATGCCGACCTTGCCGAGCGCGCCGCGCACGCGGTCGAGGCTCGGGTTTTCAGTGAAGCGCACGGTCATCAGCGTGCCGCCGGTGAAGTCTACGCCGGCGTTGAAGCCGCGCAGTTGAACCGAAACGGCTCCCAACAGCATCAAGAAAATCGTGATGCCGATGAATGTCCGCTTTGCCTTGATCCAGTTAATTTTCGGGTTATGAAATATCTCAACCATAATGCCTCTGAAGAGAGGGACTGGGGCTAGGGACTAGGGGCTAGAGACCGGAAGTTTTTCCACCAGTCCCTAGTCCCTACTTCTAGGCCCTGATCCCTAGATGCTCAAAGATTCCACACGCGCCCTGCGGTTCAAATGCCACATGAAGATGGTGCGCGAAACGAAGACCGCCGTGAACAGGTTCGCCAGAAGGCCGGCGACCAGGGTGACCGCAAAGCCGCGGATCGGGCCGGTGCCGAAGACGAACAGGAAGATGGCCGAAACGATCGTCGTCACATGCGTGTCAATGATCGTCAAGAAGGCTTTGCCGAAACCGACATCCACTGCCGAGGCGACCACCTTGCCGTTGCGCAACTCTTCGCGGATGCGCTCGAAGATCAGCACGTTCGAGTCTACGGCCATGCCGATGGTCAGAATCACGCCGGCGATGCCGGGCAGCGTCAGCGTCGCGCCGAAGATGACCAGCGCCGCAAGCAGCAGAATCAAGTTCAGAATCAGCGCCAGCACCGCGTTGATGCCCGAGCCGCGGTAGTAGAAGAGCATGAAGGCGATGATCGCAAGCAACCCGGCGATAGACGCCGTGACGCCCTGACGAATCGAGTCGGCGCCTAACGAAGGACCAACGGTGCGCTCTTCAAGGTAGACCGCCTTCGCAGGCAGCGCCCCCGATCGCAGAATCAACGCCAGGTCTTCGGCCTGCCGCTTGGTGAACGCGCCGGTGATCTGCCCCTGGTCGTGAATCTGCCCTTGAATGGTGGCGCGCGATTTGACCTCGTTGTTCAGCACGATGCAGAGGAACTCACCGATGTTCTTGCCGGTGACCTCGGCAAAGCGGGTCGCGCCGCTCGGCGTCAGCGAAAAACTGATTTCGTAATTCGAGCTGCCGGTGGCTGACTGGCGGGAGCTGGCGTCGCGCATGTCCAGGCCGCTGACGACCATGTTCTTTTCAAGGATCACCCACTGCTCAGAGCCGCTGCTGCCTTCGGCGGTGCGCTCGCGATAGGCGAAGACCTCGTACTGGTCAGGGTTCGGCAAGGCTTTGACGGCCTGCTCGGCGGCGTCTTTCGTCGGGTAGACCGCCGTGTTCTTGGCCTCAAGCCGCAGCTCAAGATTCGAGTCGGCGTTGAGCGTGTTCTTGACGCGCTCGGTGTCGTCAATGCCGGGCATCTGGATGAGAATCTGGTAGGTGCCTTCGCCACCCTGACGGACGACGACCGGCTCGGTGACGCCGAAAGCGTTGACGCGGTTCTCGATGATCTGCTTGGCCTGATCGGTGGCGCGGTCGCGCAACTGGTTGGCAAAGCCTTCGTCGAGCGTCGCGGTGATCGAGGTGCCGCGGTCGCTCGTCGTCCAGCCCTGGCCGAAATCGCTTTCAAGCTCGCGGACGATTTCGCCGTTGCGGGAGTTGTCGGGAACGGTGACGACGACCTGATTGATGCCCTGCGCCTTGATGTCTGTAAACGGCAGGTTTTTCTGCTGCAAGCGCGTCTTGGCGGCCTCGACGTTGCGCTGCGTCATCTTGTTGATGACATCGTCCACCTGTACCTGCATGACCAGATGGCTGCCGCCCTTGAGATCGAGGCCGAGGTGGATGTTCTCGCCGAGGTTCTGCTTGATCTGCGACCAGTTGGCGAAATCCTGTACGGTCATCTTATGGTGCGGCTTGAAGACCACCGCCAGCCCGGCCAGCGTGACCAGCAGGATGATGAGCATGCGATTGCGTATCTTTTTACCCATAACAGCGTTGCCCTATAAATTGATTGCGCTCACTTGGCGGCTTCGACGTCTTTAACGTCTGAGGATTGCAGCCCGGCAATCGAGCTGCGCAGAATTTCAATTGACACTGACTGCGCGACGCGCAGTTGCACGGTGTCGTCTTTCTCTTTGACCTGGACGATGGTGCCGTAGATGCCGCCGCTGGTAATCACCTTGTCGCCCGGCTTGAGCGCCTTGAGCAGCAGATCGCGCTCGCTCTGCTGCTGCTTCTGGCGGCGCTGTTGCGGGCGGATGACCAGGAAATAGAAGATGCCGAAGATCAGCACCCAGGGCAGCAGAAGCGTCAGGATGCTGCCGCCGCCGGGTGAGCCCTGCAAAAGAAAAAGCGGATAAGCGAGAGCGGTTGTCATGTTCATTGATTTTCGTCCGGCACTTCTAGTGGGAGGTTCCGCTCGCGGGGGCTGCGAACCGAAATCCTTCGTGGTAAGGATCAGTCCTGTCCGCGTGCCAGGTCTTCTAGAAAAGAATGTCGAAACTCGTTAAAAGTGCCAAGCGTGATAGCTTGCCTGATTCGCGCCATGGTGTCAAGGTAGAAGCAGACGTTGTGCAACGAACTGAGCGTCGAATAAAGAATCTCGCCGCTCATGTACAGATGCCGCAGATAGGCCCGCGAATAGCGCTCGCAGACCGGACAGCGACATGCCTCGTCGGGCGGGCGCGGGTCTTCTTTATAACGTGCGTTCTTGACATTGACGCGCCCCTGGCTGGTAAAGAGCTGGCCGTTGCGAGCATTGCGCGTCGGCATGACGCAATCGAACATATCAACGCCGCAGGCGACCGCGTTGACGATGTCTTCGGGAGTGCCGACTCCCATCAGGTAGCGCGGCTTGTCCGTCGGCATGCGCGGCGCAATGTGCGCGACGACTTCCCTCATCGCCGTCTTCTCTTCGCCGACCGACAATCCGCCGATGGCATAGCCGTCAAAGCCAACCTCAAGCAATCCTTCGAGGCTGCGCTCGCGCAGGTCGAGGTAGACGCTTCCTTGATTGATGCCAAAGAGCGCCTGCGCCGGGTTGACGATCTTCAGCCCGGCGCGCTCGGCTTCGCGCGGGTCGCTGTGCAGCTCGGTGAGCCGTTGTTTCGAGCGTTGCGCCCAGCGCTCGGTAATTTCAAGCGAGGTGCGCGCTTCGGCAACCGTCGCCGGGTAGGGCGTGCATTCGTCGAAGCACATGACGATGTCTGAGCCGAGCGCCGCCTGGATTTCCATCGAGCGTTCGGGTGACAGGAAATGGCGCGCCCCGTCAATATGCGATTGAAACTCGACGCCGTCTTCATTCATGCGACGCAGGTCTGTGAGGCTGAAGACTTGAAAGCCGCCGCTGTCGGTAAGGATGGCGCGCTCCCACGAGATGAAGCGGTGCAGGCCGCCGAGTTGATTGATCAGGAGATGGCCGGGCCTTAAGTAAAGGTGGTAGGTATTGCCGAGAATGATCTGCGCGCCGGCGTCTTCGAGCATCTGCTGGGTGAGCGCCTTGACGCTGCCTTGCGTGCCGACCGGCATGAAGACCGGCGTGACAATCGTGCCATGCGCCGTCGTGATGCGCCCGGCGCGCACTTCGGTGGCCTTGTCCTTTGTCAGCAGATCAAACGCGAATCGCTTATCCATGATGAATGATTGAGCGGCGACGACGCCCGTCTCTCGGTCGCCGCAATCATTCATCTTGCCCGCCGACTGTCCGACTCTGCAAGCGAAGCTGAAGCCGCGTCTATTGCGTTGTCTTGTAGCCGGGACGCGCCCGCACGATGGCGTCCGGGCGCGTGACTTTGACTGTGATGCGTCGCGACTCGATCTTCTTTTCGTGCGGCGGGTAGTAGCCAAGCAGGTATTGTTTGCGCAGCTCGTCGGCGATGCGCGCCAGCGCCCCTTTCAAGTCGGCGATCTCGTCGGCGCGCTCAACGATGCCGCCCGACAGTCGCGCCATCTCGTCCAGGTACTCGTCCGCCTGACGATAGGTGCGATCCAGCTCGCGCCGCGCTTTCTGATGATTCGCCTCGGCCTTCTGCGGGTCTGTGAGCCGTTCGGTATTGAACCGGCGTTCGAGGCGGCGCTCGACATCGGCGCGCGTGCTGTAGCGAATCGGGTAGACGATGACGTCCTCGCCTTCGATGATAGCGTCGAGCGTGTCTTCTTCGACGATCTCGCTGCTCGCTGTGTCAATGCCATCGGTAAACAGGATGACCGCTTTGCGCCCTTCGATGTCGGCGAGCCGCTCCCAGACGGCGGTATAGACGGCTTCGTACACCTGTGTGTATTCACCTGAGCGAATGTCAGCGATGGCGCGCCGCAGTTGCTCGCGGTCGCTGGTTAGCTCTGAAAGGATGCGGACACTGTCGTTGAATTCGATGAGCAAGACTCTATCCTGCGGGCGCAGGTTATCGATAAAAGCGAGCGCCGCATGCTTGATCTGCTGCAACTGGTCGGCGGTCGAGCCCGAAGAGTCCAACAGCAGGGCGACGTTGAAGGGCGCTTCAGTGGTGCCGAAGTATTCAATCGCTTGCCGCGTGCCGTCTTCGTAGATGCTGAAGTCGTCTTTGCTCAAGTCGGTCAGGTAACGACCGCCCTTCTCTTTGACGACGACCGGCACCTGCACGAGCGTCGTGTGCAGCTTGATCGGCTCGTCGTCGGATTGCACAGGCTTCTGTCTATCAGACTGTGCGACGGCCGCGGCGGCAAACAGCAATGTGAGCAGTGCTAGAATCAAGCAGCGGGCGAACCATTTCATAAAACCACCTTAAACGAATTGACATAGCGGGTAACTAGATGTTGCATCCGACACCAGATGTATGTTGCGCCGGTTGCCATACGGGTTGCAAGTGGCGGTGGTGGGTGGCCATTGATTTTGCCGTCCGGGTCGAGCACCCTGTCTCGCTTCGACTCGCGGCGGAACTCACTTCAGGCATTCCATGTAACCGTCTTGCGCCACCGGCTTGCTGCACCAATGATCCAGGTTGATCAAGTAGGCCGATGGATTGACCTGCTTTCTTACCAGGTCGAGATTCGCCTTCGCTTCCGCGGCGCTTGCGTAGCGCGCGACGATTCTGAAGGTGGGGCTTTTGAAGTAGATGACCAGCCGGGCAAGTTTCAAAGGCGGCCCCGAGTATTTAAACAACTTTATACTCGCTTCTGTAAACGTTCTTGCGTTGTCAATAGCGATGGCCTTCATGCCATTGTCAGCGGGCGGCGGCGGATGTTGCGACGTGGCGAGCTGTTGCTTCAGGTCGTCTCTCTCTTTCGTCAGTTGCTCATTTTCTCCCGCCAGTTGCCCCTTGTCATACGTCAATTGCTCTTTCTCTTCTGCCAACTGCTCCCTCTCTTTCGTCAATTGCTCCTTCTCTTTCGTCACGTCCGAGAGCCTCTGGCTCAGTTCGGTCTCGGTCCCGAGCCTGCCGGCGAGCTGCTGGTTACGGGCGAGCAAGCCGGTCGAGATGACAAATAGTATAATGCAGCTAACCGCGAGGAATTGCTTTGAGGCGCCAAGCCTGCTGTAGCCATCCAGCAGCCGGTAGAGAGAATTCCAGCGCGGCAAGGCGGTCGCGATCTCGTCGCGGAAGACGGTGGTGTCGAGAATCGATTTCGCCAGGTCTTCGAAGGCTTCCGACATCTCGCTCAGGGGGGACTTGTCCGCGGCCAGCGGTGTCTCGGCAAAGCTGTAGGCGCCGACGTAGGGGATATTCTTCTTGGTGATAAAGCGCAGGGCATTCGCCCGTTCCGACTCCGGCAGATAGTCCTTCAGCCGCTCGGCGGCCAGCTTCTCCATGGCCTTTCTTTTATCTTCTTCGAGATATCTCTCCACCCGCGAGGGCCTGAGGATGATGACCGGGGGGTGGCGCTTGCCGGGCGCCTCGGTGGTCCCTTCCGAGGTCGTTTCGCCGGCAGCAGGCGGGGAGGTCGGCGCCACCTCGGGCGCCTTTTCGAGAATGGTCCCCGCCGTCCGCGCGACGCCGTTGATGTTTTGCTCGTTGAGAGCGAATAAGAGCGCCACGACGTCGGGCAGTTGCAGCGTACAGATGCCGCCGATGTCGGTCACCCCGGTGCGGCTGTCGACGAGGATGATTTCGGCAGCATCGCGCATCTGCTTCTTGAGGTTCTCGATGAAGCCGTAGCCATGCCACTTGGTGTAGAACTCTTGCCAGTCGAACTGGTTGACGCGCCCGGCGTATTCGCCATTCTGGCGGCCCGCCGGGAGGATGGAGATCGAGCCGGCGCCCGAAAAATTGACCGCCTTCTGGACGTAGCGGCCAAGCGGCACGGGGTCCTCGGGCAGCGACTCGGTCGCCTTGCGCAGAATCTGCTTGTAGTCGTAGAGCATGTCGAGCAGGCCATCCCTAATCTCATGGTCAGCGATGCCGAAAAAACGATGCAGCCCCGGCGCCTCCAGATCCCAGTCGACGACCAGCACTTTTTTCTTGTAGTTTTGCGCCAGCAGCCATGCCACATTGGCGAGCGCCATGCTGCGCCCCACCCCGCCTTTGTATGAATAAAAGGTGACGATGGTTGATCGCGGTTCGTCCATTTCAGACTCTGCTTAGGGCCGGAAAGGGGCCGGTCGGCCAATCTTGCCGTTTTGCGAGATCGCGGTTGGCGGCGGCACTCGGCTCGTCATAGGCCGGCGCCAGGCTGCTCGACGTCTTGAGGAAGTTCTTGAGATCGCCAGGCCCCAGCGCCACCCGATGCGCCTTCCCTTGTTCTTCGTAAGCCCAGCAGACGAGCTTCCACTGAGCGCAGTACCTTTGCTGCAACTGCTTCTTGATCGGTTGCGGCATGTCGTCGTTGATCAGCAGGCAGCACAGCGCTTCCTGCGATACCGCATAATCGATGGTTTTGGCCAGCGTCTCATACTTCTCTAAGAAGAGCGCGAAGGCGTCAATGAAGTAGATGGTGATCGGCGACTGGCGGAGCCGATAGACATTCGAGAGGAGGTCGTCGAGCGTGTCGATGACGTCAGTTCCCGAGCGGAAGCCTGGTGATTCTTTGATCATCTCGGCAATGGTCTTGCCGTGAAACGGTTTCCAGTTCTCGTTGAGGTTGCCATACATTTGATCCTGGCTGGTTTGGAGCCACTGCGCCAGGTCGTTAAGATTTTGCGCCTTTAATTTGGCAACAACGTTGGGGACCTCTTTCTTCTTAAGCGCGATGACCGCATAAAATACATTAGCCATGTCAGCCTCCCAGCCGCAATCCTTTCATTCTTTGCAGCGCACTGTCCATGCCGAGTTCTTCCCTCCGCGCCAGTTGCCAGTCCGTCAGGTTGGCCTCATGGCCGAAGCAAATGTTCCATCGCTCTCCCAGGGCGTCGATCTCGTTGCCATACTTCAGCTCATCCAGGGCCGTCAAAAAGCAAGCGAGATCGGCCTGCGCGAGCTTCAGTGATTGCTTAGCCAGCCGCTGGCCCGGCTCCCCCAGCGCACTTTCGATGTCGCCCTCGAGCCTCTTGGCAGTCGCTTCCACGATGCCGAGAGCCTGAATGTCGGCAGGCTCAACCTCCCAAATCAAGTCCTCCTGGACATGCTTGAGGCCCTGGCGCACCTTGCCGAGCGCGCTGACGAAGGCGGTTGACGGCAACCCCGGTAGGTCGCTGCCTTTGGTCAAAATCGTCATGAAGAGGGTCGAGCTGACCACCAGGGTAGCGATGCCGAACAGGAACGATTCGCCCAGCGTGATGAAATGCCCTTTGCTGAACAGGTGAGCCCACCCGAAGACGTAATCGCCCTGTATCAGCCTGGCGGCGCCGGTAATCAGGCTGGCGAGGAGGATGATCAGCAGGGTGGTGATCGCACTGCGCAGGGCCAGCCGGTCGGCGGTCAGATACCACTCCTTCTGGCGCGTGCGGATCAGCAAGTAGGTCATGACGATAGGCAGCGGTACGACCATGGCGAGAAAGAGCGGCAGGTTAGCGATGGGCTTCATCTCCACTTTAATCGCCCCGATGAGCGCGAGGTTAGCTGGCAGCGCACCATAGAGTATCAAGCCCCAGCCCCGGAGTCCCAGCAGGCGGTCGAGGCGCACCAGTTTGGATGGGCGGATTGGCTTCACGGCGGCAGCGGGTTCGGTCACTGTCAGTTCTGTTGCTATACGCTCACCCGGCGCTCGCCGGGTAAGACGCGCGACTCACCATCTGTAAGTTGTACTCCTGTACCTTGGCCGCAGGGAAGGTTATAAAAAACAGTTGCCAATGTCAATCGGTACGGCTTCACTACTGCGCTGACAGCCGCCCGGCGGTTGTCAGCGACGCGTTGGCCGCCGCTTACTTTTTGCCCCGCGTTGATGTAGGATGGCGGCGCACAAGGTTAACTGGCAGAGGCAATCATGCATCAGGCGCTTGCGGGAATTCGCGTGCTCGATCTCTCACGAATGCTGCCCGGCCCGTTCGCTTCGATGATGCTCGGCGACCTCGGCGCCGAAGTCATCAAGATTGAAGAGCCGCGCATCGGCGACCCGACGCGTTGGAGCAAGCCGACAATCGGCAAACAGAGCGCCGCATTTCTGCAAGTCAATCGCAACAAGAAATCGATTGCTCTCGATCTCAAACAACCCGCCGCCCGCGACCTCTTTCTAACCTTAGCCGAAACCGCTGATGTCATCCTTGAGCAGTTCCGACCGGGCGTCGTTGAACGTCTGGGGGTTGGCTACGAAGCGGTGAAGCAAGTCAACCCGCGCCTCGTCTACTGCTCGCTGACCGGCTTCGGGCAGACCGGGCCGCACCGCGAGCGCAGCGGCCACGACATGAATTACCTGGCGCTTGCGGGCGTCCTGGGACTGACGACCGACGAGCGCGGCAAGCCGGTGATTCCTGGCGTGCAGGTAGCCGATCTGGCAGGCGGCATGGTCACGGCATTTGCCATCCTCGCCGCATTGATGGCGCGCGAGCGCACGAGGCAAGGCCAATATGTTGATGTTTCGATGTTCGACGTGATGCTGGCGATGCTGGCGATCCCTGCCGCGCACCACTTCGCCGGGCATAGCCTTGAGGTTGGCGGCAAGTACGCGCTCAGCGGCGCCTACCCATTTTATAACGTCTATGAAACGAGCGATGGTCGTCATATGACTCTGGGCGCGCTGGAGCCGAAGTTCTGGGCGAATTTCTGCCGCGCGGTGGGACGCGAAGAATGGGTCGCCCGGCAATTTGATGACGGCGAGCGCCGCAAAAATCTTTTCAACGAACTGCGCGCCCTCTTCAAGTCGCGGACGCAGAGCGAATGGATCGAGCTGATGCGCGACGCCGATTGTTGCTGCGAGCCTGTGCTGTCAATGAGTGAAGCCTTCGCGCATGCGCAGACCGCGGCCCGCGAAATGGTGAGTCAGGTTATGACGACATCCAGCGAGCCGGTCGCGCAGCTCGCGCCGCCTTACAAGTTGAGCGACACGCCGGCGCAGATGCGCGTCGGTGCGCCAGCGCTCGGCGCGCACACAGACGAGTTGCTCGAAGCCATCGGCGTCAGCGCGCCGGAGCGCCGGCGTTTGCGCGCCGCGGGCGCGATTCGCTGATCGACGAACGACTGAGGAGATGGATATGGATTACACGTTGACCGAAGAACAAGAGCAGCTCTTGAAGCTCGTCGAAGAGTTCGTGCGCGGCGATGTGAAGCCGTACTTTGAGCAGCACGGCACCGATGAATTCCCCTGGCCGCTGTTTCGCAAGCTCGGCGAGCTGGGGCTTGCGGCCATTCCGTTCCCGACCGAAACCGGCGGTGGCGGGCTCGATTATTCGACTTACGCGGTCGTCCTTGAAGAGCTGACGCGGCTGGGCAGTCATCTCGGCGGGTTGCTGGCGGTTCACGGTCTGCCGCAGCTCATCATCAATCAATTCGGCACGGCTGAACAGAAGCAGAAGTACCTGCCGGCGATGGCGCGCGCCGAACTGCTCGGCGCGTTTGCGCTCACCGAGCCGCACGCCGGTTCAGACGCTCAGAACATCCATACCCGCGCCGAGCTGCGCGGCGATACTTACGTGCTGCGCGGCCAGAAGATTTGGATCACGCACGGCGGCGAGGCCGATGTTTATATCGTCATGGCGGTGACTGAAAAAGGCAAAGGCGGCAAGGGCATCAGCTCGTTCATCGTCGAAAAGGACGCCAAGGGGCTGGCCTTCGGCAAGCGCGAGCGCCCGATGGGCCTGCCGCATCACACCCGCGAGGTCTTCTTTGAAGATTGCGAAGTGCCGCGCGCCAATCTTGTGGGTCGCGAAGGCGACGGTTTCAAGGTAGCGATGACGGCGCTCGATTCGGGGCGCATCACGGTGGCGGCGACTTCCGTAGGCACCGCGCAGCAGGCGTTCGAGCACGCCTTGCGCTATGCGGTCGAGCGCCA
This sequence comes from Blastocatellia bacterium, assembly GCA_045807765.1. Taxonomy (GTDB): domain Bacteria; phylum Acidobacteriota; class Blastocatellia; order UBA7656; family UBA7656; genus DATENM01. The sequence goes on from JBJMGU010000115.1 coordinate 11,629, forward strand.
GGCGTTCGGCCAGTCAATCGGCAGTTTTCAAGGTATTCAATTCATGCTCGCAGACATGGCCGCCGGCATCGAAGCGGCGCGCTGTGTCGTGCGCAAAGCGGCTTGGCTCAGAGATCGCGGGCTGCCGTTTAATGCCATCGCTTCGATGGCCAAGCTGCTGGCGACCGACACTGCAATGAAAGTGACGACCGACGCCGTGCAGATTTATGGCGGCTACGGCACGAGCGAAGATTATCCCGTCCAGGCGCTGATGCGCGAAGCCAAGATCGGCCAGATCGTCGAAGGCACCAACCAGATTCAGCGCATGATCATCGCCCGCGAGCTCTTAAAGAAATTTGCGCAGTGATCTGCTCTCAGTCTGCCAACCTTTGCCGTCGACGATGAATCGAAGGGGCCGCTATGCAAAACCAACTCATCAACTGCGCACGCCGGTCGGCATTGTTTCTGCTGCTGGTCTTCGCCTTATCAGGTTCACTTGCAGCGCAGCGCGACGAAACCTCGCGCTCGTGGAATCGCCCGGTGAAGCCGTTTCGCATCATCGGCAATATCTATTATGTCGGCGCGTATGAAGTCAGCGCCTTTCTCATCACCTCGCCGCAGGGCCACATCCTGCTCGACAGCGGATTCGCCGAAACCGTGCCGCAGATTCGCGGGAACGTCAAACAGCTCGGCTTTAAGCTCGAAGATGTGCGGCTGCTGATCAACGGCCACGCCCATTACGACCACGCCGGCGGGCTGGCGGAGTTGAAAGCCCTGACCGGTGCGAAACTCGCCGCAAGCGAGGCCGACGCCGCGCAGCTTGCCATTGGCGACCGTGGCGATTTCCAGTGGGGCGACGCGCTGGCCTTCGCGCCGGTCAAAGCCGACCGCATCCTGCACGACGGCGATACGGTCGAAGTCGGCGGCGTCTGGCTGGTGGCGCATCTGACGCCCGGCCACACCAAGGGCAACACCACCTGGACGATGGAAGTCAAAGACGGCGGCAAGACCTACAACGTCGTCTTCATCGGCAGCACTTCGGCCCCCGATTACAAGCTGGTCAACAATGCGAAGTATCCGAAGATCGTCGCCGATTATCAGCGCACCTTCCGCGTGCTGGAATCCTTGCCGTGTGATGTCTTCCTCGGCCCGCACGGCTCGATGTTCGGCCTGCTCGACAAGATGGCCAAACGCGAGCAGGGCGCAGCGGCCAACCCGTTTATTGACCCGCAGGGCTATCGCCAGTTTGTCGAAGAGTCAAAAAAGAGCTTCTACGAACAGCTCAAGGCACAGCAGGCGACGAAGGGGAAGTAAGATTCGATTCAAGGTGCGCGCATGGACTTTGGTCTTTCGGATGAGCAGCAGCAGTACCTGAAATCGCTCGGCGAGTTCCTGGCGGCAGAGGTCGCGCCGCACGCCGCCGAGATGGATCGCACGGAAACCTTTCGGCGCGATACGCTGACGGCGTTGGCGCGCTTCGGCTACACCGGCTTGAACTTTCCCGAAATCTACGGCGGCACTGGCGCCGACTTGCTGACGGCAACAATGGCTTCAATCGAGCTGGCGCGCGCCGACGCCGCGACGGCGCTCTCGGTCGGCGCCAGCCTGGCGCTCTGCGGCTATCCCATCTTGAAATACGGCACAGAGGCGCAGCGACGGCATTACCTCCCCCGACTGATCGCCGGCGAATGGATTGGCGCGCTGGCGCTGACCGAGCCGGGCGCCGGGTCAGACCTCGCGGGCGTAAAGACGCGTGCCGTGCGCGAAGGCGATGTTTTTGTTCTGAACGGCTCGAAGACCTACATCACCAACGGGCCGATTGCCGACGTGATTTTGACCTTCGTCGTCACTGCGCCCGACCGCGGCACGCGCGGCCACAGCATGATTCTGGTAGACGGCGACGCGCAGGGGCTGACGCGCGGGCGCAAGCTTGAAAAGATGGGCGTGCGCGGCTCGCCGACCTCCGAGCTGTTTTTTGAAGATTGCCGCGTGCCGGTGACGAATCTGCTTGGCGAAGAGAACAGCGGCTTTCCGACCTTGATGCAATGTCTCGCTTATGACCGCGTCGGCATGGCTTGTTTCTGCCTCGGGATCGCCAAAGCCAGCCTTGATGAAGCTCTGAAATACGCCACGACGCGGCAGGCGTTCGGCGCGGCAATCGCCGGCTTTGAAGAGATCAGCTTTAAGCTGGCCGAGATGAAGGCCGAGATCGATACGGCAGAGTTGTTGATCTACCGCGCCGCGTGGCTGCACGATCAAGGTGAAGAAGTGACGGTGGCCGCCTCGATGGCCAAGCTCTACGCCTCTGAGGTCGCCAAGCGCGCTGCCGATTACGCTGTGCAGATTCATGGCGGTGCCGGTTACTTTCGCGATTACCGCATCGAACGCCTCTACCGCGACGCGCGGCTCTGTGAGATCGGCGAAGGCACAAGCGAGATTCAACGCATGATCATCGCCCGCTCAATCCTTAGGGAAATGATGAACGATGAACGATGAATGATGAAGTACAAAGCTGCGCCGATTGCAATGACGCCTGTCTCCGGCAGTTCATCATTCATCGTTCATCGTTCATCATTTTCAGTGTTTGGCCGGGCCGTTTTTGCGAGACTGGCTGCGTCGCCGCTCGACTGGCGAGTGGTTGAGGCTGCGTCGGTGTCGTGCCGAAACGATGTGCGCGATTAACGAAAGAAAATGATCGAATTCGATGGGCTTCTGAGCGACGGCAATCGCTCCGAGTTCCATTGCCCGGTTCAGGTATTGTCTTTCGACGGCGCTCATGGCGACAATCGGAATCCCATCGATGCGCCCGTCGGCGCGCACCAGACGGATCAAATCCAGGCCATTGACATTCGGCATGTTAATGTCGGTGACGATCAGATCAGGGCGTTCAGAGACGGCGCGCAGATAAGCTTCCTCGCCGTCCGTCGCGGTGATGACTTCGAATCCTTCAAGCTCGAACAACATGGTCATCGCTGCCTGCGTATCGGCGTCGTCTTCGACTAGGAGTATTCTGTTTTTCACTTCCTGTAACATCTCATTGTCCAATTACGACAATTTTCTATCGCCGGTTCAAGCCAGATTGTGATGGCGTTTGCTACATCCGGCTTAAACTCATAACGTTATTCTGCAACACTCGTGCCGCGAAACCGACTGGTTTTGCATGGAAATAAAGGCAAGCAATGACCGTGAGATGACGCCGCTTGATGCGAATGGCGCGTTGGCCGACCGTCGCGGCTGTCTTGCTTCGATGCAACCTGCGGCTGATTCCATACTCTTTGAGGGAGTTGCCCTAGAACAAAAACTGACACTCTGCGGTCACAGATTATGTTCTCTAGCAAAGCCGCGCGCCCGGTGACGGGCTAACGATTAACTCATGAAACACGCCGCGACAATCAAGCGAACTCCAGCTCAACTGGGTTGGGAATGATGCCGGCGCGGTGCGCGCGTTCAAGCAGCAAGCGCACCGCCTCGCGCCCGCGCTCGCCATAATCGATGGTGTAATCGTTGACATACATGCCGACGAACTGGTCAGTCAGCGACTCTTCCATGCCGCGCCCATACTTCATTGAATGGCGCACCGCCACCTGACGGTGCTGTAAGCCATATTCGATGGATTGGCGTAGCAGCCGCGACACTTTGGCAATCAACTCGGGGCCGAGCGACTTCTTGATAGCGTTGCCGCCAAGCGGCAGCGGCAAGCCGGTTTCGACCATCCACCACTCGCCGAGATCGATCACCTTATGAAAGCCGCGCGCCTTATAGGTCAACTGGCCCTCGTGGATCAACAGTCCGGCGTTGACCTCGCCGCTTTCGACCGCGTCCATGATCTGGTCGAACGGCACAATGCGGGTTTCGACATCGCCGAGGCAGAGCCGCAAGGTCAGGTAAGCGGAAGTCATCTCGCCGGGTATGGCAATCGTCGTGCGGCGCGCCTCGTCTATCGAAAGCGGCTCGCGGGCGATCACCAGCGGCCCGTAGTTATCGCCCATCGAAGCGCCGCTCGTCAGCAGCGCGTAGCGGTCGAGCACATAGGCATAGGCGTGAATCGAGATGGCTGTGACATCAAGCTCGGCATTCATGGCGCGGCGGTTGAGCGTTTCGATGTCCTGGATGACGTGGCGAAACGTCAGCCCTTCGGTGTCGATCTGGTCGGTCGCCAGCGCGTAAAACATGAAAGCGTCGTCGGGGTCGGGACTGTGGCCCAGAGTAATCTCGCGTTTATCCATCAGGTGTCGTGCGCTTGAAAGCGCGCTCCTTCTTTATACAAAGTAATCGTTCAAGATCGGCCACGCAAGCTCACGGCTTGCGCTCACGAAATGGCAAACTATAGCGACCGGCGCAAAGCTTTCGCAAGCTCACGGGGCTAGGGTATACTAGCCGGTCTATCTTATGCGGCGCGGCGCTGTCTGAGCGCGCCACCGAAATATTCATGGAGGCCATCAATCAATGACAGTGATCGAGCGAGTAACTGCAAGGGAGATTCTGGATTCACGCGGCAACCCGACCGTTGAGGCAGAAGTGACACTGATCAGCGGCATCATCGGGCGCGCGGCGGTGCCATCGGGCGCTTCGACCGGCGAGAACGAAGCGCTGGAGCTGCGCGACGGCGACAAGAAGCGTTACCTGGGCAAGGGCGTCAGCAAAGCCGTCGCCAACATCAACACGCAAATCGCCAAGCTGATCATCGGGCGTGACGCGCTGATGCAGGCCGATATCGATCTGGCGATGATTCAAGCCGACCAGACCTCGAACAAGCGCAAGCTCGGCGCTAACAGCATCCTTGCCGTGTCGCTGGCGACGGCACGGGCGGCGGCGGACGCGCTCGGCGTGCCGCTTTACGCTTACCTGGGCGGCGTCGGCGGGCGTACCTTGCCGGTGCCGCTGATGAACATCGTCAATGGCGGCGCGCACGCCGACAATAACGTAGACCTGCAAGAGTTCATGATCGTGCCGGCGGGCTTCGCGTCGTTTTCGGAAGCCTTGCGCGCCGGCGTCGAAGTCTTTCACGCGCTCAAGTCGGTCCTGAAGAAGCGCGGCTACTCGACGGCGGTGGGCGACGAGGGCGGCTTTGCGCCGAACGTGAAATCAAACGAGGAGGCCATCGAATCTATCCTCGAAGCCATCACGAATGCGGGCTACAAAGCCGGCGAGCAGATCGCCCTGGCGCTCGATGCGGCGTCGAGCGAGTTCTATACAGATGGCGGTTACGTCTTCAAGAAATCGTCCGGCGAGCGCAAGAGCGCCGACGAGATGCTGCGGCTCTACAGTGACTGGGTGAGCAAGTACCCGATTGTTTCTATCGAAGACGGGCTTGCGGAATCCGACTGGCAAGGGTGGACGACGTTGACCGCAGAGCTTGGCGACCGCGTGCAACTGGTCGGCGATGATCTGTTCGTGACCAACGTGACCTATCTGTCGCGCGGCATCAGAGAGAAGGCCGCCAATTCGATTCTCGTCAAGGTCAACCAGATCGGCTCGCTTACGGAAACGCTCGACACGATTGAGTTGGCGAAGACGCACGGCTACACGTCAGTGATCTCGCACCGCTCGGGCGAAACCGAAGACACGTTTATCGCCGACCTGGCGGTGGCGACGAACGCCGGCCAGATCAAGACCGGCTCGGCGTCGCGCACCGACCGCGTCGCCAAGTACAACCAATTGCTGCGCATCGAAGAAGAGCTGGGCGCGGCGGCGCGCTTCGCCGGCTTCAATGCCTTTACCAGCGTCGACGTCGAGCGCTTCGGCAAGCGCCCGGCGCGCTCGGCGGCGAAGAAGTGACGAAGTAATGACCGCCCTGGAAACGCTCGGCTGGAATGCGCATTTCGAGACGGCCTTCGCGCCGCACCGCGAGCGCGGCGCCGAGGCAGCGCGCGTTGCCCTCGAATACCAGGGCCTCTACCGCGTGATGACCGAGCGCGACGAATTGCTCGCAGAGGTGCGCGGCAAGCTGCGTTACGAGGCGCACGGGCGCGAAGATTTTCCGGCGGTCGGCGATTGGGTGGCCATCTCAAGATTGCCGCACGAAGGCCGCGCCGTCATCGAAGCGGTGCTGCCGCGCACCTCCAAGTTCTCGCGCAAGGCGGCGGGCGAGACCAGCGCGGAGCAGATCGTCGCCACCAACATCGACACGGTCTTTCTGGTCGTCGGCCTCGACAACAATTACAACCTGCGGCGCATCGAGCGTTACCTGATCCTCGCCTTCGAGAGCGGCGCGCGACCGGTCATCATCCTGAGCAAAGCTGATCTTGCCAAAGACATCGAAGCCTGCCTGCGCGAAGTCGAGCAGGTGGCGCTCGGCACACCGATTCATGCGATCAGCGTCAAGCGCGGCGAAGGCATCGAGCCGCTCGAAGATTATCTCGGCGTCGGCAAGACAATTGCGTTTCTCGGCTCAAGCGGCGTCGGCAAATCAACTCTGATTAACCGGCTGTTGGGCGAAGAGCGGCAAAAGACACAGGACGTGCGCGAAGAAGACAGCAAGGGAAGGCATACGACGGTGCATCGCGAATTGATCGTGCTGCCGGCTGGTGGCCTGTTGATCGACACGCCGGGCATGCGCGAGTTGCAGTTGTGGGAGGCGGGCGAAGGCTTGACCGACAGCTTCGCGGATATTGAAGACTTGGCTGGTGATTGTCGCTTCTCGGATTGCAGCCACGAGCGCGAGCCCGACTGCGCCGTCAAAGCGGCGATTGCCGCGGGCACGTTGTCAGCGAGCCGCCTGGAGAATTACAAGAAGATTCAAAAGGAGCTTGAGTTCCTGGAAGCGCGCACCGACACGCGGCTGCAACAGAGCCGCAAAGAGCGCGACAAAAAGATTCACAAAGTCTTCAATCGCGTGAAGCCGAAGCGCGGATGATGGCAACGGTCTTTAAGGAAATTCAACTCGCGCCCAGCGATTCCAGCAACAATTTCAACTCCACCGCATCCTCGTAATCCAACGCGGGATCGTCAGCCAGTGCCAGGTCGCGCGAGCCGCTGAGGATGGCTTGCAACTTGGGGAGAAGCGCTTTGCCTCTGGGGCCAACTTGTGTTTTCAGATACTCGGCTAGCTCCTGTGCCAGCGCGGTTGTCTCTCCCTGCTTAATCGCCTGCCCGACATTGGCGCACCATTGCGCGCCCCATTCATAGCTCTGCCCGCCGTCTCGCCGGTACGCCAGGTAAGCTTCCATCGCCCGCTGCCGCGCGTCTGCGGCAGATTGCTGATCGCCGATGGCCTGTTCTAGATTGTGGAGAATAGCCCAGGTCTTCCAGGATTCAGCCGCGTGGCCGTAAGGCTGCTTGCACTCGATGGCGCGCAGCAATTCGCGGCGGGCTTCGTCGTACCGTTTCAGCTTGATGAGCGTATTGGCCAAGTTATTGCGGCGAAGGCCTTCTTTCATCTGATCCAGTAACTTGACAGCAATATCCGCCGCCTGTCGGTAGCACTTCACCGCCTCTTCCAGCCGCCCCATATTGTCATATAGATTTCCCAACTCAGTCAGACTGCTGGCCTCACCCGCAAGATTCTTCTCCCGCACCTTGATTGCTAGCGATTGCCGGTAAGCGGACTCGGCCTGTTCAAATTGTCCGGCCTCGCGGTGTACCACCCCAATCAGATGCCAGGCAACACCGACGTGCCCTGGCTCGCCCAGGCTTTCAAAGATCGAACGCGCTTCGGTGTGTGCCTCCAGCGCCTCTTGATACCGCTTTTGCCTCAGGCGGGCTGTGCCAAGATTGCCTTTGCCGACAGCTACCCATCTTTGATCACCAAGCTTCTCAAAACGCCCGATAGCCTCCTGGTAAGCCGCCGCTGCTTCATCCAATCGCCCTAAATCCGTCAGGCAATCCGCTGTTTCGGTGATTGCTGCCGCAGCCATTCTTGCGGCGCTGGTGTCCCCCGCATCGGCGAGCGCCTGGAAACGCCGCTGCGCCTCACCGAGCGGCGCAAGGGCGGCTTCGACGGCACCGCCCGTATTCAGCACTCTCCCAAGCAGAATATACGCGTATGCGATGTTATAATCTGCCCTCGGATATGCCTCTCCGCCTGCCGCCTGCGACTGCTCAAGCAGTCGTTGCGCCGCCTGGTAAGCGGCGGGCACCTGGCCGCCTTCCAGCAGCCGGTCAATCTTCGCGCTTTCGGCATTGAAGTGGGCGAGGCTCCATACGCCCTCCTGACCGAGCTGGAGCGCAGCCCCTTCACGTGCGCGCGTCGCCCGGGCCAGCGCCTGCGGACGACCCAGACGGGCGAGCAGTTCTTCCAGACTCTGCGCTAGATCAACCACCTCTTCCGGCGTCGCGCGCTGCTCGATCCAATCGAGCAGCGCCATCAGGTTGGGCAGCTCCAGCAGCGTCAGCCGGGCGGATAACTCGGCATCCTGAAACCGTTGCTGATACAGAAACCGCGTCAACTGCTGCATCGCTTCCGCCCAGCGTGTGCGTGCCGCTTCTTGCTCCGCTTCGCTGAGATCGCGCAGCAGGTATGGCGGCAGCGCCGGATCGAGCCGCAGGTGGTTGTAAGGCATCGCTTCCGCCAGTCCGACTTCGACCAGCGCACGAGCAATGTTCAGCGAGGTCTCCTTATCAACCCCAAGCACGATTTGCATCGCTCCCAAATGCGCCCCGCCGTGAAAGACACCCAGCGCCTTGATCTGCTGCCGCATGTCGGGCGGCAGGCGGCGCAGCGAGAGTTCGACGCTGGCATAGAGCGAGTTCTCGCGCTCGCCGGGATGCTTGCCCTCCAACTCTTCTATCAACCGCTGCACATTGCCGGTCGTGGCGCTCACTCCTTGAATAGCGATCTCGCGCGCCAGCAGCGTCAGCGCCCGCGCGTGGCAGCCGACCGCTTCGACCAGTTCCGCGACTTCTGTCGGCGTATTGCCCGCGTCGTCGTGCTTCGGCTCCAGCCCCTCGCGCTTCATCACCTGGCTGACCAGCTCGATGGCGTCGTTGGGATCAAGCTCGCGCAATTCAGCGGTGCGATGGTGATGCGCGAACGGCTCCGGCAGCGGCTCGCGTGAAGTGAAGACCAGCCGCGTGGCCGGCCCGGCGTCGAGCAAGGCAGCGCAAAGGTCGAAGATTTCTTTGAGCGCGGTATCATCTCGCCGCGTCTCCGTGTCGCCGCGTCCCTGCGTCGCCGGGTCAGGCAGCACGCTCTCCAGGTTGTCCAGCACGATGATCGTCCGCCGGTCACGCAAGGCGCGCTCGACTGCCTGCCTGCCTTGCTTGAAGTCTTCGGCACTGTCAGCTACGTGCCAGTTCTCGCCTTCCGGCAAGAGCTGCTGCCCCAGCTTTATCAGCACTCCGCGCGCGTCGGTGTACTCTTCCAGACTGACAAAGGCCGTGCGCTCGAACCGCCGCGTCTGCACCAGCCAGCGCGCCAGCTCCACCGCCAACGTCGTTTTGCCTTCGCCACCGCGCCCTCGCACAACCACGTAGCGCTGTTCGGTGTTCACAAGCATGCGCTCCAGCTTCATCAAGTCGCGGCTGCGTCCAACGAAGCTGTGCGCGGGTGGTTCGGGCAGCGCACCGAGGCTCAGTTGCCGTCGCTGCTGGTGTAGTCTCCTGCTCTCTTCGGGCAGCAGATGCGTAATCAGGCGAGGGTCATTCTCTTCCTGATACAGCACCGGCACGAACCAGTCCTTGAGCCGCAGCTCGCCTGCGCGCATCACCTGAAAGCGAAAGTCGTCGTCGTACAGCGCCTGTTGTCCGACCAGCATTGCCGTGCCGATGCGTTTGCCCTCGGCCAGCTCGCCGTAGAAGGCCGTCACAAAGCGTCGCGCCGTTTCGACCAGCACGCTATGAGTCATCGCCACGACCGACGTGACGCCTTCGTCGAGCAGCTTGGCCGCGACGGAAGCCGCCGGCTTCGCTTCCGCCGCGCTCTGGCAGGCTTCGAGGAAGACCAGCGGGATGCGATGCGCTCTGACCAGCGCCGCCAGCTCTTCCGCATCAATTAACTGGCTGGCGCGCCTCTCCGACTTGTCGCTGTCTTTCGGGTCTTCAAAGCAGAGCGCACCTAGCCCGCGCTGGCGGTCGTAAACGCCATGACCATCGAAATGAATCACGTCGAACGGGCGTTTCTCATCGCTCGCCCGCCGCAACGTCTGCCGCAACGCAGGCAAGGTCGGCGGGTCGAGCGCCGTTAGCTCGGCCAGCTCACCCAGCGATTCGAGGGCCGCAACCAGCGGGCGGGCGCTGATGCGATGGTCAATGTAGCCGGCGCGCTCGTCTTCGGGGCGCGGGCTTACGAGCAGGATGCGAATGGGCAAGCTCGATGCGATGGCTTTCTCGGCGCGCTGCTTCGGCAAGCAGCGGCGGACACGGACGGCATTTTTGCCCTGAAAGAGAAAGCTGCGCCCGTCGTGCATCAGCTCCCACGGCAAGGCGAGCAGGGCGCTGGCGGCTTCGTTCGCGGCGGCCTGCTCCGCTTCAAGGCTGCCTTCGATCAAGCGGCTGTCAACGAAGATCGAAAAGCGCCGCTCGATGTCGTCCGCCGACTGCTGCCAATCGGCCATCAACTCGCGCGCCGACTGCGCGGCGGTCGCGGCGTTGTAGAGCTGCCGGCCCCACTCTGGCAGTTGCCCCTCGATGCGCCTGGCGCGCTCGGTGAAGAAGGCCGTCGGCCAGCGGTAATACTCTTCCAGATACCAGCGCAGCTCGTCAGTTTCAATCGGGCCGAGCGGCGCAGTGAAATTGAACTCAGTGCTTTCGGCGGCGGGGCGAGCCGCATCAGCCGGGTCGTAAATCAATTGCGCCGTCGCGCGGGCTCGCCACTTACCCTGGCCGATTTCTTCGATGCTGGTATGCTTCAGCTTTAACTTGAGTTCGGCCACCGGGTGGGCTGGCGGCTCTGGCGCAGTCTGACGGTCATCGGGCAACTGTTCGCCGAGGGCTGCGAGGATCGCCGGCACTGCTTCGCTGACCGCGCCGGTTCTGAGTTCGACAGGAATACCGACCGGCTCTTCATCGAACCAGTTAGCAAGCGCTGAAGGCTTGATGCCCGGCAGCAGCAGCGGGATGACGCGGTAGCCGGAATCTTTCTTCTGTCCCTCGACTTCGAGCGCCTTATTGATCTCTTTGCGCACCCAGGGCGAGTTAACCGTGTTGGGACTGAGGACGACGATGACCTGCCGTGCCTGTTCGATGGCGGCGTCTATTTCAGGGGCGAGCTTTGCGCCGCCGCGCAGGTTGCGCGAATCAACCCAGACCGGCAACCTGTGAGCTTCCAGCGCGACGCGCAACTCTTCGACGAAAGGGTCATCGCTGGTGGCGTGTGAGATGAAGATGTGGGCCGAAATGACTGCACCTCCTGGGACGACGAACCAGCGGCGCGTAGCCTATCACACACGACTTTGGAGCTACAATAAAATTATGCGAACGGGCGCGACCTGAAACCGGAGAATCAAGTCAGTTGATCTGCTGCGGCACTTTCCCCAGTCGGCAGGACGCCGTCTTCCGTGACGACCTTGTTCAGCACCCACAGCGCAATCAGCCCGAGCAGCACGAGATTCGGCAACAGCAGCGGAGCGAACGGCGGCGCGCCATGCACAATGTTTTGAAACAGACTCGCTGATGGTCCATGCAGGTCTGCCAGCCCGTGCAAAAGAAATCCCAGCACGCCGATGGCCGCTTGAGCCAGCAAAACCAGCGCGCAGAGACCGAGGAACCGGCGACCGACGCGTACGAAGAACGGCACCAGCAGGAAGCTCACCGCAAAGGCGCTGCTGATGACCGGCAGCCATTCAATCGGGTGGAAGAAACCGTTTGTTGCATGGTCGGTCAGGCTGAAGATGAAGTTGCCGGCAAAGCCGCCGAGCGCCAGCAACAGCACCCAGTAAGCCCAGGCCATCGAGCCCGCCGCCACCATGCGATTCAACAGCAACAGCAAGCCCACGCCCGTGTAGGCGAGCGGGGCCGCGAAGGGTGCCGCGTAAGTCAGGCTCTTGACCGTGCGCTCGTAGAAGAAGCGGCTGTCGAGGTGCAGCACGACGCCGGTGATGCCGATGACAATCGCCGCCCAGCCGACCAGATAGCCTAGATCACGCCACACCGCCGCGTAGCCGTAACGCTCTCTGGCAATCAGCCCGACAAGCAGGATGATCGGAGCCGCCAACGAGAAATAGAGTGGGATGTATTCGCTCTGACGGCGGAACTCGTTCGTCGAGTGCGCCAGGTAGATGTCCAGCGCCAGGCAGGCGAGATTAAACACCACGAAGGCTTCGATCCAGAACTGCGGATCATTTAGCCGCGGGTGGCGGCCCGCCCACCGGGTTAGCCTTTCCATGCCCCCTCCGTAACTCGTCGGCCATGCTTTTTAGCTCAACCGTCTTGTAGAGCATCGGGTAATTGCCATGCCACTGCACGAAGTCTGCGCCGCCCATGAACGCCCCGTGCTTCGAGGTGCGCCCGTCATAGTGCCAGAGGTCGAAGTAGATAAAATCAATCGGGTGCGAGAACGGCTCGCCCGTGAGCGCGCCGTCTTTCTTCAAGCCATTGACGATGTCCAGGGCGTTCTGCACTTTTTCGTTCGTGCTGGTGACGACCTGTTCGGCCTGGTCATAGACGCGGTTGATCAGCGAGCTGGTGTGGCATTGTGTGCAGACCTGCTTCATGTTGGCTTGCGCGAGCGCGTAGTTCGGCCTTTGCTTGGTGATGGCGTCGGCCAGATAGAACGAAAGGCGCTCTGACGGGTCATGCGTCACCTTCAGGCAATTGATGCCGCTCATGTGACAGGTGGCGCAGGTCGGCACGAACATATCGCGCGTCGTCAGGGCGCGCGGCTCGGCCCGCAGGTTCAACTGCTCGCGCTGCGCTTCGAACAGGACGCCGTGGCGCGACTCCTCATAGATTTCGATTTGCGAATGATCCGGCCCCATGTGGCACTGTGCACAGGTTCGCGGCAGGCGGGCGATCTCAACCGAGCTGGTATGGCGTGTGTGACAGGCGGTGCAGGTGCCGATTGTGCCATCTTCATTCGGTCGCCCGACGCTGTGACACTGAGCGCAGCCGCTGGTCATCGCTGATGTCCCTTCGAGCTTGATGAATGGATGAGGCGGGCGCTTGGCATAGCCGGGCTGATACTTTTCGGCGAAGGCGACCTGCTCTGCCGACAAGCCTTGCTCGCCGTAGACCGCCGCCCACGAGACCGCCGCGTGACGGCTGCGGACAAACTCTTGATAAGTGCTCTCGTGACAACTGCGACAGTTGCCCGCCGTCATCTGTTTGGTGATGACGAAGCCGTGATGATCCTGGCGCTGCTGGTTGTCTGCCGGCTGGTGGCAGTCCAGGCAACTGACGCCTTTCTGAGCGTGCCGACTCATCTCGTATTCGTGAACGACGGAATACTGCTGCTGAGTATGGCACTCGGCGCACTTGCCTGAGGCGCGGACGAGTGCCGCCTCGGGCTGATCGGTCTCGACCTTCGGGCGCTGGCGGTTAATCAGGAAGGCGGCGACGATCAGCGCAAATCCAATGACTATGGCAAGGAAGACAGAACGGAATGACATGGCACAGGCTCACTCAAGCACAGCAGAAATTAAAAGCAGCGGTCGCGAATCATCGAACATTCACACCACCGTCTATTCTCCATTTCTGATTGAGCTTGTAAAGGAATCCGCGCCGCCCATTGATGATGCCAGATGGCGGCTGTTAGACTGCCTGAGAAATGATGAGATAATATAAAGTTTCTTTGCCGTCGCCGTGCAGGCCATACGCAGCGCCGACGGCTATCGAGGAGCGTGTTGCAATTTGAGTGAGGGGAAGGCGATCAGAACAGTTGAAACAGCCATGCCCGCGCGCCGTGTGCTAGACATCGGCTGCGGCGCCAACAAAGTCGCGGGCGCCATTGGCATGGATGTAAACCCGCGCACCGCCGCCGACGTGATTCATGACCTCGACGACCTGCCTTATCCGTTCGCCGACGATTCATTTGACGAAGTCATCGGCAGGCATGTCATTGAGCATGTTCAGAACCCGATGGCGGTCATGAGCGAGTTGCACCGCATCACGCGCGCCGGCGGCACAGTCAAGCTGCTGGCGCCGCATTGGACGAATCCCGACTTCGCCACCGACCTGACGCACCGCAACCACCTGAACAGCTATTCGTTTCGCAATCTGACCGATGATCGCGCCGTCTTCGACTTCTACACCGAAGCGCGCTTCAAACAAAAAGTCTGTCGCGTCACCTTGCTGAATCTGTGGAAGCTGACGGGGCTTGAATACCTGATCAACCTCGACAACCACCACCCGCGCTGGCGCTTCGTGCGCAAGTTCTGGGAGCAATATCTGAACGCCGTGATGCGCGGCAAAGAAATCTATTTTGAGCTGGAAGTGGTAAAGACAGGGGCTAGGGGCTAGGGGCTGGGGACTAGGGATTAGAGAAACGGGCGTCGTCTTTCGCCAGTTTTGACTCTGCTCCCTAGCCCCAAGTCCCCAGCCCCAA